>JAUIDF010000081.1 GCA_030429125.1 Gammaproteobacteria bacterium | reverse complement strand
TTCACCCCCGGACAGGAGACACGCCATGTCAGCACACGTCTACAAGACCATAGAGATCACCGGATCGTCGGCGAAGAGCAGCGACGACGCGGTCCAGACCGCCGTCGCCAAGGCGGCCGCCAGCGTTCACAACATGGACTGGTTCGAGATCGTCGAAACGCGCGGCCACATCGAGGACGGCAGGATCGCCCACTGGCAGGTGACGGTGAAAATCGGATTCAGGCTCGACTGAGCCGGGTGCGGACGGGTTGCGGCCCGCCCGGCCCCGTTCCGCCGGCACCGGCGGCGCGCCTCAGTAGGTCTCGACGTGGTAGCGGCCCTGCTCGCGCATGCGCGGCTTGATCTCGCTCCAGGCCAGCGAATGCGCGCGGCAGACGTCCGCCAGCGCCTCGTCGACGCCGGTCTCCATGCCCTTCAGGCCGCAAATGAAGATGTGCGTCCGATCCGATTCGAGCAGGTGTGAGAGCTCGTCCGTGTGCTTGCGCATGCGGTCCTGGACGTACTCCTTCGGCGTATCCGGCAGTCGCGAGTAGACGAGATGCTGTTCCAGCAGGGATGACGGCACTTTCTTGAGTGGCCCGAAGTAAGGCAGTTCGCCGGGCGAACGGGCGCCGAAGTAGAGCACGAACTTGCCGCCGGCGCCCGGCATGGCGCGCCGGCGGCGCTCGGTGAACGCGCGAAACGGCGCCGATCCGGTGCCGGTGCAGATCATGACCACGTGCGAGTTGGGATCGTTGGGCATCAGGAACGTACTGCCGAACGGCCCGGTCACCTCGACCTTGTCACCCCGTTTCAGATCGCACAGGTAGTTCGAGCACAGCCCCTTGTCCTCGCGCTTGACCGTGAGCGCGATGTTGTTGCCGTTTCTCTTTTCGCCGTCGCGGGCGCTCGACACCGAGTACAGGCGAATGTCGTGCGGCCGCCCGTCCTCGCGACTGCCCGGCGGCACGATCCCCACGCTCTGCCCTTCCAGCACCGGGAACGAGGTTTCGCCGAAGCCGAGGATGATGTGGCGCACGTCGCTGCCGGCATCGTCGTCGGTGATGCGATAGGCGCCCTGCACCGTTGCCACCGCGGGATGCGAGCGGCTGAACAGGTTGATCGACGGATTCTCCGCCGAGGCGGGCGCCACCGGCCGTCCGCCGGTGCCGGCGTGCGCCCTCGCGATCAGCTCGCCGATGTCGTCCTCGATGGCCTCGCCCAGCGTACCGGCGTCGTCGCCGAGGTCGGCCTGCTCGGGCAGTTCGTCCCAGCCGAACTGTTCATCCAGCGAGTAGGCCTCGGTGACGTAGCGCCAGTTGTCGATGGCGCCGGTCGGACACGGCGCGATGCAGTCCATGGTGTAGTTGCACTTGGCTGCATCGACGACGACGTTGTTGTCGTCGTGGGTGATGGCGTCGATGGGACAGGCATCCTCGCAGGTATAACAGCGGATGCAGATCTCCGGATCGATCAGGTGCTGTCGGATGGCCTGGGTCATGGCGGCGGTATGGGTCTGCTTGCCTAGGCGGCGATTTGCACGAACTCGAAGTCGCCCGGCTTGTTGTCGATCGGCACCTTCGGCGCCGCGATCCAGTCGGCGTACGCGCCCTTCTCGTGGCACGGATGCATCAGCGAATGGATGTAATCGCCGTCGTCCCTGGAAGGCAGCCACTCGTCGTGACGCTGCTTGAACGTGTCGCCGTCGACGACGCTGCCGTCTGGCGCGGCATCGATGCCGCCGAACTCGCCGATGGCGCGATGGAAGGCCACGTGCGGCAGGGTCAGCTTGAAGTCGACGCCCGCCTTCGCGATCACCTTGTTCCAGCGTTCCACGCCCTTGGCCGCGTCCGCGGTGTAGTCGTCGCGCAGGCGCATGTTGATGGCGGTCAGGGCCGGCTCGTCCACCAGCGTCGGCTTGCCGTCGACCAGCTTCAGCACCGGGTAGGTGGCATCGGTGAGCACGTGGTCGTCGTCGATCTTCGTCTCGTTGTAGCGACCCTTCAGTCCCGCGCTGAACGCGTTGGCGGCATTGGTGGAAATCTCCGAGCCGAACAGGTCCAGCGACAACGAGTAGTGCAGGTTGGCCTTCTTCTGCAGGGTCGGCAGGTCCACCACGCCGAGCTTGCGCACGGCCTCCACGTCATGGGGGTCGGTGATGCCCGCCTCGTTCATGGCTTCGCAGGTACGCTGCACCACGCGGCTGATACCGGACTCACCCACGAACATGTGGTGCGCCTCCTCGGTGAGCATGAAGCGGCAGGTGCGCGACAGCGGATCGAATCCTGACTGGGCCAGGCTCTCGAGTTGCATCTTGCCGTCGCGGTCGGTGAAGTAGGTGAACATGAAGAACGACAGCCAGTCCGGCGTCGCCTCGTTGAAGGCGCCGAGCATGCGCGGCTTGTCCATGTCGCCCGAGCGGCGGCGCAGCAACTCGCCGGATTCCTCGCGGCCGTCCTTGCCGAAGTACTTCTGCAGCAGGTACACCATGGCCCACAGGTGCCGCGCCTCCTCGACGTTGATCTGGAACAGGTTGCGCATGTCGTACAGTGACGGCGCGGTGGCACCGAGATGGCGCTGCTGTTCCACCGAGGCCGGCTCGGTGTCGCCCTGGATCACGACCAGGCGCCGCAGCATGGCGCGGTACTCGCCCGGGATGTCGTGCCAGACCGGCTCGCCCTTGTGATTGCCGAAGGCGATGGTGCGCCCTTCCTCCTGCGGCGCCAGCAACACGCCCCAGCGATACTCGGGCATCCTGACGTAGCCGAACTGCGCCCAGCCCTTGGGATCGACGCCGACCGCGGTGCGCAAATAGACGAGGGATTCCTGGAAGCCCTCGGGGCCCATGGTCTTCCACCAGTCGAGATACCCCGGGTGCCATTGCTCGAGTGCCTTCAGTACCCGCTTGTCGTCGGCGAGTCCGACGTTGTTCGGGATCGACGTGTCGTAGTTGACGTTCAGGTCGTTCATGTCAATGCGCTCTTTATCGAAGTGCTGTGAATGCTGTTCGCCGCGACGCGCTCAGACGCGCTCGCGGTTGTAGTCCGCCTTGCGGCCGCTGCCGTAGCGACGCAGCGCGCCGTCCTCGCCCACGGCGTTGGGGCGCTGGAAGATCCAGTTCTGCCACGCGGTGAGCCGGCCGAAGATCTTGCTCTCCATGGTCTCGGGTCCGACGCAGCGCAGGTTCGCCTCCATGCCGGTCAGCGCGTCCGGCGAGAAGCTGGTTCGCTCCTCGAGATAGATGCGGACCTCGTCGTCCCAGTCGATGTCGTCATAGGCCGCCGTGACCAACCCAAGCGTCTCGCAGGTGGACGCGTCGAGGATGTCGCCGACCCGCTCGCGGGCGGCGTCGATCGATGCCGGCTCGCCGAAGAATCGCGAATCGAGACGGCTGATGCCGTTGACCGTGGGGTAGCGGCCGAAGTTTCGCTCGTGCAGGACCAGGCCCGCCTCGCCCTCGGCGCCCTCGAATTCGCCATCGGCCATGAAGGCGCGGTCGGCGGCGAAGACGATCTCGGCCAGCGTGCCGGCGAAACAGCCGCCGGGGCGCACCAGCGCCACCAGCGTGCGCGAAGTCAGGTCGATTCGCTTCAGCAGACGTGACCAGTACAGCGTGATCTCCCGTGCCAGCCAGTGATCGGCGTGTGCTTCCAGGAAGTCGTCAAAGGCCATGACCGCGGCCGGGTCGCCCGCGCTCTCGAAGACGAGCACGCCGATGCCGGTTTCGTTCAGGCGAAGATGCAGGATGGCGTCGTCGAGTTCGCGCGCCAGGCGCAGGGGCCAGAATCCGGCGCCCTCGGCCTGCATGGCGCCGGCATCCGCCGGCGGCTTCGCGTCGGGGCCGCGTACGGTCAGCGTGGCGGTACCGGCCTTGCGGTCGATGGAAACGGACACCGACGAGTATTCGATGGTGTCGTCGGCCAGCCCGCGCTCGATGGGCGTCAGCGCGACGCCCGCGGCGTCGTCGGGCCGATCGGATCGCGCCGCGAACTCGGCCGCGCGCTCGGCGACCACGGCCTCGAGCTTCGAGTTCGGCACCGCCTCGTCCACCAGCCGCCACTCGGCGGCGCGCTGTCCCTTGATGCCTTCCTCGATGGAACAGAAGATGTCGGCGCGGTCGCGGCGCACCTTGCGCTTGTCGGTGACGCGGGTGAGACCGCCGGTGCCCGGCAACACCGCCAGCAGCGGCACTTCTGGCAGCGCCACCGACGACGTACTGTCGTCGGTGAGGATGATGTGCTCGGCGGCAAGTGCGAGTTCGTAGCCGCCGCCGGCGCAGGCGCCGGAGACCACGGCGATGTAGTGCTGGCCGGACTCGGCGCTGGCTTCCTCCATCGCGTTGCGCGTCTCGTTGGTGAACTTGCAGAAGTTGACCTTGTGCACGTGGGACGCACCCGCCAGCATGCGGATGTTGGCGCCGGCGCAGAAGACCTTGTCCTTGCCCGAGGTGAGCAGGACCACTTTCACCTCGGGATGTTCGAAGCGCAGTCGCTGCACGGCATCGTAGAGCTCGATGTCGACGCCGAGATCGTAGGAGTTGAGCTTCAGCTGGTAGCCTTCGAACAGCGTCGCATCGGCGTCGACGTCCATGATCAGGCGTGCTACCGGTCCATCGGTTTCGATGCGCCAGTGGCGGTAGCGCGAGGGGTCGGTCTGGAAGTCGATCTGCATGGCGTGGGTGGCCTTTCTGGCGAGGTGCGTATTCATGCAGTGCAGTTTAATACACTCACAAATCGCCTTCAAAGGGCCTTATAGAGCATATTTCAACGTAATATGCACTATTATGCATTCAACGACGTGATCAGGCGGCCGAGTGCGGCGACATCGACACCCATCAGCGACGGCCCCCCGCCGCGGCCGTACAGCTCGCGCAACAGACGTCCGGCGTGGTCGAGCAGCCGCACCGCCGCCCGGTCGCGACCGGTGCGGCGCTTGAGCAGGGCATTGGCCAGCTGGATCGTGGCCTGAACCAGGAGCCGCTCGCGACTGTTGGGCGTGGCCCGCTGCCAGACCGGCTCCCACGCCTCGTGTGCTTCCCAGTAGTACCCGGCCGCAAGCAGCCGCCAGCCGTACAGCCAGGTCGGGTTCTGCATCCAGTTGCCGGCATCGGTGCGCGCCGGACAGGCCGCGACCACCGTATCGAGCAGATCGTGGTCCGGCTGGGTGCCGCTGCCGGGGCGATGGCGCGTGCGCGGCAGGGGCCAGCGATCGGCGTCGACGGACACGCGATCCTGCCCGCCTAGAGGCGCAGCCCCAGGGTATAGCCCTGCTCGATGGCGCGCCGGGCATCGAGCTCGGCAGCGAGCTCGGCGCCGCCGACCAGGTACGTGGGCACGCCGCTGCGGTAGAGCGGCTCGTACAGATCGCGAAGGCTTTCCTGGCCGGCACAGACCACGACGTTGTCCACGGCGAGCCGGCGCGTCGTCCCGTCCATGGCGATCTCGATGCCGTCGTCGTCGATGCGACGGTACTCGACGCCCGACAGCATGCATACGCCGCGACGCGCCAGCGCGGCGCGCAGGGCCCAGCCGGTGGACTTGCCCAGGGTGCGACCGAAGCGATCGGCGCTGCGCTTGAGCAGGTACACCGTGCGATCCGATGCGTCGCCGACCGCATCGGCGAGGCCGCCGGCGCTCGCCGGCGAGGCATCGATGCGCCATTCGTCGAGATAGCCGTCGACGGCATGGCCGTCGTGTCGCGGCGCGGTGAGAAACTCCGCGACGTCGAAGCCGATGCCGCCGGCGCCGATGACCGCCACGCGACCGCCCGCCGGTCGTCCGCTGAGCAGCTCGGCATACGACATGACCATGGGATGCCCGATGCCCGGTATATCGGGCCATCGCGGCGTCACGCCGGTGGCCAGCACCACGGCGTCGTAGTCCCGCGCCAGCGGCTCGAAGCCGGCGCGCTCGCCGAGACGCAGCCTCAGCGTGTCGAGTTCGGTGATGCGGCGCTCAAAATATCGCAACGTCTCGCCGTAGTCCGCCTTGCCGGGAATGACCCGCGCAAGGTTGAATTGACCGCCGATGCGCGCGCCGGCCTCGAACAACTCGACGGCGTGGCCACGGGCTGCCAGCGTGGTGGCGCAGGCAAGGCCACCGGGACCGGCGCCGACCACGGCAATGCGTCGGGGCGAAGAGGCCGGCGACTCGTCAAACAGGGTTTCGCGACCGGCACGCGGATTGACCAGGCAGGTGGCCTCCTCGCCGACGAAAATTGCGTCGAGACAGGCCTGGTTGCAGGCGATGCAGGTGTTGATGCGATCGGCGCGACCGTCGCGGGCCTTGGCGGCAAAGGCAGCGTCGGCCAGCCACGGTCGCGCCATGGAGACGAGGTCGGCGTCGCCGCCGGCAATCAGCGATTCGGCGGTGGCGGGATCGTTGACGCGATTGCAGGCGGCGATGGGAATGTCCACCGCGGCGCGCACGCGGCGCGTGGCGAAGGCAAAGGCGCCGTGGGGCACCAGGCCCATGATGGTAGGTACCTGCGCCTCGTGCCAGCCGATGCCGGAATCGAGCAAGGTCGCGCCCGCCGCCTGTACCGACCGCGCGAGATCGACGACCTGCGCGGCCGTCATGCCGCCCTCGACGAGGTCGAGCACGGAGAGTCGGAACATGATGATCCAGTCGTCGCCGACCGCTGCGCGCACCCGGCGCACGACGTCCACGGCCAGGCGCTTGCGGCGCGCCCAGTCGCCGCCGTACCCGTCGTCGCGGTGATTGGTGCGCGCGCAGAGAAACTGGGACAGCAGGTAGCCTTCCGATCCCATGATCTCGACGCCGTCGTAGCCGGCGTCGCGGGCGAGCACGGCGCTGGCGGCGAAGTCCTCCACGGTCCGTTCGATCTCGCTCGCCTCGAGTGCGCGCGGCACGTGGCGATTGATGGGCGAGCGGATCGGCGAGGGCCCCACCGGATGATCGTGCTTCGAATAGCGCCCGGCATGCAGGAGCTGCAGCAGGATGCGGCCGCCCTCGGCATGCACGGCGTCGGTGATCATCTCGTGCTCGCGGTGGCTGTCGGGGAAGCAGCGCTCGTTGGCGCCGAGGCCGAGCATGCCGTCGCGATTGGGCGAAACGCCGCCGGTGACGATGAGACCGGCACCGCCGGCGGCGCGCTCGGCGTAGAACGTCGCCATGCGCGCGAAGCCGTTGTCTGCCTCCTCGAGGCCGGTATGCATCGAACCCATCATGAACCGGTTGGCGAGGGTGGTGAAGCCCAGGTCCAGCGGCTCGAAGCAGTGCGGGTAGATCTCGCTCACGGATCGATCGGCCCGGCCAGGCCATCGAGGGCGATGATCTTCGACTCGGTGAGTCTTTGACGGATGTCGCGATAGGGCCGGTAGTCTTCACTGTCGTAGAACTGCCGCAGCCGCTCCATGTCGGGAAACTCGATGATTACCATCCGCACCGGCTGCCAGTCGCCCTCGAGCACGTCGAAGGCGCCGCCCCGGGCGCGGTAGGTGCCGCCGAACTGCGCGGCAATCCCCGGCACCGCCTCGAGGTAGCCGCTGTCGGCGTAGGCCTGCATGTCGGGAACGGCGACGTCGGCGATGAGAAAGGCGGCCATGGCAAATCCTCGGGTTTGTCGTTTCGGGGGCGCAAAGTTTGGCCGGCGGGGGCGGGCAAGTCAAAACGCCTGGCACACCGTATGTATCGACGCCGCGGTGGGCTGACGCGCTTGATGCCGTGCCGACGCGGGGTGCGGGCGCGCGTCCCGGGGGGACGCCGTGAATCCATCACTTCAGGCTTAGGCGCCGCGCCCATGCGGCGCACACCTCCCGATACCTGCGCCCGCACCCCGCGCAACCTGACACCGAGAGATCGGTCCGCGGGCGAGGCGACGACGGCCGGCCCGCACGACCAGCGCACGACCGATGACCCGCCCCACCCGTCGCCGACAATAGTATGATCGGGGGCGGAGGCAGGAAGAATCCCGGGCGGCATGCGCACCCGGGAAGGCTGCGGAGAAATGAAAACAAGAGTCGCCATCATCGGGGCGGGACCGTCGGGCTTGCTGCTCGGGCAACTGCTTCACACGCGCGGTATCGACAACGTCATCGTCGAACGCCAGAGCGCCGCGTACGTGCTGGGGCGCATTCGTGCGGGCGTGCTGGAACAGGGCACCGTGGACCTGTTGCACACCGCCGGGGTGGCGGAACGCATGGATCGCGTCGGCATGGTTCACGAAGGCGTCGAACTCGCCTTCGACGACAAGGTGCGACGGATCGACCTGAAGGAACACGCCGGCGGCCGCACCGTCACGGTCTATGGCCAGACCGAGATCACCCACGACCTGATGGACGCGCGCGAGGCGGTGGGCGCGACCAGTGTCTACGAGGCCGCGGACGTGACCCCGCACGATGTCGACACCGAACGACCTTACCTCACCTTCGTCAGGGGCGGCGAGACGGTGAGACTCGACTGCGACTACATCGCCGGCTGTGACGGCTTTCACGGCATCGCGAGAAAAAGTTTCCCGAAGCACGTTCTCACCGAGTACGAGCGCGTCTATCCGTTCGGCTGGCTGGGCGTGCTCTCCGACACGCCACCGGTGTCCGACGAGATCATCTACGCCGGCCACGAGCGAGGCTTCGCCCTGTGCAGCATGCGCTCACCCACGCGCAGCCGCTACTACGTTCAGGTACCCCAGGGCGAATCGGCGGACAACTGGTCGGACGACCGCTTCTGGGAGGAGTTGCGGCGGCGACTGCCGGGCGAGGTGTCGTCCCGGCTCGTCACCGGACCCTCCATCGAGAAGAGCATCGCGCCGCTTCGCAGCTTCGTCGCCGAACCCATGCAGCACGGCCGGCTGTTTCTCGCCGGGGACGCCGCCCACATCGTGCCGCCGACCGGCGCCAAGGGGCTGAACCTCGCCGCCAGCGACGTGGCAACGCTGTTCGAACTGTTCGTCGCGATCTACGAACGCGACCGGACCGATCTCATCGAACGCTACTCACCGACCTGCTTGCGACGCATCTGGGGTGCGGAGCGCTTTTCGTGGTTCATGACTCACCTGCTGCACCGGTTCTCGGACAACGCCTTCGACCGCCGCGTGCAACTGGCCGATCTCGAGTACTACACGTCGTCGACGGCCGGCATGACGGCCGTCGCGGAGAATTACGTGGGCCTGCCCTACGAGCGGCTCGAATAGATCAACCGCCACGGGGAACCGCCATGGCACAGGACGTGCGACATCGACCCGGTTTCGCGGCCCCGTTACTGGCCGTCTGTCTCTCCTTCGCCGTCGCCGCCGATGCCCTTGCCTGGGGCGCGCTCGGTCACCGGTTGATCTGCGCCGTGGCGCTGCTGCAACTGCAAGACGACGAGCGGGCCGAGATCGACCGGCTGGCGTCGCGGTTTCGCGGTCCTCGCGGCCTGCGCTACCGCTACTTCACCACCGGCTGCCTGTTTGCCGACGAGGCGCGCGGCCGCGCGAGAAGCGGAGCCGGGGCCTGGCGGCGCTTCTCGCCCTTCGAACGCTGGCATTACATCAACGTGCCGCGCCGCGCCGGCACGCCTGAGTCGTTGCACTGCGGGGGCGACTGCGTGCTGACCGGCATCGAGCATCATTTTCGGCAGTTCGCCAACCACGACCGCGACGACCGGACCCGGGCGCAAGCCATGTTGTTCCTCGGCCACTGGATCGCCGATGCCCATCAGCCCATGCACGCGGCCTTCGCCGACGACTTCGGCGGCAATGCGGTGGACGTGTCGGGCGGATCGTTCGACGAGCCCAACCTGCACGCGGTATGGGACCGCGGCGTGGTGGACGAACTGCTGGGCGATCAGGATTGGTGGGCATTCGCGAAGACCCTCAGTGCATCGGTCACGACCGCGGAAAGGCGCCGCTGGTCGGCGGACCCGCCACTCGAATGGGTAGCGGAGTCCTACCGCGTGACGACCGATCCGCGCACGCGCTACTGCCGGGTGCGCGATGGGCGGTGCGGACCGCTCGACGGCGCGCGATGGCTGGACGGCGCTTATCGGCGATACGCCACCGGGGTCGCGCGCGAGCGCATCCGCCGCGCGGGCGTGCGCCTCGCCGAGTACCTGTCGCGGGGGCTCAGGTGACACTCGCGTCCGATACCGGCCCGGGCCCGCAGCCGGCGACACGCGAATCCCGGCGTCGCCGCAGTCGCGTCCGCGCCTCCGGGATGTGGGACGCCATCAACACGGCATACTCGCGCCGGCAACGACATCGGCGGGGCCCGGCACGAAAGGCGCCGCCTACAACCGGTCGCGCAATGCGTACCACGTCATTGCCAACGCCAGCAGCGGGCTTCGCAGCCGCGAACCACCGGGGAAGACGGGCGTCGGCAACTGGTTCATGACGTCGAATCGGGTCGCCACGCCGTCGACGGCCTCGGCGGCGATGGCACCGGCGCAGGTGGCCATGGCGACGCCCGAGCCCGAGTACCCGGAGATCGACAGGCGATTGCCGTCGAGGCGTTCGAAGTGCGGCAGGCGCGACATGGTGATGGCCAGCGTGCCGCCCCAGCCGTAGTCGATGCGCGTATCGGCGAGTTGCGGGTAGACCTTGAGCAGGGGCCGGCGAACGAAGGCCTTGATGTCGCGCGGAAAGCGATAGCCGTAGTTCTCGCCGCCGCCGAACAGGAGTCGCTTGTCGGCGGACAACCGGTAGTAGTTGATCACGAAGCGTGAGTCCGCCACGCACACGTCGTCGCGGATCAGCTCGCGGGCACGCGCCTCGCCGAGCGGCTCGGTGGCGATGATGAAATTGTTGATCGGCATCACGCGCGCGGCGACGCGGCGATCGAGATCGCCGAGGTAGCCGTTGCAGGCATAGACGACGTGACGCGCGCGCAGCGAGCCCGATGCGGTACGCAGGCGCACCGGGTCGCCCGGCGTCACCTCGAGAACTTCCGACCGTTCGTGGATTCGCACACCCCGGGCGAGCGCCGCCGCGGCGATGCCCAGCGCGTAGTTCAACGGGTGCAGGTGGGCCGCGCCGGTATCCAAACTGCCGCCCGAGTAGCCGCTGGCGCCGAGCATGCCGGCCAGTTCATCGGGCGGCACGTAGCGAATCTCGCGATAGTCGTAGCGCTCGTTCAGGAAGTCCACGTAGGCGCGCGAATGACGATCGAAGCGCGCGCGATGATTCACGTGCAGCGCGCCGGGCTTGAGATCGCAGGCGATGTCGTGGCGTCGTACCAGATCCTTGACCAGCGCCGTTGCGTCCGCGGCGATGGCCCAGGCCTGTCGCGCCAGCGTCTCTCCCACCCGCTTCTCGAGTTCGTCCTGCTCCAGCCGCTGGCCGGTGCCGACCTGGCCGCCGTTGCGTCCGGACGCGCCCCAGCCGACGCGGTGGGCATCGAGCACGACGACGTCGTAGCCACGTTCGGCGAGATGCAGGGCACAGGACAGGCCCGAGTAGCCGGCGCCGATCACGGCGACGTCGCAGGCCGCGTCGCCCGTAAGCGGCGCGTGTGCCGGCGACCCGCTGGCTGTCGCGGCATAGTACGAGGCCGGATACTCGCCGTCGCGATCGTTGGCATGAAGCAGGCGACGACTGGCGGGCGTGGCGGTCATGGTGGGTCGCGGTGTTGGCGGCAGCCGCCAATGGGGTGAACGGTCAACGCGACGTAGTATACCGCCGGCTCGATGCCAACCGAATCGTGGAACAACGCCGTTTCTCGATTGCGGCGCTTTGACATAGCATAGACCGGGCGGTGCGACCGGGTTGGCGCTGGCCGCGATAACAAGATGACAGGAGCCACGAGGATTTCGCCATGAGCACGACGCTGCGAGACAAGGCGCTTCGCTACCACGAGTTTCCCCGCCCCGGCAAGCTGGCCATCCAGGCTACCAAGCCCATGGACAGCCAGAGCGACCTCACCCTCGCCTACTCACCGGGCGTCGCCGAGGCCTGCCTGGAGATCGCCGCGGATGTCGCCAACGCGGCGCGCTATACCGCGCGCGGCAACCTCATCGCCGTGGTCAGCAACGGCACGGCCGTATTGGGCCTCGGCGACATCGGCGCGCTCGCCTCAAAGCCGGTCATGGAGGGCAAGGCCGTCCTGTTCAAGAAGTTCGCCGGCATCGACGTGTTCGACATCGAGATCGACGAGCGCGACCCCGACAAGCTGGTGGAGATCATCGCCGGGCTGGAAGCGACATTCGGTGCGATCAACCTGGAGGACATCAAGGCGCCGGAATGCTTCTACGTCGAGGAAAAACTCAAGGAGCGAATGAAGATTCCCGTGTTCCACGACGACCAGCACGGCACCGCCATCGTCACCGCGGTGGCCCTGCTCAACGGCCTTCGCGTGGTGGAGAAGGAACCCGGCGACATTCGCATGGTGGTTTCCGGCGCCGGCGCCGCCGCCATGGCATGCCTGGACCTTGCACTGGGCCTGGGCATCCGCAAGGAGAATGTCCTGGTGATCGACAGCCGGGGCGTGATCCATGCCGGTCGCGACGGCGCCATGGACGAGAAGAAACGCAAGTATGCCGCCGACACCGACGCGCGCACGCTGGACGACGCCATCGACGGCGCCGACGTGTTCCTCGGCCTGTCGCGTGCCGGCGCGCTGACCCGCGACATGGTGGCGAAGATGGCCGACCGGCCGCTGATCCTCGCGCTCGCCAATCCCACGCCCGAGATCATGCCCGAGGAGGCGCGCGCCGCGAAGCCCGACGCGGTGATCGCCACCGGCCGATCGGACTATCCGAACCAGGTGAACAACGTCCTGTGCTTTCCGTTCATCTTTCGCGGTGCGCTGGACGTAGGCGCGACCACCATCAACGAGGCGATGAAGCTCGCCTGCGTAAAAGCGATCGCGGACCTCACCACCGCCGAGGTGCCCGAGGTGGTCGCGAACGCCTACGGCGGCGAGAAGCTCGTCTTCGGTCCGGAATACCTGCTGCCCAAGCCCTTCGACCCGCGCCTGATCAGCGCGGTGCCGCCGGCGGTGGCGCGTGCGGCGATGGAGACCGGCGTCGCCACCCGTCCCATCGAGGACATGCGCGCCTATGTC
>JAUIDF010000080.1 GCA_030429125.1 Gammaproteobacteria bacterium | reverse complement strand
CCGACAAGGCGCATCGAGGCGTCATGGTGGTTCCATGGCGACGAGATGCAACGCCGTCGGGGCGAAAAAGGGCCGAAAGATCGCCGCGAACGCGTCGTGTGGACAGGCCCCAATGTCGTGGTCTCTTGCGCCGTTCAAGCGACCGGGCGAAGCGTCACGCCGCGCCCCGGCGGCGACGCGCGTCGCCGCCCCGCGAGCGGACACGACACGTCGGCGCGACAGGGTGTGACCCACGCCTGCCGTGCGAGTATCGCGTAACCCATTTTCGATACAGGACACCAGCCGCGTCATGTTCGACAAAATCGTGATCGCCAACCGCGGCGAGATCGCGCTGCGCATCCTGCGCGCCTGCCGCGAGTTGAAGATCAAGACGGTCGCCCTGCACAGCACGGCGGACCGCGACACCAAGTACGTGCGCCTGGCGGACGAGTCGGTCTGCATCGGCCCGCCGGCGGCGAGCGAGAGCTATCTCAACGTCCCGGCCGTGATCGCGGCCGCTGAAGTGACCGACGCCGGCGCCATTCACCCCGGCTACGGCTTCCTGTCGGAGAACGCCGATTTCGCCGAGCGCGTGGAGCAGAGCGGGTTCGCCTTCATCGGCCCGCGCGCCGAGACCATCCGCCTGATGGGCGACAAGATTTCAGCGATCCGCGCCATGCAGGAAGCCGGCGTACCCTGCGTGCCCGGTTCCGACGGACCGCTGCCCGAGGACAACGACCGCATCATCGAGACCGCGGCGCGGATCGGCTACCCGGTGATCATCAAGGCCGCCGGCGGCGGCGGCGGCAAGGGCATGCGGGTGGTGCACACCGAGGCCGCGCTGCTGAACGCCGTGCGCCTGACCCGGGGCGAGGCGCGAGCCGCCTTCAACAACGACGTGGTCTACATGGAGAAGTTTCTCGAGACGCCCCGTCACGTCGAGTTCCAGGTGCTTGCCGATTCTCACGGCAACGCCGTCCACCTGGGCGATCGCGACTGCTCCATGCAGCGACGCCACCAGAAGGTCATCGAGGAGGCGCCCGCCCCGGGCATCACCGACGAGCAGCGCGCCTTCATCGGCAGACGCTGTGCCGAGGCATGCCGGGTGATCGGCTATCGCGGCGCGGGAACGTTCGAGTTCCTGTACGAGAACGGCGAGTTCTATTTCATCGAGATGAACACGCGCGTGCAGGTGGAGCATCCGGTGACCGAGCTCGTCACCGGCATCGACATCGTCAAGGAGCAGATCCGCATTGCCGCCGGCCTGCCGCTGCCGTTTACCCAGGACGACATCACGCTCAAGGGACACGCGGTGGAATGCCGGATCAACGCCGAGGATCCGAACAATTTCATGCCCTCGCCCGGGCGCGTCGTGCAATATCACCCGCCGGGCGGCCCGGGCGTGCGAGTCGACTCGCACCTGTTCACCAACTACGCGGTGCCGCCCTACTACGACTCCATGATTGCCAAGGTCATCGCCTTCGGCGCTGACCGCGAGGAGGCGCTCGCGCGCATGCACGGCGCGCTGCAGGAGATGATCATCGACGGCATTCGCACCAACATCCCGCTGCAGCAGCGGCTGGTGAACGACGCCGAGTTCCGGCGCGCACCGGTGAACATACACTACCTCGAAAAACTGCTGGCGAGGTGACCGCGACCGGCGGCGGCGCAGCGGGAAGCGCGACGTGACGACGCGCTACTGGCAGCAACTGCACGTGCCCCTGGCGGGCCACCAGGCCGATGCCGCGGCCGAACTGCTCGAGGCCATGGGCGCGCTGTCGGTCAGCAGCGAGGGCGAAGGCGGCGAGGACCGCTTCGATCTCGCCGAACCGACGCTCGTGCAATGGACCGCCACCCGGCTGAGCGCACTGTTCGACGACGGCATTGCCCTGCAACCGGTGATCGCCGCGATGTCGCGCGTGTTCGCCGTCGCGCCCGACGACTGTCGCGTGGAACGCATTGCGGATCGCGACTGGGAGCGGGCCTGGCTGGAGCGCTACCGCCCGGTCGAGATCACGCCGGACCTGTGGATCTGTCCGAGCTGGTGCGAACCGCCCGACGGCGTGGCGCACGTGTTGACGCTCGATCCCGGCCTCGCCTTCGGTACCGGCACGCACGCGACCACGGCGCTGTGTCTCGAGCACCTGGCCGGCGCCGGGCTGTCGGGCAGGAGCGTGCTGGATTTCGGCTGCGGCTCGGGCATTCTCGCCATCGCCGCCGCGCGCATGGGCGCCTCGCGGGTCGTCGCCTGCGACATCGATCCGCGGGCGCTCGATGCCACGCGCGCCAACGCCCGACAAAACGGCGTCGCCGACCGGATCGAGGTCATCTCCGCCGACGCGGCAACCGCCGCCATCGACGCCGAATCCCTTTGCGTCGACGTGGTCATCGCCAACATACTCGCCGATGCACTGGTAATGCTCTCCGCGACACTGGCCCGGGCCGTGGCGCCGGGCGGGTCGTTGATCCTCTCGGGTATACTTCACGGCCAGCGCGAACGGGTCGCGGGCGCCTTTCCGGCGCTGGATTTCTCCGTGCAGACCCGCGACGAGTGGGTTCTCCTGGCCTCGTAAACGGCGACGACGACCGATGCATACCCAGTGTCCGAAATGCCGGACGATCTTCAACGTCACCGAGCAGATCCTCGCGGTCAAGGCGGGGCTCGTTCGATGCGGGGACTGCGAGAACGTGTTCAACGCCACCTGGAACCTGGTGGACGAGGAGCCGCACACCGGGCCATCGGCGCCAACGCCCTCGCGCATCGTCTCGGTACGCCCGCGCCGCCGCGACGAACGCGTCGAGGATGACTTCCCGCTGCCGCCGCGTGATACGTTTTCCGACGACTCCGAACCCGCGGCCGCGATCGACACGGATGACGGCGGGCAGGACGAATCGTTCCCCGACGACACGGACGACGACATCATCGACATCGACGCGGCGGGGCCCATCGACCCGCACGAGGAAACGAGGGACTTCGACGTCGAACCGCAGGGCGACGACGACGATGCCGTGCAGCGCCACCGGCGCGCCTTCGGCCCGCTGGTGCGTCACCCGGCCGATCACGACGACGACTCGTCTCCGGTGTCGTTCGGACCGCACGCGGACGAGACCGATGCCGGGGAAGACGAAGACCTGAGCGACGAGGAGATCCGCCGTACGCTGCGGCTCGACAATGCCTTTGACGAACACGAAGATGATGTCGATGAAGACGAAAACGACAGCGAGTCGAACCGGCCGATGACGAACCGGGAAGACCACCGCACCGCGCGCGGGGACGAACACGACGGCGCGACCGACTCCGGCCGGACCGACGGACGCATCGAGCCGCGGCTGGACGCCTCGCCGCGCCCGGGCCTGTCCGTCGGCGCCGATGACGGCCTGCTGCCGCGCCAGCGGCCGTCGCGGGCCGCGACACCGCGCGCGCCCCTGCGGCGCAAGCCCGCGATCCAGCTCAAGGCGCCTTCACACTCGCCCCGTGCGGCGCCCGCCGACGATCCCGGCCCGCGCGTCGACCCCAACGTCCACTGGGTATCGATACCGGACAACGACCGGCGCGGTACCCAGTTTCTCTGGGCCAGCGGCGTCCTCGTCCTGATCGTGCTCGTGGTCCTGCAAGTGCGGTTCTTTCTCGTCGACGAGCTGTATTCCATCGAGGGCACCCGGCCCTACATCAGCCTGTTCTGCGAGTTCGCCGGCTGCGCGGCCCCCCAGCGCGTGGAGCCCGGCGCCATCGACATCGCCCAGACGCGGGTCGATTTGCACCCGGAGGTGCCCGGGGCGATTCGCATCAACGTCAACCTGATCAATCGGGCCGGCTTCGCCCAGCCCTATCCGGCGCTCGAACTCACATTGAGCGACAAGGACGGCCGCATCGTCGGCCGCCGTACCTACGAGCCGTCCGACTACCTGCGAGAACGCCCCGAGACCGCCCTGCTCGACCCGGGCATTCTTGCCATTGCCTCCATCAACCTGGTGCGCCCGAACGAAAACGCCGTCGGCTTCGAGACCCGCGTCGTGGCATCGGGCGGTCACTGAAGAAACCGACCTCACCGGCATGCGCATCGGTCCGTACCGTTTCGACGACCCGGTGTTTCTCGCGCCCATGGCGGGGATCACCGACAAGCCGTTCCGGATGCTGTGCCGGACACTGGGCGCCGGACACGCGATCTCGGAAATGGTGGGGTCGCGTCCGGAGCTTCGCGACAGCGCCAAGTCGCGCTCGCGTATCGACCACCGGGGCGAACGCGGCCCCGTGCACGTGCAGATCGCCGGCTCCGACCCGGACCAGATGGCCGACGCCGCGCGCTACAACGTCGATCTTGGCGCCGACCTCATCGACATCAACATGGGCTGTCCGGCGAAGAAGGTCTGCAGCAAGCTGGCGGGCTCGTCGCTGCTGCGCGACGAGGCCCTGGTCGCTGCCATCCTCGAACGCGTCGCCCATGCTGTCAGCGTACCGGTCACGCTGAAGACCCGCACCGGCTGGGACGCGGATTGTCGCAACATCGTCTCCGTCGGACGGATTGCCGAGTCGGTCGGGATCGCGGCGATCACCCTGCACGGCCGTACCCGGAACGATTTCTACCATGGCAGCGCCGAGCACGACTCCCTCAGGCGGTTGCGAGACGCCGTGTCGCTGCCGCTCGTGGCCAACGGCGATATCCGCAGCGCCGGCGAGGCGCGGGCCGTGCTCGCACAGACCGGGGCCGACGCGGTGATGATCGGACGCGCCGCCCGTTCGCGTCCCTGGCTTCCCGGCCGCATTGCCGCCGTGCTGGCCGGGCGGGACGATCCGGGCGAGCCGGAGCCGATACGAAAACGTGATATCCTACGGCGCCTCGTCGCGGCCCAGCACGCCTTTTACGGGGAAGAACGGGGCGTGCGCATGGCGCGCAAGCACATCGGCTGGCAGCTCGAGGCATTCGCACCGGGCGCTGAAGAGCGCCGGATCATCCTCAAGGCTGCGCACGCGCGCGAACAACTGGCGCTGCTGGACGAGTTTTTCGAACGCCGGATCCAGCTTTCGCAGGCCGCATGAACGATTCCAAGCCCGCGCCCATCTGCCAATGCGTGGAAAAGGCCCTGGAGCATTACTTTCGAGAATTGCACGGCGAGGCGCCGACCGGCCTCTACGACCTCGTCATGGCCGAGGCGGAACGCCCGCTGCTCGAGGCAGTCATGCGTCATGCCGGCAGCAACCAGTCGCGGGCGGCGCGCTATCTCGGCATCAACCGCAACACCCTGCGCAAGAAGCTCGACCTCTACGGCATCGAGTAGCGGCGCCCGCCCGGCGCCGGACATTGCCCAACCTGACCCGGACCCGATGTCCATGAACGACGATATCCGACCGATACGACGCGCCCTGATCAGTGTTTCCGACAAGGCCCGCGTGGTCGACCTCGCGAAGTCGCTGGCCGAGCACGGCGTGCAGATCCTTTCCACCGGCGGCACCGCCCGCCTGCTGACCGAGAACGGCATCGACGTGGTCGAAGTGTCCGACTACACCGGCTTCGCCGAGATGATGGACGGCCGCGTGAAGACGCTCCACCCGAAGATCCATGGCGGCATCCTCGGACGGCGCGGCGTCGACGACGCACAGATGAACGAACACGGCATACCCCCCATCGACCTGGTCGCGGTGAACCTGTATCCGTTCGAGGCAACCGTCCAGCGCGAGGACTGCACCCTGGCCGAGGCGATCGAGAATATCGATATCGGCGGGCCCACGCTGCTTCGGGCCGCGGCCAAGAATCACGACGCCGTTACCGTGCTGACCGACACCGACGACTATGACCGCGTCATCGAAGAGCTTGCCGGTCACGGCGGCGTCAGCGCCGCCACCCGGCGCGAACTGGCCTTCAAGGTGTTCGCCCACACCGCGCGCTACGACGGCTCGATATCGAACTACCTGAGCAGCCTCGGCGCGTCGGATCGTCCGCAGGCCTTCCCGAGCGTGCTCAACATGCAATTCCGACGCCTCGAGGTCATGCGCTACGGCGAAAACCCGCACCAGGGCGCCGCCTTCTATCGCGACAACTACTGCGAGAGCGGCAGCCTGGCCGCGGCCCGGCAACTGCAGGGCAAGGAGATGTCGTACAACAACGTCGCCGACACCGACGCGGCACTGGAATGCGTGAAAAGCTTCGACGCACCGGCCTGCGTGATCGTCAAGCACGCCAACCCCTGTGGCGTGGCGGTCGCCGACGACATCGCCAGCGCCTACGATCGTGCCTTCGCCACCGATCCCACCTCGGCCTTCGGCGGCATCATCGCCTTCAATCGCGCACTGGACGCGGGCACCGCGCGAACCATTATCGAGCGCCAGTTCGTCGAGGTCATCATCGCGCCCACGGTGCAGAAGGACGCCCGCGCCGTGCTGAAGAAAAAGTCCGCGGTGCGCGTTCTCGAGGGGGGTGGCGGTGCCTTGTACGAGGCCGGCTATCCGAATCTCAAGCGCGTGAGCGGCGGCCTGCTGCTGCAGAACATGGACACCGGTCGCGTCGCCCGCGACGATCTGAAAATCGTCACCCGCGCCCAGCCCGACGACGCCCAGCTCGACGACCTGCTGTTCGCCTGGGTCGTGGCCAAGTACGTGAAGTCCAACGCCATCGTCTACGCCCGCGACCAGGCCACCATCGGTGTCGGCGCGGGCCAGATGAGCCGCGTCTACTCGGCGAAGATCGCCGGTATCAAGGCGGCCGACGAAAACCTGGAGGTTGCCGGCTCGGTGATGGCGTCCGATGCCTTCTTTCCCTTCCGCGACGGCATCGATGCCGCCGCCGCCGCCGGCATTCGCGCAGTGATCCAGCCCGGCGGCTCGGTGCGCGACGACGAGGTCATCGCCGCCGCCAACGAGCACGGCATGGCCATGGTGTTCACCGGCATGCGTCACTTCAGGCACTGAACATGAAGATCCTGGTTGCGGGCGGCGGTGGCCGCGAACACGCCCTGGCGTGGAAACTGGCCCAGTCGCCGCGTGCTGAGGTGGTCTACGTCGCGCCGGGCAACGCCGGCACGGCCCAGGAGCCGGGCATCGAGAACGTGGCCATCGACGCGCATGACATCGAGGGGCTGGTTTCCTTTGCCCGCGGCAATGCCATCGATCTCACCGTTATCGGACCCGAGGCACCGTTGGTCGACGGCGTGGTCGATGCGTTTCGCGAGGCGAACCTGCGCTGTTTCGGCCCCGACCGGATGGGCGCGCGGATGGAAGGTTCGAAGACATTCGCCAAGCGCTTCCTCGCGAATCACCGAATCCCGACGGCACGCTTCGCCACGTTTACCGACGCGGCCGAAGCGGCCGCGTACATTCGCGAGCAGGGCGCGCCGATCGTGGTCAAGGCGGACGGCCTGGCCGCCGGCAAGGGTGTCATCCTCGCGCAGTCCGTCGACGAGGCGATCGAGGCGGCGAACGACATGCTCGACGCCAACCGATTCGGCGAGGCCGGACACCGTGTCGTCGTCGAGGAGTTTCTCGAGGGCGAGGAAGTCAGCTTCATCTGCGTGGTCGGCGGCGGCCAGGCGCTTGCCATGGCGTCCAGCCAGGATCACAAGGCCCGGGACGAAGGCGACACCGGTCCCAACACCGGCGGCATGGGCGCCTGTTCACCGGCGCCGCTGGTGGACGAATCGATGCACGAACGCATCATGACGCAGGTTATTCGACCCACCATTACCGGTCTCGCCGCGGAGGGCATCGACTACTGCGGTTTTCTCTACGCCGGCCTCATGATCGGCGCTGACGGCGAGCCGCGCGTGCTCGAGTTCAACTGCCGTTGCGGCGATCCCGAGACACAACCGATCATGATGCGACTTCAAAGCGATCTGGTCGACTTGTGCGAGGCAGCGCTCGACGGCCGTCTCGACGACATCCAGGCAATATGGGATCCGCGTGCCAGCGTCGGCGTGGTGATGGCCGCGGGCGGATATCCGTTCAACTATCGCAGCGGCGACGTCATTGTCGGCCTCGACGCCGGCGAGGACGCGAACGTGCGCGTCTTTCACGCTGGCACACGGTCAGAAGGCGATGACGTCGTCACCAGCGGCGGCCGCGTACTGTGTGTAACTGCCCTCGGCGCCAGCGTCGAAAATGCCGCACGCGCCGCCTACGCGCGCTGTGAGGGCATTCGCTTCAAGGGGGCATACTATCGGCGCGATATCGGACACCGCGCCATTGCCCGCGAACGGGCCGCGCGCGGCTGAGGCATTCCGTGCGCGCACGGGGCATCGGCGACGCGGCTCGGGTAATGCGTGATGGCGGCGTCGCCGCCTATCCCACGGAAGCCTGCTTCGGTCTCGGCTGCGATCCGCGCAATGACCGCGCCGTTGCACGCATCCTCGCGCTCAAGCGGCGCTCGCCGCGACAGGGGCTGATCCTCGCGGCCGCGACACTGGTCCAGCTCAGGCCCTACCTCGACCCGTCGGCCGCCGACCTGCTCGACGGGCCGTTGTCCACCTGGCCTGGCCCGGTGACATGGATCCTGCCGGCATCGCGCTTCACGCCGCGCTGGATTACCGGCGCGCACGACTCCGTGGCCGTGCGCGTCAGCGCGTGCCACGACGTCGTCGGCCTGTGCCACGCCTTTGGCGGCGCCATCGTCTCCACCAGTGCGAACCCCCACGGCGCGCCGCCGGCACGCACGGTGCACGACGTGCGCCGATACTTCGGCCACCGCATCGACGCGCTGGTCTTCGGCCGCGTGGGTGGACTTGCCAATCCCACGGAGATTCGCGATGCTGCGACCGGCGCGGTGCTGCGCGCCGGTTGATCCGCCCATCGAGACGCATTGCATGCCAGCCCCAGACCTTCCGAACACCGGCGCCGTGCTCACGTTCCTGCAGTCGCTGCAGGACAGCCTGTGCAGCGCGATCGAATCCATGGACGGCGGTGCGCCGTTTCGCGAGGACTGCTGGCGACACGACAACGGCGGCGGCGGGCGTACCCGCGTGCTCGACGAAGGCGCCCTGATCGAGAAGGGCGGCGTCAACTTCTCCCACGTACGCGGCGACGCCCTGCCACCCACCGCCAGCGCACGGCGGCCGGAGCTTGCCGGCCTGGCCTTCGAGGCCGCGGGTGTATCGCTGGTAATGCATCCCCGCAACCCGTACGTGCCCACGTCCCACATGAACGTGCGCTTCTTCGTCGCCGCCGCCGACAGCGACAATCCCGCCTGGTGGTTCGGTGGCGGTTTCGATCTCACGCCCTACTATGGCTTCGTCGAGGACGCACGCCACTGGCACCGCGTGGCACGCGACGCCTGCGCACCGCTCGGCAGCCACCGCTACGACGAGTTCAAGCGATGGTGCGACGACTACTTCTACCTGCGTCACCGGGACGAGACGCGTGGCGTCGGCGGCCTGTTTTTCGATGATCTCGACGCACCGGATTTCGCCAGCTGCTTCGAATTCACCCGGCGCGTGGGGCAGTCGTGGCTGCACGCCTACCAGCCGATCGTGGAAAGACGCCGTGAAACCCCCTACGGCGAGCGCGAACGAGAGTTCCAGCTCTACCGTCGTGGACGCTACGTCGAGTTCAATCTCGTCTACGACCGCGGCACGCTGTTCGGCCTGCAGTCAGGCGGGCGCACCGAATCGATCCTGATGTCGATGCCACCGTGCGCGACCTGGCGCTATGACTGGCAACCGGACCCGGACAGCGCGGAAGCCGAACTCTACGAGACGTTCCTGCGTCCCCGCGACTGGGGCGACGAACCATAGATTTCGCCTTCGTCTCGTGGAGTACACGGTTCGCATTCGCGGCGAACGACGCACGATCTGCCACTTGAAAAACCGTATGACCCGGGGAGCGACACTCGATTGCGCCTGATCTACAACATCGTTATCGCCCTGTTCCTGCCGGTCGTCATGACCCGCCTCGTCTACCGGGGCTTTCGCAACCGCTCCTACCTGAGCCGCATCGGCGAGCGCTTCGGTCGATATTCGTGCGAATCGGGTCCCTACGACGTCTGGATCCACGCGGTTTCCGTGGGCGAGGTGAATGCCGCGGGTCCGTTGGCGCGCGCCCTTACGCGGCGCTATCCAGGGTTGCGCATTCTGCTCACGACCATGACGCCAACCGGCGCCGACCAGGCCCGCATCGCCATGGGCGCGCGCATCGATCACCTCTACCTGCCCTACGACTACCCCTTCGCGGTACGCCGTTTTCTCGATCACGTGTCGCCGCGGCTCGCGATCATGATGGAAACGGAAATCTGGCCCAACTTCATCGCGCACTGCAACAAACGCGGTATACCGCTGGTTGTCGCCAACCTGAGGCTGTCGCAACGATCCTATGCCAAGTATGCCCGGCTGCTGCCGTTCACCCGATCGGTGTTTCGACGCATCAAGTGCTTTGCGGTTCAGTCCGCGCGCGACCGCGACCGCGTCGCGCGACTGCTCGGCAATGACGACAACCTGAGCGTTACCGGCAACATCAAGTTCGAGATCAACCTGCCCGCGAGCCTGCGCGAGGTCGCCCAGGTGGTGCGGCGTGAATGGGGCAACGAGCGCACCATCTGGGTTGCCGGCAGCACCCATGAAGGCGAGGAGGAAATCGCAATCGACGTGTTCAAGTCGATTCGAGAAGATCACCCGACGTTGTTGCTGGTGCTGGTACCGCGCCACCCCGAACGCTTCGACGCGGTTTGTCGCCTGGTACAGAAAAACCGGTTGAAACTGGCACGTCGCAGCACGCAATCGGGCCCCGTCGACGATGACGTGGCCGTGTTCGTCGGTGACACCATGGGCGAATTGCCGGTGTTCTTCGCGGCCAGCGACATTGCCTTCGTCGGCGGCAGCCTGGTGGAAACCGGCGGTCACAACATCCTCGAGGCCTGCGCACTCGGAAAGCCCGTCGTGTTCGGTCCGCACATGTTCAATTTCCTGGAGATCAGCCAGATGGCCCTGGAACAGGGCGCCGGCATCCAGGTCCAGGACGAAGCCGAACTGGAAGACGTCGTTCGCAACCTTGTCGAGGACGCGAACCTGCGCTACTCGTGCGGTCAGAACGGAATCCATCTCGTCGAAAACAACCAGGGTGCATTGAAGCGAACACTCGATGCGCTGGCGCCATTTTTGACTGATTTCGATAAAGGACGTATCGATTGAGGCAGTCGCAACGCGCACATGGTTATGCCAGCGCGACGCGCGGCATTCGATAGTCGATTGCAATGGCGTGACGTTCGACGTATACCGCCTCACGCGCGAATCCCGATGCCAACAATGAATCAACCCGCAAACGATTCGATTCATACTTTTTGGCAGAGCGCAATATTGACTCTTGACTTTTGTACTTGTGCATATATAGTTCGCCCTGACATCGCTATGACATGCGTCATTTCATTCGTAGCTTGTCAGCTAAATGGATCGAGTTAACGTTCGCGTTGGAATGAACCGGATGTCGGCGTGAACAGCAGTAACCCTACAGCACTCTGAGATATGGAGGAGCGATATGGCGGCAAGAAAGAAAACGGCGAGCAAGAAGGTGTCGAAGAAGGCGACCAAACGCAAGGTGACGAAGAAGAAGGCAGCGAAGAAGAAGGTGGCGAAGAAGAAGGCCACCAAGCGTAAGGCAGCCAAGAAGGTAGCCAGGAAAGCCGCCAAGAAGAAGGCAGCAAAGAAGAAGACCAAGAAAAAAGCCGCCAAGAAGAAGGTAGCCAAGAAGAAGGCCGCGAAGAAGAAGGCCAAGAAGAAGGCTGGCAAGAAGAAAGCCGCGAAGAAGAAGGCTACGAAAAAGAAAGCCACGCGCAAGAAGGCAACGCGCAAGAAGACGACGCGAAAGCGGACCACCGCGCGTCGTTAAACGCTTGAATACAAGCGACTAAATCAGAAAGGGCAGCGCAAGGGCTGCCCTTTCTGCTATTGGCCATTCAGGCCGTTGTCGCGACCTCGCGACAACGGCCCCGCGAGGGAAACGTCCCGCTCTTCGACAGGCGGGTTACAAGGATGGTCACGACGGTCGGCGCCAACCGCCAGGCCGCGTGGCTTTGTCACCTCCGCCGCCGGTAACGGCGCGCTATTGCGACTGCGACGATATGTCGCCATCCACGTCGGCGTCGTCGACCGGGATGCCAGCCAGCATCGCTTCGATGACTTCGACGATGCCTTCGTCTCCCCAGTCCCGCTCTCCGAGAGCCTTGTAGACCACGTTCCCTTCCCGGTCGATCACGAAGCTCGTCGGCAACCCGAAGACCGGCCAACGCTTGACGGTTTCAAGCTCCTCGTCCAGCAACACCGGGAAGTCGATCCGCGTGTCGAACTCGTCGAGGAAGGCGCTGACCGTCTGCGCGTCCTCCCCCACGTTGACGGCGAGCAGGGAGAAATCGCGCCCCACGAATCGTTCCGCGAGCGCCTGCATCGACGGCAATTCCTTGACGCACGGGGGACACCATGTCGCCCAGAAGTTGACGACGACCACCCGACCTTCGAACTCGGCCATCGATCGCGGGCCGCCGCTCACGTCGGTCGTCTCCAATGGTGGCGCGACGAGCGGATCATCGACAGGCGTCAAAGCGGCAGCACAGACGGCAGCCGGGGACAGTAGTGCGGCAAGGGCGATGCTCACCGCAATTTTTCGCAATTGCATCGTTGACGGTTCCTTGAATTGAGGGATACGGGTCCGGTCTGGATGGGACCACGAGGGCATGTCACCGGTTCCCCGCGCAGGCCGGGGGCTTGTCTCACTACCCGCAAACGAAGGACATTTCGTACGTTCTGGCGGATATGTGAAAGCAGGAAAACCCCAGGCGCGACAACCCGGCGAAGGCATCGACGGTGCGCGCCAGTGGAATCGTCGCATAGGCGTGGTGAAACTCCACAAGCAACTGGTCGACGGCCACCGGATGCAACGCCAGATCTTCGATCACGTCGTATTCGCCGCCCTCGATGTCCATTTTCACCAACGCCAGGCGATCGTGCCCCAGGCGTTCGACAATGGTCGACAGCCGGTATACGCTGGCCGTCACGGGCGCATCGCCTGCAAGCTTGCGATATCGCCTGACCGGGGA
>JAUIDF010000079.1 GCA_030429125.1 Gammaproteobacteria bacterium | reverse complement strand
CCGGCGTGCGATCGGGCAGGAAGGTCAGTTTCGCGAAGGCCTCTGCGAGGTTGATCGGCTTGCCCTTGTTCATGGACTTAGCGGCCTCCCGCGGCGGCGTCGCGACCGTCGCACTCGCTGCGCTCGCAACGATTCTCGCGAGCGTTCTTCAGGGCGTTGGCATACCACTCGTACTCGTCGAGAAACTTGTTCGCACGCGAATACCAGGCATCGTCTGCGGGTGTGCCGTCGTCTTCGAAGGCCGACTGCACCTTCGGCACCGGCATGAGCGACGGGATACTCGGCATGCCCATTTCCGCCAGCATCGCGCGCAGTGTCATGGCCGCGCGCACGCCGCCGAACGATCCCGCCGAGTAGCTCATGATGGCCGAACACTTGAAGAAGTATTCGTCAAGGAAATGGTCCATGAGGTTGGCGAGCGCCGGCGGCACGGTGTGGTTGTACTCGCCGCTGACCACGATGTATCCATCCGCGGGCACGACGAGGTCGGCGAGACGCTGCAGCGTATCCGGCGCTTCGCCCGCGGTGTACTCCTTGTACATCCTGTCGAGCAGCGGCAGCGGATAGTCGAGCGGGTCGACCAGGCTGACGTCGTGGCCGCGCGCTTCGCACTGGCGGGTGATGAAGCGGGCGGCCTTGATACCCTGGCGGGCGCTGCGCACGGAGCCGTAGAAGACGACCGTTTTCAGTGACATGAGACGGATCCTCGCATGGAGATTTGCCTCGAGTGTAGCCCGGATGTCGACCGCTGCCGAACGGCGTGCGACGGGCATGGCGTTCGGGGCCGGCACGGGGTGACAGGCGCGGCCCGATGCGGTAGAACGTCAGCGGGAAAACTCCGGCCATGATCGACGCGCGCCGCGTCGTCATCCGCTGGCGGTCATGGGTTGGCGGGGGCGCCATTCGGCGCGAGACACCGCGCCCGGTCGCGTCCGTGACCCGATGGCACACACCCGGTGCGCCCGCCGAAGGTCACGCCGCATTCGAAGACGTACCCGACACGCCCGCGGCCCGAAGGCGACGTTGCCGCCACCCACCACCACGATCCGATCGAACAACAGACACACACCGACTGCCATGAGATACCGCGAGGGCCAGGCGCCCGACCCTGACAATCCCTACGGCGCGAACACTCATTTCGCGACTGACTTTTCCATGGTGCTTGGCATCTTCATCGGCATCGCACTGTTCTGGATGGGCCGCAGGGGCCGCATGATCTGGCTGCAGGTCTGGAGCGTCGGCCTGGTGGTGCTCGCCATCATTTTCCTCGGTCAACGCTACCTGACGTAGCGCGCCGGCCGCTCCGGTCCGGTCATCCATCCCGGGTCTGGCGGCGCCCGCGACAGGCAAACCGCGTTGGCGAGTGCCGACGGCAGCCGCGTCGTCGCCGGTCCGCTCGCGCGCCTCCCCGCACCCCGCCGGCCACGGATTCAGTCCGACTTGCCATCGACGATCGATGTCTGATAGATTCTATAATTAGAATGACCGAACTAGCGAAAGACAGAACCAGCCGTTCGACCGCCGCCCGGGGCAAGTTGTACCTGGACCTGGCGACGGTGATCCGGAAGCGAATCCTCGACGGCGTGTGGGAACCCGGCGACCGCCTGCCATCGATTCCCGAACTGGCCGCCGAGTTCGACGTCGCCGTGGTTACCGTGCGAAACGCGCTTGCCGTGCTCGAGAACGAAGGCCTCGTTTGGCGTCGCCAGGGGCGCGGTACCTTCGTCACCGACCAGGCCGGCGACCGGCGATGGCTGCGGCTGGAGTCGGGCTGGGAATCGATGCTGCGCCTGTGGGAGTCGAGCAAGCCGCGGTTGCTGCAGGTCATGGACCGGATCGGCAGCCCGGTACTGGAGGCGCGTGACGGCGAACCGGCGGCCTCCTACCGTTACATGCGGCGCGTGCACTTCTCGGGCGAGGTGCCCTATGCCGTCATCGACATCTACGTCGACCGCGGTCTCTACGCCCAGCACCCGACGCGATTCGAATCCGAGATGGTGATCGTGGTGCTGGAGTCGATGCCGAACGTCGAGATCAAGTCGGCCCGACAGACGTTGACCATCGGCACCGCGGATGTCGAGACGTCGAAACTCCTGGAAATTCCCCTGAATGCACCGGTGGGCGAGGTGCGCCGCGTATTGCAGGACCGCGACGGCAGAGTGATCTACGTCGGCGAGGCGGTCTACCGCGGCGATCTCGTGAAGCTGGAGCGGTACCTGAAGAAACCGTGAGGACGAAAACCATGATTGAAACCAAGAACCTGCTTCGAGCCGCCGCCGCGGCCTGCCTGTTGTCCGTATCGGCTTTCGCAACAGCGCAAACGCCGGTCATCGTTCCGATTCTGACCTGCCCGTTCGGCTGCGGTGTGATCGAGGGCAACACGATCTTCGGCAACCTGATGGCGAAGGAAGGCGAGTCGCTGATCCTGGCGCCGCAGGAAACGCCCGGGTACATGTACAACATCCAGGAGATGAAAAAGGAAAAGTACTGGGAGACGACGATCTTCGGTACCGAGGATGCCATCGTCCAGCTGGCGATCCAGGGTGGGTCGCCCGAACTCGAGGAATTCCTACCCGAGCCGGTGCCGATCAAGTTCAAGCTGTTGCACGGCGAGGCGCTCTGGGCCCAGGGCAAGTTCTTCATTACCAACGACCCCGACATCAAGACCGTGGCCGACATGAAGGGCAAGCGGATCTCGCTCGGCCTTCGCGGACAGAGTGACTGGGGCGTCTTCTCGCGCCTGATTCTCGAGCACGGCTACGGTATTACCCCGGAGAACTCGGATATTCGTCATCTCAGCCCGCCGGTTCTCACCCAGCAGCTGCTCGACGGCACCACCGACGTCGCGGTGAGCGGTTACGGCACGGACTCCAACCAGGACTACCACCTGATTACCGGGTTCCTGAGAAAACTGGAGGCATCCGGCAAGGACCTCTACTACATCCCCATCGACCAGGAGGCCATCGACCGGGTCAACGAGAAGCTCGGTACGACCTTCCTGGCGAAGACCGTCAAGGCGGGCACGCTGCCGTTTCAGGAAGAAGACCTGCTCATCGGCTTCGTGCGCAGCTACAAGGTCGTGCATCCGAACTTTCCGGAAGACGTTGCCTACCGCTTCGTCATGGCCGCGCACAAGTACGCGCCGAAGATGAAGGACCTCAACGCACTGTGGGGCATGCTGACGCCAGAGATGATGGTCGACGGGTTGTCAGAGGAAAACACCCATCCGGGCGCGATCCGGGCACTGAAGGAACTTGGCATCTGGGAGCGTCGAAAGGAGTTCGTCCCGGTCACGTACCCGGCGTCCTGATCCGGATCCTCCTCGAGCGGTGTCCATGAATGCTGAAGCAGCCCCGTGGCAGCGGGGACGACGGTTCGTCGACACGGCGTTTCTGGTTACCGGGTCGGTACTGACGCTGTACATCGTGGTTTCGGTGTTCGGCCTGGTTCGCAACTCGGCCGAGCACTACACGAACTTCCTGCTCGCCATCGTGGTGATGTCGGCGCTGCTCGGCGCGAGTGAATCCATGGACAAGAGCGCGCGGGGCGAGCTGCGCGGCCTGCGCCGGGCCGGGTCGATGTTCGCGGTCGTCGTCGGCGGTACGCTCGGCATCGCCGGCGCGCTCTACCTGAGGCTGTTTGCCGTGCACCTGGAGCGCGCGGCGCCGTACTTCGGCCAGGCCGACATGATCGCCGGGTACGCGCTGATCGCCGGCGTCGCCCTGCTCACCTGGCTGCACTGGGGGTTCGTGCTGACGTCGCTCATCGTACTCAGCGTCCTGTACTTCTTCTTCGGCCACCTGGTGCCGCACCCCCTGCTGATGCATCCGCCCTACGAGGCGACGTTCGTCATGAACTACGTCGGTCTCGGCCTCACGGACGGCATGTTCTGGCTCGGACAGATCGCCGCGGACAGCATCTTCCTGCTGATCATCTACGCCGCGGTGCTGCTCGGCACGGGCATGCTGACCATGGTGCTGGAAACCGGCAAGGCCGCGGGTCGGCATGTCCGCGGCGGCGCGGCGCTGCCCGCCATCGTCGGCAGCGGAATCGTGGCATCCGTCATGGGCCAGGCCACCGCCAACATCATGCTCACCGGTCGCATGACCATCCCGACGATGAATCGCCACGGCTATCGACGGGAGATGTCGGGTGCCATCGAGGCGGTGGCCTCGGCCTCGGGGCAGATACTGCCGCCGATCCTCGGCCTGGCCGGCTTCATTATCGCCGCCACGCTCAACCGGGCCTATATCGAGATCGCGCTGGCCGCGCTGATCCCGGGACTGTTGTTCCTGTCCGGGCTGACCATCGGCGTTCTCGTCTACGCATCGCGCAATCGATTGCCGAGATTGACCGAGTCCGTCGACACGGCGGTACTGAAGCGAATGACGCCGACGTTCGTGCTGTCGTTCGGCGCCGTGCTGTTGCTGCTGGCGAACTACTACTCGCCCGCGGTCGCCGGGCTGTCGGGCATTGTCGTCGGCCTGCTGCTGGTGCCATTGCAGGGCCGGTATCGACCGTCGGCCGGCGACATGCTGACCGCCTTTCGCGACGGCCTGTATATCGTCACCGTCCTGTCGCTGCTGTTGATCGCCATCGGGCCGCTGGCGCAGTCGTTCCTGACCACCAACGTCGCCAGCCGCGTCGCCATCATCATGTTGCAGGTACTGCCGGACAGCAAGCTGCTCATGCTCGGCGTCGCCATGGTGGTGGCGCTCATCCTGGGACTTGGGCTGCCGACGCCGGTTGCCTACCTGGTGGTGGCCCTGGTCACCGTGCCCTTCCTGCAGTTTCTCGACGTGCCGGAACTGCAATCGCATTTCTTTGTTTTCTACTTCGCCGTATTCTCGGCACTGAGTCCGCCGGTCGCCATCGCCGCCCTGGCGGCGAGCAAGGTCTCGGGTGGGTCGTTCTTCGGCACGGTGGTCGATGGCATGAAGCTGATGGCGACGGTCGTCATCGTGCCCTATGCATTCGTCTATCATCCCGAACTGCTGTCATTCCCCCACGTGGGCTGGTCGGTCGTGGCGCCACTCGCCCTGACGTTGACATTGCAATGGACGGTGTCGGTCGCCGCCTACGGGTACTTCCGTCGTGCCCTGTCGGCGCCGGAGCGGGTCGGCTTCCTGGTCGTATCGATCGCGGGGCTGGCATTGATCATTCGCGATGACCTCGCGTCGTTCGCAACCTTCACCGGTGTGCTCGCCGCCATGGTGCTGTGGGTGACGGTGGCGCGACCGGGTAGCCGCGCGCGGCCGACCGGGTCCATCGCCACGGGACATCACGGAGACCAGCATGAATCCAAGCGTTGACCTGAACGCGGACATGGGTGAATCGTTCGGGATCTACGATCTCGGCAATGACGAGGCGCTCGCCGAACACGTCACCACGATCAACGTCGCCTGTGGCTACCACGCCGCCGACCCGGCGACGATGCGCGCATCGGTGCGACTGGCAAAGAAACACCAACTCTGTCTCGGCGCCCACATCGCCTACCCCGACCTGGTCGGGTTCGGTCGGCGAAGAATGGAACTGTCCGAGGACGAGGTAAGGGACATCACCGTCCACCAGGTCGGGGCCTTGCTCGGATTCTGTCTCGCCGAAGGCGTGGACCTGGTACACGTCAAGCCGCACGGACAACTGTATCTCACCGGTGTCCGGCACCGCCCGACGGCGCGCGGCATCGTCGAAGGCGTACATAGCGTCAGTAGCGAACTGAAGCTGCTCATGTATGGACCGATAGTGGAATCCGAATGCGAGCGGGCCGGCCTGGCCATGGTTCACGAAGGCTATGTCGACCTCGATTTCAATGCCGACGGGTCGCTCGTGCTCGAGCGTCGAAAACAGGCGCGCGAGCCGCAGGCGATCGCCGACAAGGCGCTGGCGCTGTACCGAGACCAGGGCCTCGCGGCGGTCGACGGCACCTGGCTCGACATGCGAGTGGAATCGATCTGCATTCACGGAGACGGGCCGAACGGGCCGGACATCGCGCGCGCGGTACGGGAGACGCTGGAGGCCGCGGGCATACGCGTCGAGAGTTTCGGCAACAGCCGCACACGATACCCCGCTTGACTCGCTTGCCGCGCCGGGGCACGGCGCGTGCAGCAAGAACTTCAACCACGAATCGTTCACATGGGCAACAACGCCACAGCCGCCGGTCGGGCGCTCTTCACGTTCGGCATCGTCGCCGACACCCACATGAATCCGCGCGACGGCGAGAGTTCGTCTCCGTGGACGACGAATCGTCTGGCGAACGAGCGCTCGACCCAGGTGATCGAGGAACTCAATGCGCTTGATCCTGACTTCGTGGTGCACCTCGGAGACATCATCCATCCGGTGCCAGCCTCGCCCGGCTTCGCCGCCGCGGCGGCGCGCTTCAACGACCTGTTCTCGAGCCTCGATGCCGATCTGCATCTCGTGCCCGGCAACCACGATGTCGGCGACAAGCCGCTCGAATGGATGCCGGCCGCCACGATACGAAGCGAGTACGTACAGCAGTACCGTGAGCACTTTGGCAAGGACTACTTCGCCTTCGAGCACGGCGGATGCGGTTTCGTGGTCATCAACTGCCAGTTGCTGAACTCGGGTCTCGACGAGGAACGCGAGCAGGCCAGCTGGCTCGACGGCGTCCTGGGCGGGTTTGCCGGCAAGCGGATCTTCGCCTTCTCCCACTATCCACCCTTCATTGCCTTCGCCGACGAGACGGGCCACTACGACAATCTCGACGAGCCGGGTCGAAGCGCGCTGCTCGACCTGCTCGACCGGCATGGCGTGGAGGCATTGTTTACCGGGCACGTTCACAACTTCTTCTACAACCGGTACCGGAATCTCGATATCTACGTGCTGCCCTCGCTGGCCTTCGTTCGGCACGACTACTCCGAGATGCTTCATTCGCCACCGGTCGGCGAGCACGGGCGCGACGATCGGGCCAAGCTGGGATACATGCTCGTCACCGTCCACGAACGGGGACACGTACCCGACGTGATCCGCAGTTACGGGCGAACACCAAACGACGCCGGTGATCATATCGAGAACGAACTGGCGTGGCCGCGTCTGCACGTACGCCGGCGCACCGCCTGCCCGGTCGGCGTTGACCTGCGGCATGCCTGGTGCGAGTTCACCGCGATTCCCTATACCGGTGCGGTGGACGAGTTCAGCCGCAAGTGGGCGCGCAACGACTACCTGTTGCTCGGCTTGTGGGAGGCCGGCATACGACGGCTCAGGGTACCGGTGGGCGACCTGGCCTCGACGTCGACACGCGAGCGAATGCAGGTGCTCGTCGACAACGGCCACGAGTTCACCGTGTTCACCCCGGGGATACCGGACGCATCCGTGCTCGACCTTGCCCGCGCCCACGCGGACCTCGTCGACCGATGGGAGGTCGTGCTTGCCGAGGCGGACTGGTTCGACGCCGTGCTTGCGTCTCGCGAACTGGTCGAGCTGGCGGGGAAGCCGCCCTGTTTTTCCAAGTTGCGCACGTCGGCGGAGTCGGCGACCGACGGCAATCGGTTCAATCACTTCATCAATCACGGCTTCACCACCGGCGAGATCGCCTGGCTCGAGTCCCGGATCGCGGCGGCGTCGGACGATGGCCGGCGACCGCCCGGCATCGTGTTTCGTGTCGGTCACGACGAATGTCCCGTCGAAGCCGTGGAGAAAATATCCGGGTTCGCCGCCGCTGCGGGCATCGAAGCCTGTGTCCACGTGCGCTGCGCCCATGACAACCCGGGTGAATCCGGGGTCGGCGAATCCGGCCTGGTGGATCGCCTGTGCCGTGCCACGATTGCCGCCTGGGCGTTTCCCGCCGTCAACGTGTTCCTCGATACGTTCCAGGCACATGATCGCGGCTACTTTCCGCGCGCGGGACTGCTCGACCGCACCTGCAATCCGACCACGGCAGGCGGCGCGTTCCGTTGTTTCAACCGCGTGCTGTCCGCCGCGAACGGCAGCGGCGGGCGGGAGATTCGAGGACCCGGGTCGACCGGAAACACCTGGTTGCGCGCCGGTGACTGGTCCTGCTGCCTGCTTCCCGATACCGGACATCGCACGCTCGATGCCGTTCCCGACGTCTTTGGCGTCGGGAATCGCGAGGGCGAAGGTATCCTGCTCCAGCTGTCGACCGGTCGTTCACGGTCCGTCGAGTGGTCGGTCGCCTCAGCGGGGTCCGGCGGAATCGTGTTTTCCGGTCCGGTCGACGTCGAGGGCGCGGCCGTGTTTCTGCCGCGACGACCCGAGTAGATCGACCGGGCGATCGCACCTGGCCGGATACCGCCCGGCGGTCGCCGTCGTCAAGGCCCGGGCTCGAACCGGACGCACAGGATCGGCGGCAGGTGACGGCTCACGCACTGCCACGAATCGCCCTGGTTTTCGCTGACCCACAGCGCGCCGGTGGTGCTGCCGAAGGCGAGCCGCTCGCCGTCGCCGGCGATATCGAGTCCGTGCCGGTAGACGAGATCGTAGGTCGCCTCGTCGGGCAGTCCGTCATCGAGCACGTCGAAGCGTTTGCCGCCGTCGCGGGTGCGATTGACCACCAGCTTGGCGTCGACCGGGATGCGCTGCTCGTCCTTCACCGCGGGCACGAACCAGGCCGTGTCGGGCTCGGTGGGATGCACGGCGACGGCGAAGCCGAACACCGATCCCGGCACGTCCCCGATCTCTCGCCAGTTCTCTCCGGCGTCGTCGGAGACGAAGATACCGTTGTGGTGCTGCATCCACTGTCGCGCGGGACGGGCGGGACAATGCTTGATGCGATGGGAGTCCTGCATCAGCGGGTCGCCGGCCTGGTCCGGCGGCATGTAGGCGTTGCGCAGGCCGTTGCCGACGAGCGTCCACGTGTCGCCGCTGTCCCGGGTGGTCCACACGCCGCCGACCGAGACGCCGACGGTCACGTGGGCGGGATCGTCGGGGTCGACCACTATGGAGTGGATGCCGGCGAAGTCGTAGCCGCCACCCATCCACTGCTTGCGCCGCGGGTCGTCCCACAGCGAACGGACCAGGGTCCAGCTCTCGCCGTCGTCGGTCGAGCGGAACAGGCCGCCGGGAATCGTGCCGCACCACAGTTCGCCGTCGTTGCCGCCGGCTTCCATGGACCAGATCAGCCTCGTGGTCCACGGCACGTCGATGCCGCGCATGGGATCCTTGTCCTCCTCGTCGTCGGGCTTTGGCGGGTAGGCCGGCGCGGCGATCTCGGCCCAGGACTCGCCGCCATCGCGGCTGAGATGCATCTTGGCGCCGAAGTGCCCGAGATCGGCGGCCGCGAATATCGTGCCGCCGGGTCGCGGCAGGACCATGGAGATCGGGTCGCCGAGAAACCAGTTCGGCCCGATCGACCAGCGGCCGGTTGAATCGCGCTGGATGCGGAACAGCCCCTTTTTCGTGCTCACCAGGATCGAGTCGCTCATGTCATCCTCCGGAAAGTGCCTGGAATACGAAAATCTCGTCGTCGTCGCCGACGGGATCCGACAGGCCGGCGCGGTCGCGCACCGGGGTGCCGTTGAGAAAAATCACGACGTGGTGGCGCACCGCTCCCTGGTCGTCGAGCACGTAGCCGCGTACCGCCGGGTTGTCCTGGAAGTAAACCGCCAGCGCCTTGGCGACGGTGTCGCCGGCGACGCGGGCGTCGGGCACCTGCACGTGGCGTCGCAGGTTCGGTGTGAAGCTCAGGGTGGTCATGCCGCCTCCGTGTCGTTCGGGACCGGGCGCCATTTTACGGCGCTTGCCGGATGGGCGTCGCCCCGTTTTCCCGGTCCTCGCTTCCTGGTCGACCGGCGCGGCGTGAATTCGACAACGCCGGGAGATTATTCTCGACCGGGTTACTCAGCCTCGGTGATGGCGGTGCCGGCAAGGCCGGCGTAGAACACGACGACGACCGCGTCGCCATCGCCGTCGTTGCGCCCGTAGTGCCACTGGTTCACCAGCTCGACGATGGCGTCGCCCGCCGAGAGCGTGAGGGTGTCGCCGGCCGCCGAGATGACCGTCAGCTCCCCTTCGAGCAGCACGCCGGCATTGATCACCGGGTGGCGGTGCATGGGCAGCGTGACACCCGCGGGGATGGTGATGCGAAGGATGGTGACCTCGGGCGTGCCGTCGCCGTAGCCGGGCAGGGCGCTGCCGTTCCAGCTGTTCGACGTCTTCGCCAGGGTGTCGACGGTCACCGTGTCGTGGCCGCCGGCCGCGATCGTCGCCGGGGCGAGCGCCAGGCCGAGCAACAGGCAGGTCGTTTTCATTGTTTTTTTCCATGGGTCGTGGCGCGGTTGCACCGGGCGGACCCGATCTTATCCTCCCCCGGGCTTTCGCGAAACGGCGGCTACCGCATTCTCATGACCCGCGAGCGCGCCCATGCCGAGACGATTTCCGATACGAGCACGAGCAGCACGATGGACAGGAGAATGGCCGCGACGCGCTCGGTCTCGATCTGCAGCACGTTGCGCTTCAGGTACCAGCCCATGCCGCCGGCACCGAAGAAGCCGACCACCGTCGCCGCGCGAAAGGCCACGTCCCAGGTGTAGATGGCGATGCCGGTGAAGGCCACGCGGACCTGTGGGAACACGCCGTAGACGAAGACCTGGATCATGTTCGCGCCGGTCGCGCGCATGGCCTCCACCGGGCCCATGTCGATGGCCTCGACTTCCTCGGAGAACAGCTTGCCGGCGAACCCCGCGCAGAACAGCGTCAGGGCAATGACCCCGGGCAGCATGCCGAAGCCGAGGATCGATACGAAGATGATGGCCCAGATCATCTCGTGCACCGCGCGGCAGCCCATGGTGACGAGGCGGGCGACCGGGTAGACGAAGCGCCGCGACGGCGTCACGTTCCAGGCCGCCAGCCATCCCAGTGGAATCGTGATCAACAGGCCGAACAATGCGCCGAGGTAGGCCATCTGGATGGTCTCGACCACGTACTGGAAGTAGTCCCAGTTGAGGATGTAGCGGATGTCCGGCGGATAGTAGCGCGTGGCCAGCGTGTCGCCCATGCGGCCGAAGATGCCGATCAGCCGGTCCAGCGGGATCTCGAGGTAATCGACCGAGAACGCGAGAAAGGCGATCGCGCCGACCCACGAGCCCCAGCGGATGGTGGAGTCCGGATGTCGAAAGCGTCTCCACTTCACGGCGGTTCCCGGCGGCGTGGTCATGGGCGCGGCCGCCTCAGATGGTCGACTTGCGGACATAGTGGGACACGACCTCGCCGATGAGGATGATCGCCAGGATGGCCAGGATCACCGAGGTGACGCCGGCGTAGTTGAACGTGTTCATCTGGCGGAAGAACACCAGGCCCAGTCCGCCGGCGCCGACCAGGCCGAGCACCGCCGAGCGGCGGATGTTGATCTCCCACTCGAAGATGATCACGCCGAGGATCTGCGGCAGCACCTGCGGCAGGATGGCGTAGAACAGTACCTGCACGGGATTGGCGCCGGTGGCCTTGATCGCTTCCACCGGGCCGGGTTCGATGTCCTCGATCGCCTCGGCCGACATCTTGGCAATGAAGCCGATCGATCGCACGGCGATGGCCAGCACGCCCGCCATGGCGCCCAGACCCACCGCGGCGACGAAGAACAATGCCCAGACGATCTCGTGAATGGAGCGGCTGAGCGTCATCAGCAAGCGGGCGATCGGGTACGTGACCGGCTTGAAGGGGGTGATGTTCGAAGCCCCGAACCACGCCGCCGGGATGCAGATGACGACGCCGAGCAGCGTGCCGATGCAGGCGATCATGAACGTCTCGATGGCCGGGCCGATGAGATCGGGAAACAGCGAAAAATCGATCGCGATGAATCGCCCCGCGGTTTCCAGCACGCTCTCCACCGAACCCATGCGCGCCCAGTCGGTGTCCTCGACGATGGTGACGTCGACACTCCAGACGACGAGCGCGAACAGCACCGCGTAGACCACCCCGCGGCGCAAGCGTGCCTGGCGACGGGATTTCAGGATGTTCGCCGCAATCGACGCGGCGGCTGTGTTCATGCTAGAGCACCTCCATGGCGTAGATTTCGTTCAGCTTGTCCTGGTTCATCTGCTCGGTGGGGCCATTGAACATGACCTCGCCGTCCTGCAGGCCGAGGATCTTGTTGCAGAACGCCATGGCCAGGTTGACGTCGTGGATGTTGCACAGGCACGGCACGTTGAGTTCGCGTGCCATGCCCTTGATCAACCCCATGATCTCGCGGGAGATCTTCGGGTCGAGCGCCGAGGTCGGCTCGTCGAGCAGCAACAGCTTGGGTTCCTGCATGAGCGCGCGCGCGATGCCGACACGTTGGCGCTGCCCGCCCGACAGTTCGTCCGCGCGCTTGTCGATGTGGTCGGTCAGTCCGACGCGTTCCAGCAATTCCAGCGCGCGATCGATGTCCTCGCGCGAGAACGAGCGCACGATGCTGCGAATCGTGCCGGTATAGCCGAGACGACCCGACAGCACGTTGTCCATGACGCTCATGCGGTCGATCAGGTTGAACTCCTGGAAGATCATGCCGATGTCCCGGCGCAACGCCCGCATCTGCCGCCCGTTGAGCTGCATCACCGGGCGATCGTCGAAGACGATCTCGCCGCTGCTGGGTTCGACGAGATGGTTGATGCAGCGGATGAGGGTCGACTTGCCGGCGCCGCTCGGGCCGATGATGGCGAAGAAGTCGTCGCTCTCGACGTCGAAGGAGATGCCCTTGAGTATCTCGGGGCCGCCCGAGCTGTACCGGACCTTGAGGTCGCGCACTTTGAGGATTACCACGACTCGTTCCTCGCGCCGGTGACCGGCGATTGATTCGATGGAGGCACCAGGGAAGCCGGCGGCCGGGCCGGGCGCGCGTCGCCCGACCGGCCGGCCGCCGTCGTCCGACCCGTCAGTTCTTCGCGTCCTTCGCCTTCTTCAGGTCTCGGATGATGTCATAGTCGGCGGAGGTCATCTCGACGAAGGTGTTCGACTTCACGTTCTCGAGGAACGTCTTCGCCGCGGGCTGGTCCTTCAACCCGAGGAACGTGGCGCGGATGTTCGCCTTGACCTCGTCGCACAGGTTGTCGAGGTAGACGAAGGGATCCTGGGGAATGGGATTGGACTGCCACAGCACGTTGACGTCGTCCAGGCTCGCCTCGCCCTTGTTGACGACGTTGTCGAAGCGGTGCGAGGCAACGAAGGCGGCGTCGACGCGGCCTTCCACCACGGCGACGGTGGACAGCTCGTGGCTGCCGGTATAGACCACCTTGCTGAAATAGTTGTCGAGGTCCTCGCCGCCGATTTCCTTCGAGAACACCACGCGCGGCAGCAGGTTGCCCGAGGTGCTGCCGGGGTCGGTCAGCCCGAGCGTC
>JAUIDF010000078.1 GCA_030429125.1 Gammaproteobacteria bacterium | reverse complement strand
AAGATCTTCTCGTTCACCGGCTGGAAAGTGGGCTTCGTCAGCGCCGCGCCGGCACTGCTTTCGCTGATCGCGCGCGCCCACCAGTTCCTTGTCTTCACCACGGCGCCCAACCTGCAGGCGGCGGTCGCCCATGGTCTCGATCACGAGACCGACTGGTACACCACCCTCGCCGGCCGGCTCCAGGCGCAGCGCGACTATCTCGCACAAGCCCTCGCGTCGGTCGGGTTCGACGTGCTCGAAAGCCGCGCCACCTATTTCCTGACCGTGGACATCCGCGCGCTCACCGACGAGGACGATGTCGGATTTTGTCGCAGCTTGACCATCCATGGCGGCGTCACCGGCGTGCCGGTCAGCGCCTTCTATGCCGGTGACGCGCCGCGCCACCTGCTGCGCTTTTGTTTCTGCAAACGCATGGACGTCCTCGAGGACGCGGTGAACCGGCTCGCCAACTGGCGACGCGCGGCATGACCGGAGGCGCCCGATGAGCAACGCGACCGGTTACCGCGACTGGATCGGCAAGCGCCAGCACCGCGAGGAGATCCTGACCGCCGTGCACGTCGACGCGCTGAACGCCCTGCTCGACCGCGAGGACGGCATGCCGCTCGGCCTGCAGTGGCTGCTGTGCCAGGATCGCGTGCCGCAGTCGAAAATCGGCGCGGACGGCCACCCGCGGCGCGGCGACTTCCTGCCGCCGGTCAGCCTGCCGCGACGCATGTGGGCCGCGGGCGACGTCCGCTTCGACGGCGGCGCCGTCCCCGGGGAGGTGGTGACCCGCGCCTCGTCCATTGCCGGCATCGAGGAGAAGAACGGCGCCAGCGGCGCGCTGCTGTTCGTTCACGTCGACCATGACTACACGGCCGGCGCGCGCGCCTGGCTGAAGGAACGGCACACCATTGTCTATCGCGACGCCCCGCGCAGCGGCGCGCCATCCGCCGAAGGACACCCGCTCGACGCCGGCCACTACACGTGGCGACGCGAAATCCGTACCGACACCGTGCAATTGTTCCGCTACTCGGCGATGACCTTCAACGGCCATCGCATTCACTACGACCAGCGCTATGTCACCGAGGTGGAGGGCTATCCGGGCCTGGTGGTGCACGGGCCGCTGATGGCGACCTGGCTGATGAACTTCGCCGAGACGCTTTACGAGGACCGCACCCTGGCGCGCTTCACCTTCCGCGTACACGCGCCCGTGTTCGTCGGGGAAACCATCACGCTACTGGCCCGGGCAGCCGACGGCGGCCTCGAACTGGCGGTGGCGAACGCGCTCGGCCGGCGCGTGCTCGGTGCGAACGCCGCACTGAAGGAACGCTAGCGAGGCACGGTCGCGTCAGGGCGCGGCGTCCACTTCCTCCCACAGCCTGCGATAGGCGACCGCCGGCGCGCTGCGCGGCGCATAGGTCGCCACCGGCCGCCGTTCGATGCCCATGCGTTCGACCACGCTGGCGCTGGGAATCGCCGATTGCAGCACGTCGCTTCGATGCAGGCTCAGCGCTTCGACGAGATCCCGATGCATCTTTCGCTGGCGGTCGACCATCGAGAAGTAATTCAACAGGCGCAGGGAATCGAGCCCGGACTGGCGAAGAAAATCGACGAGCTGCTCCAGCGTACGCACCGACAGCGTCGAGGGCACCAGCGGGTGCAGCAACAGGTCGGCGCTTCGGAAAATGTTCTCGGACACCAGCGAGATGCTCGGCGCGCAGTCGAGCACCAAGCAATCGTAGTCGTTCGAGAACCGGTCGGCGACCCGGGACAGTGAGCGCCGACGCTTTTTCTGCGCATCGAGCAGCAGATCGAGATTGCGATAGGTGAAATCCGCGGGCAGGAGGTCGAGACCGGGGTAGTCCGTGGCGCGAATGCCATCGGCGAGCCTTTTCTTCAGCACCGTGCGCACCCCGCCCTCGATCGCCGGACGAATACGGAAGTACCAGGACGCCGCACCCTGCGGATCGAGATCCCAGAGCAGCGTGCGATGACCGTGGTAGGCACTCTGCCAGGCCAGGTTGACGGCGCCGGCCGTCTTGCCGACGCCGCCCTTGATGCTGTATAGCGCGATGACTCGCATCAGTCCTTCGAGCGCGGCTTGAACAGCCCCGCGTAGCGACGGCGATTGTCGCGGGTATCGAAGCGCGCAAAGTGCTCCGCGAAGTGCGCGCGGCTGTCCCGCCGCTGTGCCGCCAGGCCCTCGAGGAGGCGATCGATGGCGCCGGCGGCGAGATCGCCGATATCCTCGCTTCGAAGCGATTCGAGCGTTTCCATCTGCACACACTGGTCCTGGAACAGGCCGAGCCTGTCCTGCAACCGCTTCAGCTCGGCGATGGCGCCCTTCATCGGCTTGGCCGGATACAGCGACTGAAAAAACTCCATCAGGTAGCGGAATTTCTTGCCGCGCTTTCGCAGTTCGTGCAGCTCGGCGTCCGGCGACTTGCGGGTGATGGCACGGCCGTCGCGCAGGATTCTGCGATAGGCCTTGAAGAGCACCTGGTCGGCGAACCGGTGAACCGGCATGCCGGCGGACGCACCGGCGGCCCCGGCGCCATCGAGGAATCGCCGGTAGTCGCGCTTGAACGCGCGGTAGCCGCCACTCCTCAGATAGGACGCGAGCGAGTCGCCCGCCACCTTGCACTGTGCCTCGAGTTCGCGCCGCAACTCGGCCATGGCGGCACGCTGCGCGTCATCGAGCAGTTCGAGGTGGGCGTCGAAGTCGATCAGGTGCACGTCGAGGTTGCGCTTGTCACCAGTCAGCCGCCCAAGATCGCGAAAGGCGCCGACATGGGGCGCAAGGGCGTCCTTGCCGAACACCTTGCCGAAGGCGGACAGGGCCGAACGCGTGCGGCGAACCGCGACGCGATAGTCGTGAAGAAATTCGGGGTCGATATCGCGCCGCGTGCCCTCCTCGTTGCGCTCCAGATCGTCGAACAGCCGGGCAAGGATGGCGCGCGAGGCACTGGCGGCGTCCTGGTGCGGCGACAGCGCGAGGCGAAATTTCTGCGAATAGTCCCGCACCTCGCGACCCACCGCCCGCAGCGCCGTGTCGAGGGTGGGCGCGCCGGCCGGCGGCAGGCCCGCGTCGGCAAGGGCGTCGGACACGGATTCGGCCTCCGCCAGCCAGCCGCGCAGCGGAATCACTCGCACGCGCGACAAGCCGGCCTGCGCCCCGGCAGCCGCCGATTCCACGCGCCATTTCTCCACCGACAGGCGACACACCGTCTTGCCGTCGCGATTGAGCACGGCAAGCCGATCGGCGCTGCCGGCCAGGCTCACCAGCGGAATCAGGGCGCGCACGTCGGTGACATCGGCGGCCAGCGCCTTGACCGGGCCGCGCGGCCAGTCGCGCGGGAAGGCCGGCGGCGGTCCCTCGAGCGGCTGTTGTTCGACCCGGCCGTCGGCGAGCCGCACCAGCCGCGCCACCGGCTCGCCACCCGGCACGAACTCGAGCAGGAAGCCCGCGCGGTGCAGCAGCCAGTCGAAGGTGTCGAGATACTGAAGTCCGCGCTCCACGCCCTCGTCGCGGATGTTGAGGCGCTCGGCGAGATGCCGGCGAACGCGGCTGCGCGACCAGTCGGCCGGCACGACGAATTCCGGGGCACCTGTGCGCAACGCGGCCACGGCAACGATCAGGTTGCCGTGGCGGGCCGCGCGGCGGCGATGCGCGGTAACGCCGGTAGCAGGAGTATGGCGGCGAAGGCGAGCAGGGCGCAGCCGGCGAACACCTGGAACAGCAGCGCGAGATCTCCGGTGCGGTCCTGGACCAGCGAAACCAGCTGCACGGCAAGCGGCGCCGCGCCGAAGGCGAGCACGAACTTGGCGCCGAAGGCGAGACCGTGGCGGCGCGACGGCGCATAGCGCGCCAGCATCATGTTCTCCGCGGGCAGCGCGCCGACGTTGGCCATGACCATCAGCGTGGCCATCACCACCAGTGGCGCACCGGCCAGCGAGGCCGCGAACCAGAGCAGCGGCACCTGCAGTCCCACGGCGGCGGCGTAGACCAGCTTGAGCGGATAGCGGTCGGCGAGATGGCCGCCGACGAGCTGCATGATCCCGGCCAGCACGTAAACCGCCCCGACCAGCAGGCCGATGCCTGCCACGCCGTCACCGGTCAGATCGCCGCCGCGCAGATCGAATACCTTGGGCAGCGCGGTCTGGGTGCCGTTGAACAGCAGCCCGGCGACGAACATGCTGACCATCAGCAGTGCGAACACGCGCACCGCGGGCGAGCTCTCGCCCGACGCGGCTTCCGTGGTCACGTCGCGGTCGAGCACACGGCCGCGATGCAGCATCCATGCCATGACCATACCCGCGGCCACGATGAGGACGCCGGGAACGATGAAGGCGGCGCGCCAGTTGATCGCGTCGATCAGCACACCGCTGACGCCGCTGGCGGCGGCACCGCCGATGGCACCGAAGAAACCATTCACCGCCAGCGCCTTGCCGCGCTTGCCGGGCACGTTGCGTACCAGCCACGGGACGCCGACCGGGTGATAAATAGCCGCGAACACGCCGATGCCGGTCAGCCAAATCAACATGGCGGTGGGACCTGTGCTCAGCCCCGCGCCGATACTGCAGCTACCGAGACCGAGGAAGAAAATGACCATCATGCCGGGCGCGCCGAAACGATCGGCGATCATGCCGGCGGGCAGCGCCGCCAGTCCCACCATCAGGGAACCGAGCGTCCACAGGCTGACGAGTTCGCTATAGGGCAGGTCCCAGCTTCGCTCCAGGGACAGCACGATGACGAAGTAGAACGCGAGACATAGATGCACGAAGAAGTGCGCGATGGAGGAAAGCGCGAAGACGGCGCCGCCGCCGGGAGATGGGTTGCTGGCAAACAAGGAGGTGTGCCCGGGTCGTGATTTGCGCCGCGTTTCGACGGGCCATGCACCGCCGAAAAGGCTCGTCGGCGCTGGAGTATGTCACAAAAGATTCATCAAATTGTTACAACGGAGCGGCAGGCGCGAACGCCCGCAACCGCGATACGTTCGCCATCGCCAGGCGGCGATGCCGGGTGCGGATGCGCTACTGACGACTCGCCCCGGGTTCGACGTAGGGCTCGATCAGCTCGGCCTCGAGCCGGTAACCGGCTTCGGCCAGCTCGGAACTGACGTGCTCGGTTCGCAGCACGCCGCTCACCCACACCGGGTCCCAGAGCTGCCCCGGGTCCGGACCGAAGCCGCCCGTGGTCACGTGCACCACCTGGTTGGAAGGCGGTGGCGGCACGTGGATGCAGGCGCCGAAATAGGGCACCAACAGGAAGCTCGACACCTGCTTCTCGTCGTATTCCACCGGCACGACGAAGCCCGGGATCTTCACCTTGCTGCCGTCGAGTTCGCTCACCACTGGCGCCGCGTCCCACATCTCCCGCAGCATTCTCATGTAGCGCTCGGCCTGGGCGCCATCGTCGCTGAGCGAATCGACGTCGATGTCGGGCATGAGCTCTTCCGGATCGTAGTCGGCCGGCATCAGGTCGTCCCAGTTCAGCTCGCGCACCGCGTCGGCTCCCGTCACCGACGCCTGCTCGGCCTCGGTGCAGCCAGCGGTCAGCAACAGCAGCGCCACGAATGGCAGGATCACCCTTGGCATCTTGTTCATAACCGGATCGACAAACCGTCGGACAGGGAATAACGATACGCCCGGTAACCGGGCACCACGGCGGCGGCGAGCGAGACGGCGAAGACGCCGGCGATCATGAGCCACTCGCGGGGCGAGAGCATGCGCCACGACAAGTGAATGCCGAGTCGCGCTTCGATCAGCGGCGCACCGGCGGCGCTCGCGGCATACAGCAACGCCACACCGACCAGTATACCCGTGGCGGTCAACAGTGCCGACTCCAGTACCAGCAGGCGCATCACGTGGCCGGGCCGCGCGCCCACCGACCGCAGCACGGCGATCTCGCGCCGGCGCTCGTTGAGGCTGGTGAGCAGCGCCGTCATCATGCCGCTGACCCCGACCAGCACCACCATGACCGACACCGCGAGCAGGGCCTGTTCCGCCACCGACAGGACGCCCCACAGTTCCTGCAGCGCGACGCCCGGCAGGATCGCCAGCAGCGGCTCGCCCGGGTACTCGTTGACCGCGCGCTGCACCTTGAAAGTGTGCACCTTCGCGGTCAGGCCGACGAGCAGCGCGGTGACCGCGTCGGGTTCGAGGTCCAGGGTGCGCGTGCCGTCGGCATCGACCTGGCGACCCGGAATCGGCACGCCCCGCTCCCAGCCGACGTGAATCGCCTCGATGGCCTCGAGGGAAACGATCACCGTGCGATCCACGGGCGTGCCGGTGGCGGCGAGGACGCCGCTGACGACGAAGGGCTTGTCGTCGTGGTCGAGGATGCCGGCCGACCCGGTGCCATGGGCAATGACCAGTTGGTCGCCGGGGCGGTAGCCGAGCGAGCGCGCCACCTCGGCCCCGACCGCCGCCTCGTACAGGTCGTCCGGCGGGCCGCCGGCGGCGAATCTCAACGATCGATCGCGCGCATAGCGGTAGCGCTCGAAGTAGGCTTCGCTCGTGCCCACCACGCGGTAGCCGCGGTGCGAGTCGCCGAGGGACAGGGGCACGATCCACTCGACGCCGCGCATCGAGGCGATGTCCTGCACGCTCTGCCAGGTGATGTTGTTGGTGGCGTTGCCGATGTGGAACACCGAGTACAACAGCAGCTGAACCGGGCCGCTGCGCGCACCGACGATGAGGTCGGTGCCGGCGATGGTGCGGGTGAACCCGTCGCGGGTCTCGGTGCGCACGCGTTCCACCGCGAGCAGCAGGAACACGCTCAGGGCGATCATGGACGCCGTGAGCACGGACGTGAACAACCGGTTGCGCAGGCTGAACAGCGCGAGGCGTGTCAGGGTCATGACGTCACACCGCCCGTGCGCGCTGCGCGGTTGATCTCGGGCAGCGCGATGCGTCGATCGAATCCGCTGGCCAGCGACTCGTCGTGACTGACGAACACCAGCGTGGCTCCGCTGCGCGCACAGGCCTCGTCGAGCACCGCCAGAAACGCCGCGCGATGCCCGGCGTCCAGGGACGAGGTCGGCTCGTCGGCGATCACCAGGGCCGGATCGCCCAGCAACGCGCGGGCGGCCGCCACCCGCTGCTGCTGGCCGACACTCAGCGCGGTGACCGCTGCGCGGCAGTCGTCGGGCGTGAGCCCGAGACGTGACAACAGGGTGCTCACCGCGCCGCGCAGGCCGGACCCGTCCCGAGCCACCCGCTCCCTTCTCGCCGGCGAGAACCGGGCCGCGAGGAGCACGTTGTCGATCACGTCGAGGTAGGGCACCAGGTTGAACTGCTGAAAAATGTATCCGACGTGGTCGGCGCGGAAGCGATCGCGGGCCGCCGGCCGAAGTCGGGTGAGGTCCTCACCCAGTACGCGCAGGCGACCGCTGCGCGGCGTGAGAACGCCGCCGAGCAGGTTCAGCAGCGTGCTCTTGCCGCAGCCGCTCGGACCATGGACGAACACCCGGCTGCGCGGGCGCAACACGAGTGAGTCGATGTCCAGCACCGGCTCTCGCCCTCGCCAGGCGAAGACGAGGTTCTCGATGTCGACGACAGGTGGCTCCGGCATGTCCAGGGTATCGGTACGGCGGCGGTGGCCGTGCGAGTGTAACCGGAGCCGGCGCGCGGCGGCGCTACCAGTTCAGGGTCGAGGCATCCGGCGTCAGCGTGAACGCCGCCTGGCCGGCGGGGCCCACGAGTTGCACGTCGATGGCTTCAAAGCCGTCAAAGTGTTCGAACAGACGGACGCCGACCGACCCGAGGGCAGCCGGGGTATCGCAGTGAAACGTCCACGTCGCATCGATGTCCGCATGCGCCTGCGCATGCTCGCCTTCGTGGTGCTCGCCTTCGTGGTGCTCGCCTTCGTGGTGCTCGCCTTCGTGGTGCTCGCCTTCGTGGTGTTCGCCCTCGTGGTGTTCGCCCTCGTGGTGTTCGCCCTCGTGGTGTTCGCCCTCGTGGTGTTCGCCCTCGTGGTGTTCGCCCTCGTGGTGTTCGCCCTCGTGGTGTTCGCCTTCGTGGTGTTCGCCTGCTTCGAGCTGCGCCGCCAGGGGCGACTCGATGGTCGCCGACGACAGGCGGCAGCCCGCTTCGTCGGCCACGACGAACAGGGTGTCGCCGTCGCGCAGTCGCGCGAAACCGGAGGCCACGGCCTCGCGCTCGGCGTCGTCGGTCGGCCGGTGTTCGAATCCGAGCACGTTCGCGGCCGGCGTCTGAAGGGCGATGACGAGATGGTGGTCGTCGAGCACGACGTCGAGGCGCGCCGCACCGTGTTCATGGGCACCGAGCTGGCGCGGTTCCTCGGCGACGGCCGCGAGCGCGGGAAGACAGGCAATGGCGACGAGCAGGGCGCCGGACGGGACGGGTTTCATGTCGGTATCGGTCCATGGTTAGTTTTGCTAACGTTATAACATAACAAACTTGGACGGCTTGATGCCACCGGCGTGAACAAGCGCTAATGCAGGCGCCGGGTGACAGGAGTAAGCTTGTCGGCACTGCCCCAGGCGGATGGAAAAGGCGTCACCGGGACCACCCTATGAAACGATTTCACTGCATCGTCGCGATCACCGCGCTGCTTGCCGGTTGCGCCAGCCAGCCGCTGGTGGATCGCACCGGCGTCGACGCCAGCGTCGCGCCGCAGCAGGTGGCCGAGGGCGCAGCCGCGGCCGAGGGTACGGTGAACTGGGGCGGACGCGTCATCGACATTCGAACCGTCGACGAGTCCACCGAACTCGAGATCCTGAGTTTCCCGCTGTCGGGCAGTGGGCGGCCCGACACCGGCGGCGACAGCGACGGCCGATTCATCGCGGTGCGCGAGGGCTTCGTCGATCCGCTGGTCTACGACAAGGGACGCACGGTCACCGTGGTCGGCCGCCTCGCCGGTGTGCGCGAGGGCACCATCGGCGAGCAGGCGTATCGCTGGCCGGTGATCACGGTGAGCGACATGGCGCCGGTCTCGGAGTCGTCGCGAGGCGGCAGCGTGACACCGTTCTTCTCCATCGGCGTCGGATTCGGGTTCTGACCGCAACCCTCGTGGCGCTCATCGACTGACGCGAAGCAGGATCGCCCCACCCAGCGTCACGCAGGTGCTCACGACGCGGGCGAGGTCGAGTCGCTCCTTGAGCACGAACACGCCGAACAGCACCGCGAATACCATGCCGGTCTCCCGCACCGCCGACACCAGCGCCATGGGTGCGAGGGTCATGGCCCAGATCACGATCCAGTAGGCGAAAAACGAGACGAAGCCGGCGACCAGCCCGACTCGCCACACCCCGCGCAGGTCGGCAATCAGCCCGCCGCGCCGTCGCACGACCACGATGGCGGCCATCGGCAGCGCATGCAGGGCGAACAACCAGAAGGCGTAGCCATGGGCCGAGCCCGAGAGGCGCGCGCCCAGTGCGTCGACGACGGTATAGGCGGCAATGAAACCGCCGGTACCGAGCGCGAACAGAACCGCCCTCAGGTCGCCCGCGCCGGCAGCGCCCCGCGTCAGTGCAAGGCTCATCACGCCGAGCGAGACCAGCAGCACGGCGAGCAGCGATTCACCGGCGAGGACTTCGCCGGTAAAGACGATCGAGGCGATGGCGACCAGCAGCGGCGCGCTGCCGCGCGCCAGCGGATAGACGTGGCTGAGGTCGCCGTAGCGGTAAGCCATGACCAGGAACAAAAAGTAGCCGGTATGCAGGATCACCGACGCCGCGAGGTACGGCCAGGCAGCCGATGCCGGCCACTCGACGAAGCCGATACCGATGAGCGCCAGCAGTGACTGGCCGGCGGTAATGACCGCCATCATCGTCAGGCGGTCGGTGTTCACCTTGACCAGTGTATTCCAGAGCGCATGCAGAACGGCCGCGGTGAGCACGAGGGCGAACACGGATCCGCTCATGGGCACGATCCGCCAAAGTGGCCTGGAAAACGGGGAATCATGGCGGCGGATACTACCACCGGCCGCGGCGCCCCGTCGGACGAAACGCGTGGAGGTAGCGGACTAGGTGTGATCTCTCAATAGGTTGTTCACACGACGCGTTCGCGGCGATCTCTCGGCCCTCATTCGGCCGACGGCGTCAGCCGTTTTCGCATGATCGGCCGCGTGGGTGATCGACGTGCGACTTCCTCGAAGCCCGCCTCGCGGAACGCGCCGAGGAAACCGGTCCACGCGTAGACACCTGGATAACCCGTTTTCCGCGTATCGATCGGGTAGCCCTCGAGGATGGCGGCACCGCGACCGGCTGCGTAGCGGCAGGCCTCGCGCAACAGGGCCAGCGACACCCCGCGTCGCCGATATCGCCTGTCGACCAGGAAGCAGGCGACGCTGAACACCGGCGCATCGTCGACCGGCCGGAGCACGCGCGAGGCACCGAGCCGTGCGAATGCGTCGCGCCGGTCGACCTGTATCCAGCCGATCGCCTCGTTACCATGCCATGCGACGAGCCCCGGTGCATCGCCGCGATCGAACACGGCCTTCATCGATTGACGGTTCGGCTCGCCCATGCCGGCGTCCATGTCTTTCTTCGACAGCCGCCACAGCATGCACCAGCAACCGCCACAGCCACCCTTGTCGCCCATGACACGGGAGAAGCCGTGCCAGTCGGCGGCACGAACGCTGAGGTCGTCTGCCGATAGCGGTGGTATCTGATGCGTCATGTTCCGGCGTGCCTCCACGGCTGGGCCCGATCGCGGCGCGAGGGGTCACGCGGTATCTTGGCGCAGTGCTGCTGACAGTTTGCGTCAGGATTCGACATCCGGGTGGGCGTCGTCGAGGCAGTGGGCATGGGAGTGGTCGGCCAGGGCCTCCACCAGTCGGCACTCGGCGATGCAGCCGCCGTCGCAGGCCGCGATCATGTGCGTCAATTCGCGCTTCAGTGCCTCGAGCCGGGCAATCTTTCGATCCACGTCCTGCAGGTGACGGCGGGTGACCGACGCCACTGCCTCGCAGGAACGTTCCGGGCGGTCGGTCAGGTCGAGCAGTTCGCGCACCGCGCGCTGGCCGAAGCCGAGTTCGCGGCAGTGCCGGATGAAGCCGAGTCGTTCGAGATGACTCGCATCGTATCGGCGTGTGTTTCCCGCCGAGCGTCCCGGCGCCGGCAGCATGCCGATGTGTTCGTAATAGCGAATCGTCGTCACCTTGCACCCCGTCTCGCGGGCGAGGGTGCCAATGCTCATCGTCGTCATGCGTCGGTTCCGCTTGAATCTATAGCGACTGTAGATGCTACGCTTTGTCTACCGTTTCAACCAGCCGCCCGCCGGCTTACCGGGAGAACCGCCATGCCCGGCTGCCATTGCAGCACCGATCCCGTCTTCGACGGCGTTTCGTCCGCCTACCGGCGCGCGCTCAAGGCCGTTATCGGCATCAATGTTTCCATGTTCGCGGTCGAACTCGGCGCCGGCTTTCTCGCTGGCTCGCAGGCGCTGAAGGCGGACTCTCTCGATTTTCTCGGCGACAGCGTGACCTATGCCATCACGCTCGCCGTCATCGGCATGCCGCTGGCATGGCGCGCGCGGGCCGCGCTGTTCAAGGGCGTGAGCCTCGCGCTCATGGGCGTGTGGGTGCTCGCCTCGACGATCCAGTTGTCGCTCGCGCCGGCGCTGCCCGAGGCGCGCACCATGGGCGTGGTGGGATTCGCCGCGCTGCTCGCCAATGTCACCAGCGTGCTGTTGCTGCTCCGCTTTCGAAACGGCGACGCCAACGTGCGCTCGGTGTGGCTGTGCAGCCGCAACGACGCCATTGGCAACGTCGCCGTGATGCTTGCCGCGAGCGGCGTCTGGGCGACCCGCTCGGCCACGCCGGACCTGGTGGTCGCTGGTGGCATGGCGTCGCTGTTCCTTTACTCCGCCGTGCTGATCGTGAGGCAGGCCGCGGCCGAGCTGCGCCAGGCGGCGACGGCCTGAGCGACGGCCGCCCTCACTTGCCGATGCAGAAACTGCCGAAGATCTCGCCCAGCAGGTCATCGGACGTGACTTCGCCGGTAATCTCGCCCAATGCCCGGTGGGCCAGGCGCAGCGCCTCGGCCATGAGTTCGCCGTAACCGGCATCGCATTCCATCCGCGCCGCATGGGTGAATTCGAGGCAGCGCTCGAGGGCGTCGACGTGTCGGCGCCGGGCGAGAAAAATGCTCTCGGTCCCGGCCCGGGGACCGGCGCGCTCGAGCAGGGCGTGTTCGAGGGCATCGATGCCGGCGCCGGTTTTCGCCGACACCCACAGGTGACCCGGCGCACCACCCTCGGGCGGTCGCTCGTCGACGAGGTCGATCTTGTTGTGTACCACGATGACGCTCGACGCGGCCGGCAGCGGATCGACGAGTCGCGCCAGCGCGGCGCCATCGTCGTCGCCCGGCTCGACCACCAGCAACACGATGTCGGCCCGCGACGCGGCGTCGCGGGCGCGCCGGATGCCCTCGCGCTCGACCTCGTCGGCCACCTCGCGCAGGCCCGCGGTATCGACCAGGTTGATCGTCACGCCGCCGATTCTCACCTCGGCATCGACGGTGTCGCGCGTGGTGCCGGCGGTGGCGCTGACGATGGCGCGCGATTGCCGCGCGAGCGCATTGAGCAGGCTCGACTTGCCTGCATTGGGCGCCCCGCACAACACCACCTCCAGGCCCCGTCGCAGCGCGGCGCCGCGGCGGCATTCCTCGACGGTGCGCTCGAGGCGCGTACGAACGACTTCTATGCGCGCGGCGATATCGCTCTCGGCGAGGAAGTCGATTTCCTCGTCGGGAAAGTCGATGGCGGCCTCGACGAAGGTGCGTATGTCGAGCAACGCGGTCGCGCTTTCGCGAACACGCTCGGAAAAGACACCGGAGAGGGATTTCATTGCCAGCCGCGCGGCGTGCTCGCTGGCCGACTCGATGAGATCGGCGAGAGCCTCGGCCTGGGCGAGATCCATGCGCCCGGCGAGGAAGGCTCTCTCGGAGAACTCCCCGGGTCGGGCCGGACGCGCGCCGGCATCGAGACAGGCGCCCAGCAGCATGTCCATGACAACGACCCCGCCGTGGCCCTGCAACTCGACCACGTCTTCGCCGGTGAACGAATGCGGCGCGGGAAAATACAGCGTGATGCCTTGATCGATGGTCTCGCCGGCGGCGTCGCGCATCGCCCCGAACCGGGCCTGTCGCGGCGGCGGGCAGGCGCCGGTCACGACGCGGCAGATGGCGGGTGCGTCGGGTCCGGACACGCGCACGATGCCGACGCCGCCGGTACCCGGCGGCGTGGCCACGGCGGCGATGGTGTCTTCGAAGCGGGGCTTCATGGCGCGGGCGCTGCCCGCCCGCGCCGGGGGCGAATCAGCTCTTCGCCTGCAGCTTGTTGGTGATGAACCATTGCTGGGCGATGGAGAGGACGTTGTTGACCACCCAGTACAGCACGAGCCCCGCGGGGAAGAACAGGAAGAACACGGTGAAGACCAGCGGCAGCGCCATCATCACCTTCTGCTGGATGTCGTCCATGGGCGTCGGGTTGAGCCGCTGCTGGATGAACATCGACGCACCCATGAGGATGGGCAGGATGAAGTAGG
>JAUIDF010000077.1 GCA_030429125.1 Gammaproteobacteria bacterium | reverse complement strand
ACGCATGTTGCACGCCATCGTCTTCCCGTGGAGCGCCACGGCGTCGCCCGGGCCATCGGGTCGCCCGCTCACGGCGCTCGCCTTCGACGTGGCGTCCTCGGCCGGCGTCGTCGCCCTGGTCGGAATCGGGCTGGCGCTGACCTGGGGGTGGGCGCCGGTGTACGTCTGGATCCTGGTTGCCTGCACGTTCCTCGGCGGCCTGTTGAAAGGCGCCCTGGATTTCATGGCATCGACCACCGGCGAAGCGGACGGTCTCGCCGGCATCGCGGCGGCCTGCGGCAATACCCTGGCCGGCGCTGCCCGGACAGCGCTGCTGGCGGCCCTGCTGGTGTGGGTTCCGGTCATGGCGATCATGCTGGCGGCATTGATCCACGATCACGCGGCCGCCGCGATGGTGCTGCTGATACAGTGCCTGCTCGGGCTCGCGCTGAAACGGTTCATGGGCAACGCCGCGGGCGCCGCGGGCGTCGGCCTGGTGTTGCTGGCGGGGGCCGCCGCGGTACCGCTCGGCATCCTGGTCGCTCACGCGCTTCCCGAATGGCCCACCCCGTTCGCGGGTGGGGTCTCGTTGGCAGCCGTCGCCGCCGCGTTGCTGGCGATCGCGACGGTCCTGTCACACGTACCGCGCGACCGCATGCTGGCCCCGTTCGCGGTACTGGTCGGCATCGCACTCGTCGCGCTGCTGGTGGCCGCCACCGCCGCGATGGCGGTAGAGGGCCCGGCAGCGGCCTACCTCGCCTATTTTCGCAGCGACGACGATCCCGGCGCGGTGCCGCTGATCGCGGCCTGCGCCGTCGCCGGCATCCTGCCGCTGCTGGGGGCGGTGCTGCCCGGCCGGCCGCCGGCCGCGACCGGTTCCTCCTGCACCGGCGCCACGTTCGAGGGCCTGGTGGCCATGGTGCTGCTGGCGGCGTTGCTGACCGCCCCGACGCTGCTGCCCGACGTACCGGTGGCGCTCCCCGACTGGCGCTCGGGTATCGATCCCGGCGCGCTCGCGGACTATGCCGTCACCAGTCTCTCGGTTCTCGGCGCCCGCCTGCCGGTCCCGGTGGAGATCATCGGCGACGCCGTGGCCGCGGTGCTCTGCGGCCTGCTTGCGGTGACCCTGGTGGCCGCCCTCGCCGCCATCCGCCACCTGGCGACGAGCCTGACGGCCGAGGTCGGCCTTCCCCGCGGCATGCCGGGCGGCGCGGTTATCGCCCTGCTCGCGGGCGCCTGCGCGCTGGTACTGTGGCGCAAGACCATGCCGGTGGATGCCTGGCTGTTCGCCGGGCAGCTCGCCTTGTGGTTCGGTGCCTCGGTGCTGGGCGCGGCCGCCATCGGGGCGAAGCGGCTCAGGCGCCCGGCGGTCCTGCCGGCGGCCACGGCGGCCGGCCTGGCGCTGACGTTCTGGTGGAGCGTCGGCCAGCAGCTCGCCCTGGCCGTGCCCGACGGCCGCTGGGAGGTCGTCGCCGGGCAGGCCGCGGTGGCCCTGATCGGGTTGTGCGGGGGCGCCGCGTTCGCCGCCGCCATCTGGCGTGCGGGCGCGCGGCAGGCCGTCCCGTGAACGCCCGGCGCCCTGCGGCAGGCAGGCGATCGACGCCCGCGGCCCGCATCTTGACAAGTACACGGCAAATCGCTAAATAGCGCTCTCGAATTCTTATTTTTCAACAACATGCACCTTCTCGCCTTCGGTCTCAATCACAATACCGCCCCGCTCGCCGTACGCGAGCGCGCGGCATTGGTGACCGAGCACCTGGAGAATGCCGTGCGCGACCTCGCGGCGCGCGATGGCGTGCACGAGGCGACCATCCTGTCGACGTGCAACCGAACCGAGATCTATTGCCGCCTGAACACCCGCGACCCCGCCCTGGTCAGCCGCTGGATGTGCGGTTACAGCGGACTCGATGACGATGCGATTCGCGAGGCGGTCTACCGTTTTCCCGACGATGCCGCCGTAAAGCATGCCTTTCGCGTGGCCTCGGGCCTGGACTCCATGGTGCTCGGCGAGTCGCAGATTCTCGGGCAAATGAAGGATGCCTTCGCGGTGGCGCACAAGGCCGGAACCACCGGGAAAATTCTCAACCGCCTGTTTCAGCATACCTTCTCGGTCGCCAAGCAGGTCCGAACCGATACCGCGGTCGGCGCCAACGCGGTATCGGTCGCCTATGCCGCGGTGGACCTGGCGCGTCGCATATTTTCGCGACTCTCGGAACAGACCGTGCTGCTCATCGGCGCCGGTGAGACCATCGAGCTGGTCGCCCGTCACCTGCTGGAAAACGACGTCAGGCACATCATCGTCGCCAACCGTTCCATCGAACGCGCCGAGTTGCTCGCCCAGCAGATCAGCAGCGAGGCGATATCGCTGGCAGAGATTCCGGCCCGGCTGCACGAGGCAGACATCGTCGTCGCCTCCACCGCAAGCACGCTGCCCATACTCGGCAAGGGCGCGGTGGAACGCGCCACGAGCAAACGGCGACGCAAGCCCATGTTCATGGTCGACCTCGCGGTGCCCCGTGACATCGAGCCGGAAGTCGGCTCGTTGCGGGATGTCTACCTGTACACCGTCGACGACCTGTCGCAGGTGGTCGATCGCAACGTCGACGCGCGGCGCGAGGCCGCCCTCGAGGCGGAAAAGATCATCGACCTGCAGGTGGTGCGCTTCATGCGCTGGATGAAGTCGCTCGACTCGGTGCCGACGATCCGCGAGTTCCGCCACGAGATCGACGCCATGCGCAATCGCGAACTCGAACAGGCGATGAAGCGCCTTCAGAGCGGCGCGGATCCCGCCCAGGTGATGGAGCGGCTGGCGTGGAACCTCTGCCGCAAGTTCTCCCACGCGCCCAGTCACGCGCTGCGCGAGGCCGACGAAACCGGAAACCGGCAAATGATCGCGGCCATGCGCTCGCTGTTCGGCCTGAAGGAATCATGAACCCGACCCTGTTGAACAAGCTCGAACATCTCGGAGAACGCGAAGAGGAAATAAACGCCCTGCTCTCCGAGCCCGACGCCTACGAAGACCAGGCGCGATTTCGCGAACTCAACATGGAGCTCGCCGATATCGCGCCGGTGGTGGCGCTGTACCAGTCCTATCGCGGCCTCGTCGGCCAGGTCGACGAAACGCGCGGCATGCTCGACGACGACGATCCCGACATCCGGGATCTCGCCGGGCAGGAGCTGCCCGCACTGGAGGAGAAACTCGAGGCCACCGAATCCGAGCTGCAGACACTGCTGCTTCCCCGCGATCCCAACGACGGGCGCAACATTTTCCTCGAGATCCGCGCCGGCACCGGCGGCAACGAGGCGGCGCTCTTCGCCGGCGACCTGTTTCGCATGTACTCGATCTATGCCGAACAGATGGGCTGGCGCGTCGAGGTCATGAGTCGCAGCGAGGGCGAGGCCGGCGGTTACAAGGAAATCATCAGCCGCATCATTGGCCGCGGCGCCTACTCGCGACTGAAGTTCGAGTCCGGCGCGCACCGGGTGCAACGGGTCCCCGAAACCGAAGCGCAGGGGCGCATTCACACCTCGGCGTGCACCGTGGCGATCCTGCCCGAGGCCGACGACATCGACGAGATCGAAGTCGACGCGAACGACCTGCGCATCGACACCTATCGGTCATCCGGTGCGGGAGGACAGCACGTGAACAAGACCGACTCGGCCGTACGCATCACCCACATGCCCTCGGGCATCGTGGTGGAATGTCAGGACGAACGTTCGCAGCACAAGAACCGCGCCCGCGCCATGAGCATACTCAAGTCCCGCCTGCTCGAGGCGGAGATACACCGGCAGCAGAGCGCCGAGGCGGCCACCCGTCGCCAGCTGGTGGGCAGCGGGGACCGCTCCGAACGCATCCGCACCTACAACTTCCCGCAGAACCGCGTCACCGACCACCGCATCAACCTGACGCTCTACAAGCTCGACGAGATCATGGCGGGCAGCCTCGGGCTGGTCGTCGACGCGCTCTCCATCGAGCACCAGGCCGACCAGCTCGCCGCGCTCGCCGCACACTGATCGGCGACCGCCAGCGGCCCGTCCGCGCCTGCCGGAGCAGCTGGTGCGAGGCGCACGGGACCACCCTCGACGCCACGGATCCAACCGATGAATCGACGTTGACTGCAACCCCCACCATTCGACACGCGCTGCGCGCATCACGCAGCGCGCTGGCGCACGTCTCCGACACACCGGGACTCGACGCCGAAGTGCTCCTCGGACATGTCACCGGCCGCGACGCGGTCGCGTTGCTGCGCGACGACGGTATGCGACTCTCGGCAGCGCAAGCCGAGCAATACGATGAACTGGTGCGGCGACGCGCCGCCGGCGTACCCGTGGCGCACCTCGTCGGCGAACGCGAGTTCTGGTCGCTTCGCCTTCGCGTGTCGGCGCATACGCTGATTCCGCGGCCCGACACCGAGATCCTGGTCGAACATGCACTCGCGGCCCTGCCGCGCGACCGTGCGCTGCGGATTCTCGATCTCGGTACCGGCAGTGGCAACATCGCGGTAGCCATCGCGCGGTCGAGACCGGCCTGCCAGGTGACGGCGGTCGACGTCGACCGGGACGCCTTGTCGATCGCCGCCGACAACGTCCGACGGATCGGCGTAACCAACGTCGAATGTATCGAGTCGCACTGGTATGCCGCGCTCGGGAGTCGCGTCTTCGACATGATCGTCTCCAATCCACCCTACATTGCCGAGGGGGATATCCATCTTTCGACCGGTGACGTGGCCCATGAGCCGCGGCGGGCGCTGGTTGCCGGCGTCGACGGCCTCGACGAGATCCGCTGCATCGTCGCGGGCGCGACGCGCCATCTCGGCACGGGCGGGCACGTGATGATCGAGCACGGTGCGAACCAGGGGCAAGCCGTTCGCGAACTGATGGCCGCGGCAGGATTCGGCGGCACGCAGACCATTCGGGACCTGGGCGGGCGCGAACGCGTCACCGCTGCGCGCCGGTAACCGCACGGCCCGTGCGTGGCCGAGGGCACGAGCGGGTCCGGTTCGCGGACTTCAGGCGCCCCTGTCAGCGTCGTCCGGTTCGAACAGGCGCGCGAGAATGTCTCCGACATCGCGGCCGCCGAGGCCGTCGAAGTCGATAAACTCGACGCCGGCGCCGCGCGGCCGCGTCCAGCGTCGCGTCCACCGCACCAGGGCGCGGGCCGTCAGCGGCGGTTCACCGTCGATTTCGATATTCAGATAGACGATGTCGCCCGGTGCCATGCTCACGTCGGAGGCGATGAACAGCCCGCCGAAACTGTAGTTCTCGACCAGCCCGGAATAGTATTCGCGCGCCGTGGCATCGGAACGTTCGAGGTGAAAATCGATGTGTGCACCGCTCGCGATGCGTCGGTATTGTCGCTTGTCCATGGGGTAATCCAATCGCGCGAGTGCGCCTGCCCGGGAGTGGGTGGCAGGTACCTCACCCGAGTGTAGCACCATCGCGGGTGCCGGGCGCCGACTTGCCGACGCCCGGCATTCGGCGTAATTTCACTGTCCCGTCGACGCGACGGGCTACGTCCTGGTACCAGACGACCCGAGAGCTACCCATGTTTTTCCGCGACAAGCAAGCCCCCGTATCCGCCGCCGACGCACTGGTCGGCCGCAGCGAACCGATGAGGGTCGAAAACCGGCATTTCGTCAACGATCACCCGATCCAGCCGCCGTTCCCCGACGGCCTCGAGCGCGCGGTGTTCGCGCTGGGATGCTTCTGGGGTGCCGAGCGCGCCTTCTGGATGCTCGACGGCGTCTACACCACGGCGGTCGGATACTGCGCCGGACACACGCCCAATCCCACCTACCAGGAAGTGTGCACCGGGCGCACCGGGCACACCGAGGCGGTGCTCGTGGTATTCGACCCGGCGAAGATCGGTTTCGACGACCTGCTTCGCGCATTCTGGGAAGCCCATGATCCGACCCAGGGCATGCGCCAGGGCAACGACGTGGGGACGCAGTACCGATCGGGTATCTACACGCTCTGCGACGAACAGGCGACGGCAGCGAAGGACTCACTGCGTCGATACCAGGCCGCGCTCGACGACCGGCGCGGCGGCCACATCACCACGGAGATCAAGCCGCTCGATACTTTTTACTACGCCGAGGATTATCACCAGCAGTATCTCGCCAAGAACCCGGCCGGGTACTGCGGGCTGGGCGGAACCGGGGTCGCCTATCCAGGGGTCTGAGCGCCGGATTCGACCACGCGCTTGAGTTTCGCAAGCCCCGCCTCGTAGTCGGGCGCCAGCATGGATTCGAGCACGAGGCCGAAGTAGCGGCCGATGACGTTGTTGCCGAAATCGGTGACGAAGCCCCAGGTGACCTCGGTGCCGCCGGCCACCTCGGCCAGCGCGAACCAGGCCTCGGCCTCGCCCTGGGCGCCGAAGTCGAGGCGCGTGCGCACGTACTCGCCCGGCCGGCTCTCGATGATCTCCTGCGTGCCGCTGCCCACCTCGGGGTGATCGCTCTGCCAGTGGACCGTCGCGCCGACGCCCGCCTCCGGCCCCTCGTAGCGGAACTCGGCCTGCGGGTCGCGCTCGTACCACGGCGCCCAGTCGCGCATGGCGCGCAGGTCGTTGAGCAGGGGAAAGATCGCGTCGGGCGAAGCGTCGATGACGACGCTTCGCTCCATGGTGGCGGTACGCGGCAGGAAAAGTCCCACCAGCGCGAAGAGGATGGCGACGCCAGCCACCACCGCGAGCAGTGTCTTCAACAGCTTCATGGCTTCTCCCCGGCCGGGTCGCTAGTCCTTTCGTCCAGGCGGCGACATGGGCATCGGAAACGGGGCAACCTTGCCGCCGCCTTCGCCGGCGATGATCTTGTTGCGGCCCTCCTTGTCGACCTCGTCAATCCGGATCACCGCGTGCATCGGTATGAAGGTACGCTTGACGCCGCTGAACTCGGCTTTCAACCGCTCGTCCGACGGGTCGACGACGACCTTGGAGCGTTCGCCGAAGATAATGTCGCCCACCTCGACGAACGCGTACATCGCACCCTGGCTGACGTCCCGTGCATAGAGCTCGTAGACGTTGCCCTGGTTGTGGAACACGATCTTGTAAACCCGTTTGTCTGCCATGGGCGGCTGATTTACCATTTCGATTGAGATTCTGCGGGCGACGTGCCGACGGTCGGTCCGAATGCACGCGCACCCGCGCCCTGCCCCGGTCTTCATCGCCTGACGATACGCCGTTGAGTATAGCAACATTGTGCCGCCGCCCGCGCCCGGCATCGGGCGTCGCCGCGCTGGTCTGCCTCGCCGCGTCGGCGCTCGCCGGCGCGCACGACTCGCTGCCGGACGCGATCAAGCGTGTTCTCGATCGCCACGGCCTGCCCGCCGATTCGATCAGCCTGCAGGTGGTCGACACGGGGACCGGCGAGGCGCTGCTCTCGCATCGCGCCGACGTGGCGCGCAACCCGGCGTCGGCCATGAAGCTCGTGCCGACCTATGCCGCGCTCGACCTGCTCGGGCCGGGGTTCACCTGGCAGACCCGCTACCACGCGCAGACGATGCCGGTGGACGGCGTGCTCGACGGCGATCTCATCGTCGTCGGCGGCGGCGACCCGATGATCCTGGTCGAGGACTTCCTGCGAGACCTGTTCACGCTGCGCCAGCGCGGCGTCCGCCACATCACCGGCGACCTCGTCATCGACGATCGATACTTCGACGAATCGACCATCGATACCACGCCCATCGACGAACAGCCCGAACGCGCCTACAACGCCTGGCCCGGATCGTTGGTGGTCAATTTCCGCGCTACCAGCTTCGTGGTGACACCGCGTGGCAATGGCATCGACGTGTTCGCCGATCCGCCCGCGTCGACGCTCCGCATCGACAACCGCATCGAACCCGTGACCGGCCCCTGCCGGGAGCGTGACAACCAGGTGCGCCTTGCCGTCAAGCGCCGTGATGCGTTCACCGAGGTTCGCCTCGACGGCCGCTACGGCACCGCCTGCGCCGAGCTCGAGATCGTGCGATCGGTACTCGAACCGGACGCCTATCTCGTCGGCGTCTTCAAGGCATTGTGGGAGAGCCTGGGCGGACAGATTGACGGCGAACTGGTTCGCGGCGCCGCTGCCGACGACGCGCCGCTGCTGCTGGAGCGCCGGTCGCGACCGCTGGCCGAGGTGTTACGCGGCGTGAACAAGTTCAGCAACAACCTCATGGCGCGCAGCCTGCTGCTGACGCTGGGCGCCGAGGTCTACGGACCGCCGGGCACGGTGGAGGCCGGTCGCGTCGCGGTGCGCAGCTGGCTCAATGCGCGATCGCTGTCGTTGCACGGCCTGGTCATCGACAACGGCGCCGGCCTGTCGCGCGCGGCGCGGGTCACCGCCCGCGGACTGTCGGACCTGCTGCAGGATGCGCTGGCCCATCCGTATCGCGACGAGTTCCTTTCCTCGCTGTCGCTGATCGGCATCGACGGCTCCACCGAGCGGCGCCTGCGCGACGACGAGCGCACCGGGCGCTACCGATTGAAAACCGGCCTGCTGCGGGGCGTGCGCGCCGCCGCCGGCTATGGACTGACGCGGCGCGGCACGCAGCTCGTCATCGTGATCCTGCAGAACTCGGGTCGAATTACCTACACCAGCGGCAACGAGGTGCAGGACGCCGTGCTCGGCTATGTGCACGAGCGTTTCTAGACGCGGTCCGCGGGCGGTCGATACGGCGCCGGACAGTCCCGGCGTCATCGACGCCGCCCTAGCAGCCGGCCTTCTCCAGGAAGCGGTTCACCAGCATCGCGACCGGCGCCGGATCGTCCATATGGAGGTGGTGGCGGCCCGGTAGACGGTGCACCGCGAGGCCCTCGACGGCGGCGATGCGGCCTTCGGTCGAATCGCGTGCGGCAATGACGCCGTCTCGTGCCATCACCAGCATTGCCGGACTGACGATGGCGGCGAGGAAGGCCCGCACCTGTGACTCCGACAGGTAAAGCGCCGAGGGATGCCTCAGGCGACGGTCGGTGCGCCACGCATGGCCGCCCACCTCGACGCGCAGGTTTCTCTCGACGATGAGCCGGGCACTGGGTTCGTCCATCGCGGTCGCGGCCAGGCGTGCCCGGATGGCGCTGTCGAGGCTGTGAAGGCGAACCGGTGACGGCGCTGTCGTGACGCGCGCCTCGACGGCGCGGCGCAGCCGGTCGGGCGCGTCCGCCTCGCGGCCGCTGATCGGACCCAGCCCGTCGAGCAGGCACAGCGCGCGTACCCGCGTGCCGAGAACGGCGGCCAGCAGGCTGCAGATTCCGGCTCCCAGCGAATGACCGAGCAGGGTAAACTCCCTCCAGCCGAGCACTTCGATCACACCGAGCACGTCGGGCACGTAGTCCACCAGGTGGTATGCCGCGCCGGCCGGCCGGTGATCGGAATGACCGTGGCCGGCGAGATCCACGGCCACCACGGTGGCGTCGTCGATCAGGGGTGCCAGCGGCACGAAACTCGCGGCGTTGTCCAGCCAGCCGTGCACGGCCAGGATGCGCCGGCGGCCGCTTCCGTGGGCGAGCGCGCGTATCGTGCCGCCCGGCAGGTTGAACTCGCGCGCCGACCAGGCCCGCTTCCTATCGCATTCATTCATGAGCCGGGGATCCTATTCCACCTTGCTGCGGTTGTACCGGGACCTGCGCCGAATCCTGGTCTTCACCGAGAACCTGCTCTACCTGGCGGGCAAGAGCCTGCAGCGCCGTGCCATGCGCAACGGCGTTCTCGTTACGCTCGCGATGAGTTCGAGCATTATCAAGACCAACTACACCAGCGCGCAGTCGCTGACGCCTGACCAGGTCACCGCGCTGGTGCTCGGGGCCGTCGCATCCTACCCGCTGGGCACGCTGCTGGTTCGCCTGGCCGGATTTCTCACCCGCGACAAGATCGATGCCGCCGCGGGCGGTTACCTTCACCTGACGAGCCACTTCAAGCAGTCGCGCATGCGACTGCACCTGCACTACCTGTGGCACGAGGTGTTCGCCGAAGATCCGCCGCATCCGACCGGGCGCGTCCCCGGAACGGACGCAGAGTATAGCGCCGGCGCCGGACCCGTCGATCCCCCGTCGCTGGTGCGCGATACCCATGACTTCGAGCTGTTCGCCGAACGTCCCGCGCCCGACGACGCCGACTGGCAGGCCCACGACCGGTTCATCCAGGACGGCCTGTTGGCGCTGCGCTCGCCCCTGCCGATGGGCGTGCAGAGCGCCCGTATCGGCTTTCACCTCGGCCCGGTGGAGGACTGGTACGAGAAGGGACTTTTCTCCTATGAGGATTTCCCGGCCAAGGCGTTCGCCCGCGACCCGCTGATCAAGCGCGCCCGCGCACTGATCGAGTCGCCGCTGAAGGTCCGCACGCGCCGCGTGCTCGCGAGCGACGTGGCGCCTTCGTTCTGGTACGCGTTCACGGTGCGCAAGTTCTCGAGCCTGCTGGGCAAGGCCATCACGCGCATGAACGCCGATGCCGAGCGCGCCGGATTCCCGGATTACTTCGATGCCCAGCACTTCATCTGGCCGAGCCCGGCGCTCGACGACGAAGTCCGTCGGCGGTTCGAAGACGTGGATGCTTCGCTGGCGGAACGGCTGGCGGCGGCACGGCGGGCACTCATGCGAGAGGTCTTCACCGACGACGGGCCCACTGCCCGCCGGCACCTGATGCGCATGTTTGCCCGCGACTACGCCATGATCGTCGACTTGCGACTCAGGTTCGACGCCGCCTGGGCCGCGTCGCGTCTGTCGGGCGATCCGCTCCGTGAGCTCGACGCCATCGAGACGGCCTTTTCCCTGCGTCCGCTCGCACGCCACCGTGTCGAGGCGCATGTCGAGGCCGCCCGCGCCCACCTCGACGCACTGGACGAATTCCTCGCGCGCCGGCCCGGAGCCCGCGACAGCGCGTCCCATGCGACCATGCAGGTGGCCGCGCACATCGACTACCGTGGATTCCGCAGCCACTACCTGCAGGGCGACGAGCCGCCGGATCTTGCCATGCGACTGGCACCCACCGGCAATCTCGCCCAGCACCTCGGCCTGCTCGGAGAGTTGCTGCGACGCGTTCGAACCTATCACGCACTGATCAAGATCCAGGTGCTCGACTACTGGCGCGTCATCCACCACATGGGCGACATTCCCTGAACGGCAAACCCGCGATTGCCGCACTGCGGCAATTCGCGCCAAGAAGCCGCCCAGGATGAAAAATAGGTCAGCGATAACAATAACTTGTATGTGCTGGCCTCGCACCCGATCTTCTATTAATATGCACAAGATTAGAAGAAATATTTATTAGTTTTTCCAATACACTTCATAGACAGGATTAAGGTTGCTCATGGCACAGTCACGATCGGAAAAGAAGCCCGCGGCGGATACGGACAACAAATCCTTCACCCTGGTCGACAACCAGACCGGCGAATCCTACGAGTTGCCCGCACTCGAGGGGACCATGGGCCCCCGGGTGGTGGACATTCGCAAGCTGTACGGCCAGTCGGGGCTGTTCACCTACGATCCCGGCTTCACCTCCACCGCCTCGTGCTCGTCCTCGATCACCTTCATCGACGGCGAGAAAGGCATGTTGCTGCATCGCGGCTACGCCATCGCCGACCTCGCCGAGAACTCGGACTTCATGGACGTGTGCTACCTGCTGCTGTACGGCGAACTGCCCTCGCCCGAGGAGAAGCAGGAGTTCGAGGACTCGATCACCAATCACACCATGCTCCACGAGCAGCTGGTGACCTTCTACCGCGGCTACAAGCGCGATTCTCACCCGATGGCCATCATGGTCGGCGTGGTCGGTGCGCTGTCGGCGTTCTACCACGACAGCACCGACATCCACGATCCGATGCAGCGCATGATCGCCGCGCACCGCATGATCGCCAAGATGCCGACCATCGGCGCCTACGCGTACAAGTACGCACTGGGCCAGCCGTTCATGTATCCGCGCAACGATCTCTCGTACTCGGCCAACCTGCTGCGCATGATGTTCGGGGTGCCGACCGAGGACTACGTCGTCAACGAGACGCTGGCGCGTGCGATCGACAAGCTGTTGATCCTGCATGCCGACCACGAGCAGAACGCGTCGACGTCGACGGTACGCCTGGCGGGCTCCTCCGGCGCCAATCCGTTTGCCTGCATTGCCGCCGGCATCGCCTCGCTGTGGGGGCCGGCCCACGGCGGCGCCAACGAGGCGGTGCTGAACATGCTTAACGAGATCGGCAGCGTCGAGCGCATCCCCGAATTCATCAAGCGGGCCCAGGATCCGAACGATCCGTTCCGCCTGATGGGCTTCGGCCACCGCGTGTACAAGAACTACGACCCGCGCGCCACGGTGCTGCGCAAGTCCTGCCACGAGGTGCTGGAAGTGCTCGGCGTGAACGATCCGCGCCTGGAACTGGCCATGGAGCTGGAGCGCATCGCGCTCGAGGACGACTACTTCGTCGATCGCAAGCTCTACCCCAACGTCGATTTCTATTCGGGCATCATCCTGAGCGCGCTGGGCTTCCCCACCAACATGTTCACGGTGCTGTTCGCCATTGGCCGCACGGTCGGCTGGATCGCTCACTGGAAGGAGATGCTGGGCGACTCGGAGAACAAGATCGGCCGGCCGCGCCAGCTGTACACGGGCCAGACCGAACGGCCGTTCACGGCGGTGGAAGGACGCCAGCACAGCGAGAACAAGATCAGCTGGTCGTGGCTGTGGCGCAGCAATCGCAATGAACCGCATCAGCCGTAGGCGATCAGGGTCCATCGGCCCGCAATGAGACCGGGGACTTCCGCCGCCGCGCGCGGCGGCGGGCGATCCGCGGCATTGCCGGGCGAAGTTGCAGCCCGGCCGTGGTAGATTAGCCGGCGCAACGCCAGGATAATCGACCCTCCATGAATTGCACCGTTTACAAGAGCGCCCGCAAGCCGGACACGTACCTCTTCGTCGCCGCCGGTAGCGAGCTGTCGTCGCTGCCGCAAGGGCTGCACGACTTGCTGGGCGGACTCGACGCGGTCATCGAGTTCGAGCTGACGCCCGAGCGCCGCCTGGCGCGCGCGGCGGCAGCGGACGTGATGGCCAGTATCGAGTCCCGCGGTTACTACCTGCAGCTCCCGCCCACGGATTCGACGGTCCCGGACCGGCTTGCCTCGTAGGCTCGACGTCGGATGCTGACGAAAGTTCTGTTCACCCTGGCGGTGATCATCATCGTCGCCGTCGTATTCAGGTACAAGGGCGAAAAATCGGCGGCAAGCGCGCCGCGCCGCACCGCCTCGCGGCCGGCGCAGCGCGGCGTGCAGAGCCGCACCGTGATCTATGCGCTGCTTGGCCTGATCCTGGCCATCTCGGTGCTGCTGTTCGTGCTCCATTGGCAGGACCAGCACGAGATCGTCAATATCGAAGTCACCGACGGCGGGGGCAACACGATCTCCTACCAGGCCTACAAGAAATCCATCGAGGGGCGGCATTTCACGACGCTCGACGGACGGCGCGTCACCCTCGGTGACAACGATCGCGTCGAGATGACGGCCACGGAGTAGCGCATGATCCAGGGATTCCACCCGAAGACGACCTACGGCCTGATCGCCGTGTGCGTA
>JAUIDF010000076.1 GCA_030429125.1 Gammaproteobacteria bacterium | reverse complement strand
GGGGCGGTCGAGCGCCGTGTTCGGCACTCATACCCATGTGCCGACGGCGGACGAACGAATCCTGCCGGGCGGCACCGCGTACATTTCCGACGTCGGTATGACCGGTTGCTATAATTCGGTGATCGGCATGAAGACCGAGGACTCCGTGGCGCGCTTCGTCAGCAAGTTGCCGCGTCGCCTCGAGCCCGCGGCCGGTCCGGCCACCGTCTGCGCGGTTCTCGTCGACGTCGACGAGGGCAGCGGGCGGGCGCGCGGGATACGGCGGTTGCAGCACGGCGAGGCGTTCGAAACAGGAAACGTTGACTGACCACGAGCAGGCATGACCAAGACGATCAACTACTGGCTGATGAAAAGCGAACCCGACGCCTTTTCCATCGACGACCTCGCCGCGCAGCCGAACAAGACCGACCACTGGGACGGTATTCGCAACTACCAGGCGCGCAACTTCATGCGCGACGACATGAACAAGGGCGATCTCGCGTTCTTCTATCATTCCAACTGCGACGAGCCCGGCATCGTCGGCATCATGGAAATCGTGCGCACCGCTTATCCCGACCATACCGCCTTCGATCCCGATTCGAAGTATTTCGATCCGAAGAGCGATCCGGACAATCCGCGCTGGCTCATGGTCGACGTGCGTTATCGCCGCAAGCTTCGCCGTCCTGTATCGCTGGCGACGCTGAAGGCCGACCCGGTGCTGTCGACAATGCGCGTCTGCCAGAAGGGCAGCCGGCTGTCGATCATGCCGGTCAGCGTCGACGAGTGGGATGCGGTACTGGACATGTCCGGCACCGGGGGCCGTTCGAAATGAATCGATTCGCGACGCGCGGGAGTTCACGCATGCTGAAGCCCTTCCTGTTCTTCTTCTTTCTGTTCACCTCGGGCTCGACGGTGCTTGCCGACGACGCCAGCCACCGGAGTACGACCATGATCAAGTTCACCACCAGTCTCGGCGATATCCTCATCGAGCTGTATCCCGAAGAAGCACCCGTCACCGTGGAGAATTTCGTCGAGTACGTGGAAAGCGGCTTTTACGACGGCACCATTTTTCATCGCGTCATTCCCGATTTCGTCGTCCAGGGTGGCGGCATGCAGCCGGGCATGCAGCAGAAACCGACGCGCAAGGGCATACAGAACGAGGCCGACAACGGCTTGAACAATCTTGCCGGCACGCTCTCGATGGCGCGCACCAACGATCCCAATTCGGCCACCTCGCAGTTCTTCATCAACCTGAAGAACAACGATTTCCTCGACCATCGCGACAAGACGCCGCAGGGCTGGGGCTACGCCGTGTTCGCCCGCGTCGTGGATGGCATGGCCGTGGTCGACAAGATGGCGGCGGTGAAGACCACGACGTTCGGCCCCTACGGCGACGTGCCGGTCGAAGATATCGTGCTGATCAAGGCCGAGGTGGTACCGGAATAGCCTTTACGGCCGCCACGCCGCCGCGGACCGCCGACCCGGTCCGCGCCCGCTGATGTCTCCCGCGCGAAGACGCGGCCGCGGCCGTCCCCGCGCGGCACCGCGCGCCGCGGCGCCGGTGCCCCCCGCGCCGCCCGCCCCGGACCTGCCCATCGCCGCGCATGCCGACGAGATAGCGCGCCTGCTCGAGACGCACCGGGTGGTGGTGGTCGCGGGCGAGACGGGCTCGGGAAAAAGTACGCAACTGCCGCGCATCTGCCTGCCGCGATGTGCCCGGTTCGACGGCATGATCGCGCATACCCAGCCACGCCGCATTGCTGCGCGTGAAGTGGCGGCGCGGGTGTCGAGCGAACTGGGTACGCGGCTCGGCGGCGTGGTCGGCTACAAGGTTCGCTTCGGCGACGGCATGCTGCTCGCGGAACTGGAGCGCGACCGGGATCTGTCCGCTTATCACACCATTATCGTGGACGAAGCGCACGAGCGATCGATCAACATCGATTTCCTGCTCGGCTACCTCAGGAAACTCATCGAACGGCGGCCGGCGCTTCGTGTCGTGGTGACGTCGGCGACCATCGATACCGCCCGCTTCGCCCGTCATTTCGGGGACTGTCCCGTGGTCGAAGTGAGCGGGAGAAGTTATCCGGTCGAGGTGCTCTACCGGCCCCGCGACGGTGGCGACGAGGACGACGCTTCATTGCCCGCCGCGGTGGAGCAGGGTGTCGGCGAACTGTGGCGCCGCGGCCCGGGCGACGTGCTGGTGTTCCTGCCGGGCGAGCGGGAGATCCGAGATGTCGCGGAACACCTGCGCCGGCACATGGCCGACGACGTCGAGCTGCTTCCGTTGTTCGCGCGTCTCTCGCCCGCGGACCAGAAACGAATCTTCAGGCCTTCCAACGGCCGCCGCGTGGTGCTTTCCACCAACGTCGCGGAAACGTCACTCACGGTGCCCGGGGTGCGCTACGTCGTCGACAGCGGCCTGGCGCGGGTCAGTCGCTTCAACCCGGGCGCCAAGGTGCAGCGGCTCCCCGTGGAGCGCATCTCCCGCGCCGCGGCGGACCAGCGCAAGGGTCGGTGCGGCCGCGTGGCCAGCGGCATCTGCATCCGGCTGTACGCCGAGGAAGACTACGAGAGCCGGCCGGCGTACACCGACCCGGAGATTTCCCGCACCTCGCTCGCCGCCGTGCTGTTGCGCATGAAACTGCTGCGACTCGGCGACATGGCCCGGTTTCCGTTCCTCGACGTGCCCGACGCCCGCCAGGTGCGCGCCGCCGAGCGGCTGTTGAGCGAGCTCGGTGCGCTCGACGAAGACGGCGGCCTCACGCGCGTCGGACGCGAACTGGCGGCGCTGCCGGTGGAACCGCGCATCGGTCGGCTTCTGCTCGAGGGCGCACGCCGGGGCTGCCTGGCCGAGGCGTTGACCCTCGCCGGCTGGCTGTCGGTGCCCGACCCGCGCGTGGCGCCGCGCGAAGCGCTGGACAAGGCGCGGCGACATCACGCCACCGTCCCCGAGGCGAAGTCCGACATCGAGGCCGCCATCGCTCTGTACGACGCCTATGGGCGCGAATGCGACGAGCGCTCGCGCCGCGGCCTGGAACGCTGGTGCCGGAAAAATTTTCTCGCCCCGTTTCGCATGCGCGAGTGGGCTGACCTGCGCGAACAGCTGACGACGTTGCTGGCGGACAACGGCCATCGCCCCGCTGCCGCGCCGGCCGCTCTCGAGTCGATCGCCGTCGCGCTGCTGAGCGCCTTCCTGTCGCAGGTGGCCGCGCTGGACGAGAAGGGACAGTGGCGCGGCGCCAACCAGCGCGTCATATCGATCCATCCCGCGTCGCGCAGTTTTCGCGCAAAACCGAAGTGGTTCGTCTGCGCCGCCCTGGTCGAGACCACGCGCCTGTACGCACGCGAGATCCTGCCGGTGAAGCCGTCGTGGATCGAACGGGCGGCGGGCAGTGCGCTGAAGGTGGCCTACACCGAGCCCTGGTGGGACGCGCGCAGCGGCAACGTCATGGCGCTCAGGAGCGGCACGTTGTACGGACTGACCGTGTATGCGCGACGACGTGCGCCGCTCGCTGCCGCCGAGCCGCAGACGGCGCGCGAGGTCTTTATCAACGAGGCCTTGTGCAGCGGCGCGATGGCGCGCGAGTTTCGCTTCGCGCGGCACAACCGCGCACTGCTGGAGGAGGCCGAGCTGGCCTGCCGCAAGCTACGCATTGCGCCGCCGGTGCCGACCGATCTCGCGGCGCGTTTCGAAGCGCTGATCCCGCCCGGGGTTTGCAGCCGATCGAGCCTGGCCGCCTGGCTGAAAAAATGTCCAGAAGCCGAGTCGGCCCTCTACCTGCCGCGCGAGGCCCTGTTCGACGATCGCACGGACGACCACCGTCGCGATTTCCCGGCCACCGTCGAGGCGGGCGCCACGCCGCTCACCGTGCGCTATCTTCACGAGCCCGGCGTCGAGCACGACGGCGTCAATGTCGTGGTGCCGCTGCCGCTGGTCAACCAGTTTCGTCCTGACGACGTGGCGCGACGGATTCCGGGCTGGCTTGGCGAGTACGTCGAGGCGCTCCTGCGCACGCTGCCAAAGTCGGTACGGCGGCGGCTGCAGCCGTTGGCGGCCCGCGCGGCCGAGCTGACCGGCCCGCTTTCGTCGACGCAGGGGCCGCTGCTCGCGGCACTCGCGCGGGTCCTGTCCGACGCCTGCGGTATCGACGTGCAGCCATCGGACTTCGACCTCTCGCGTCTGCCGGGGCACCTGCGGCTCAGGTTCGAACTCGTCGACCACGAGCGCGGCGTGGTCGACGCCGGGCGGGACTTCGAGGCGCTGCGGCAACGCCATGGCGACGCCGCCAGCGCCGCCTTCGCCACGGCGGCCACGGAGGGTTTTCCACGTACCGGTCTGCGCGAGTGGCGCGTCGGCGATCTGCCCGACACGGTGCCGGTTCGCGGCTATGGCACCGCCGTACACGCCTACCCGGTACTCATCGACCGCGGCGGGCACGTCGACCTCGACCTCGTCGACGATCCCGACGCCGCGCGCACGATCCACCGCGACGGCGTGATGCGGCTGGTCAAGATCGGCCACCGCCGGTTGTTCAGGGGCCTGCTTGCGAGTCCTTCGGCGTCACGGGCGATGCTCCGCTATGCCGGACTGTTTCCGGGTGTCGACATGGTCGACCCGTTTCACGACGCGGTCATCGAATCGGCGCTCGGCATCTACGCCGATCCGCCGCGCTCCGAGGCGGCCTATCGTCGCTGTGTCGAGGGCGCGTCCGCGAGGCTCGCCGCCGAGGGGGCCGTTCTCGCGGACCTCGTCGAACGCGCGGTCGAACAGGCCGTCGAGGTGCGGCGCGCGCTCGACGGCGTCACCGACGAGGCGTTCGTCGCGCGCATCGAGGCACGTCTTGCGTGGCTGGTGGGTCCGCGGTTCCCGTTCTCGCATCCGGTCGGCTGGCTGCCGCACCTGCCGCGCTTCGTGCAGGCGCTGGCGTCGCGGGTGGAGAAGTTCGCCGTCAATCCGGCATCGGAATCCGGCAACCTCGCGCGAATTGCCCCTTACGCGGAGCGATTGCCGCCGCCGACGGTGTCCGACGCCGATGACCTGTGGTCGCTTCGTTTCCAACTCGAGGAATTTCACGTGTCGGTATTCGCCCAGCACCTGAAGACATCCGTACCGGTCTCGCCCAAGCGGCTCGAGCGCGCCTGGCAGGCGCTGGACGCGGCCGTCGCTTCGCGCGCCGCGTCACGCGCAGGGTAGATCGCGATGTGGGTCATCCTGTCCAAGACGCTGCCCTACCTGCTGTTCCCGCTGACGCTGGTGATGATCCTCGGCGCCACCGGGTTCGGGCTGCGGCGTTTCGGCGCCAGGCGCAGCGGTTCGGTGGCGCTCGCCCTGGCGCTGTGCCTGCTCATCGTCTCGTCCAATCCCTGGCTGGCGGCGCGGTTTCGCGCGCAGCTCGAGCAGTGGTACGTGCCGGTCACCGCCGCGCAGGCACCGTCGGCCGATGCCATCGTGCTGCTGGGCGGGGCGCTGTACCTGCCGGTGCCGCCGCGCGTGACCGCGGAACTCTCGGGTGCCGGCGATCGCGTGCTGTATGCCGCGCGGCTATACCGCAGCGGTCGTGCGCCGCGCGTCATCGTTACCGGCGGGAACGTGTTCGAACAACCCGACGGGGTGCGGGGCGAATCCTGGTACCTGGCCGAGCTGCTCGAGGAATGGGGTGTGCCGGAATCGGCAATCCTTATCGAGGAGTCGAGCCGGAACACGCGCCAGAATGCCCTGGAAACGAAGAAAATCCTTGATCGCGAACGCTTGCGAACTATACTCCTCGTCACCTCGGCGATGCACATGCCGCGTGCGTTGGCCACCTTCAGGGGCGCCGGCATCAACGCCATCGCGGCACCGGTGGATTTCACCGTCGACGCCTATCGACGGCCGGGGTTTTTCGAACTGTTGCCGACCGCGGACGCGATGGCCCACAACGCCTATACCCTGCGCGAGTACCTCGGCATCATCGTCTACGGCCTGCGTGGCTGGCTGGCCGGGCCGTCGTCCCGGTAAGGCTTCCGAAACGAATTCCTTCGCAAGAATACGAACCATGACCGACTACCTCCTGCACCCCGATCTCGTGGTGGAATTGTTGCATGCGCCCGGCGATCCTCGGGTCGCGAAACTCGTCGCACGCGCCGAGGCCGGCGCGGACGGCCTGTGGCTGCCGGTGGCGGCGATGTCGTACATGCGCGATTCCCTGGCCGCCGTGCTGGGCGGTGAAGATGCCGCGCGCCAGGCCGCCGGCCGCCTTCGCGATTTCGCGGACCATTGCACCTGGCTCGGCGCGCCGGCCGGCGACGGCGACTTCGTCGATGCCGACGATCCCCTGCGACGACAACTCGAGGCGGGGCTCGACCGCCTCGGTCCGGGCGCCTGCCTGGTTCGGCTGGCGGGCGATGCACAACGATCGGTGGGCATCGACGAGCTCGTCTCGACCACGCCCAGGGAGGCGCCGGTGCCATTCATCGACCTGCCGTATCAGCAGCGCCGCATCCGCAAGCAGGTCGAAGAAGGGCTGTTCAGGGTGCTGGCCCACGGCCGCTACATCGGCGGGCCCGAGATCGAATCCCTGGAAGAGCGGTTGTCCCGCTTTGCCGGCGTTCGCCATGCCATCGCCGTATCCAACGGCACCGACGCCCTGCTGATCGCCCTGATGGCGGCCGGCGTGCGCGCCGGCGACGAGGTGGTGACGTCGCCATTCACCTTTGCCGCGACGGGCGAGATGATCCACCTGCTCGGCGCACGACCGGTCTACGTCGACATCGATCCGGTCACCTACAACCTTGATCCCGACGGTATCGAAGCCGTGTTGACCGATCGCACGCGGGCGATCCTGCCCGTGAGCATCTTCGGCCAGTGCGCCGACATGCAGGCGATCAACGCCGTTGCCGCCGCGCGCGGCATCCCGGTGATCGAGGACGGCGCCCAGAGTTTCGGCGCGACGCAGCGCGAACGCCGCTCCTGCGGCCTGTCGTCCATCGGCTGCACGAGTTTCTTTCCCTCCAAGCCGCTCGGTGGCTACGGCGACAGCGGCGCCTGCTTCAGCGACGACGATGAACTCGCCGCGATCATGCGACAGGTGCGCGACCATGGGCAGGGCGGTCGCTATCACCACGTACGCATCGGCATCAACGGCCGCATGTCGTCGTTCCAGGCATCGGTGCTGCTCGCCAAGCTCGAATTGCTCGACGAAGAGATCGAGTTGCGCGGGCGCGTCGCCGCCCGCTACGACCGCCTGTTCGCCGAGCGCGCCGGCGCGCTGGATCCCGACAGGCTGGTGGTGCCGCGCGTGGCCGATGGCAACACGTCGGTATACGCGCAATACTCGCTGCTGGTGCGTGGCCGCGACGCGGTGCAGGCGCGACTGACCGAACTCGGCATCCCGAGCGCGGTTCACTACCCGGTGCCCCTGAATCGCCAGCCCGCCATGGCCGACCCGGATTGCCACGTGCCGGTGTGCGAGGACGTGAGCGCCCGGGTACTCAGCATACCCATGCATCCCTATCTCGGCGAGGTGGCACAGCGCCGCATCGTGGACGGCGTGATCGAGGCGGTCAAGGCCGCTTGAGTGCGGCGCCCCGATTCTGGTTCGGTCGCCGGTTTTTCGTTGAATTTGAAGACACTTCCACGTATAGTGTTCACGAAATGAACGGCCTCCGCGGCGAAGGACGTCGGCTGCAGGAGCCCGCCGCGCGGCGTCCCTCGCCGCGTTCATTCTTGCACGGCGCCGCGTCGCGCCGGACCGACACGACAGATCCCCCAGCCATGCGGGCCCTCGCGCGCCGCAGGGCGGTAGCGTGCGGCAAGGGCCGCAGCCCCGGAATACGCCCCCCTATCGAATTGAACGGCGAAGACCAGAAACAGGACCGGTTGACCCTGGAGATGCTGTCGGCCATCGATTCGGGGCCGGGCATCAGCCAGCGGCGGCTGGCCAGCCAGATGGGCATCGCCCTCGGGCTGACGAACTCGTACATCAAGCGGTGCGTGCGAAAGGGTTTCATCAAGATCAACGAGGCCCCCGCGAATCGCTATTTCTACTATCTCACGCCGAAGGGGTTCAGCGAGAAGACGCGGCTCACCGCGCGATTCCTGGCCTCGTCGCTGGACTTCTATCGCAATGCCGCCGAGTCCTGCGAACGCGTCTATCGCGAATGCGACCGCCACGGACATGACGCCGTGGTGTTGTGCGGACACTCGGAACTCGCCGAGATCGCCTTTCTCAAGTCGCTGGATTCCAATGTTCGCGTTCTCGGCCTGGTCGACCTGGCCGGGCGGCAGGGTACGTTCTTTTCCCGGGACGTGTGGCATTGTCTCGACGATGCGCCGCGCATGCCGCGCGTGGTGACATCGCTGGTCGATGCAGAGCGCGTGGTGGCGCGAATACGGCGACACGATCCCGATACGCCGGTGTACGTGCCCACCGTGCTCGGCCTTTCCCGCGACATCATGCCCGGCGCGGACGCCGGCGAGGCGAAGTTATCATGAAGGTTCTCGTGACCGGCGTTGCCGGGTTCATCGGCGCCAGGCTGGCACAGGTGCTGCTGGCGCGGGGCGATGCCGTGGTGGGAATCGACAACCTCAACGACTACTACGATCCCGCACTCAAGCATGCCCGCCTTGCCCTGTTCAACAGGCATGAAGGTTTCGAGTTCGTACAAGCGGACCTCGCCGACGCATCGGTCGTGGCCGCGCTGTTCAACCGGCACGCCTTCGACGCCGTGGTCAATCTCGCCGCGCAGGCCGGGGTGCGCTACTCGATCGAGAACCCGGCCGTTTACCTGCAATCGAATATCCTCGGCTTCGGTCACGTGCTCGAAGGTTGCCGCCACCACCGCGTCGGTCATCTCGTCTTCGCGTCGTCCAGCTCGGTGTACGGCGCCAACACGCGGTTGCCGTTTGCCGAACACCACAACGTGGATCATCCCGTGTCACTGTACGCGGCCAGCAAGAAGTCCAACGAATTGCTGGCGCACAGCTATGCACACCTGTTCGGCCTGCCATGTACGGGGCTGCGCTTCTTCACGGTTTACGGCCCCTGGGGACGGCCTGACATGGCGCCGATCAAGTTCGCCCGCGGCATCGCCGCCGGTGAACGAATCCCGGTGTTCAACGGCGGCGAGATGGCCCGGGATTTCACCTTCATCGACGACATCGTCGAGGGGGTGGTGCGCGTGCTCGATCGTCCGGCGACACCCGACGAGCGCTGGAGCGGCGAGGCGCCCGACGCTGCCACGAGCCGCGCGCCTTACCGGATCTACAACATCGGCAACGGTTCGCCCGTGGCCTTGATGGACTTCGTTGGTGCACTCGAACAGGCAATCGGCCGCAAGGCGCAGATAGATTTCATGCCCATGCAGGATGGCGACGTCAAGGCGACCCATGCAGACATCGCCCGATTGAACGCCGACTTCGGCTATCGTCCGTCGACGCCGCTCGGCGACGGCGTGGCGCGGTTCATCGAATGGTTTCGCGACTACTATCGAACGTCATGAGCAACGTCGGGTCGCATGCCTAAGTGGCTGAACCCCCGCTCGTGGTACGGTCTGCTGCTGGCGCCCACCGACGCCGCCATGCTCTACCTCGCCATCGGCGTGGTGCACTACCTCAGGCTCGGCTATTGGTACCGGGAATTCGACTGGCAACTCGGCGCCATCGTCGTCGTCGTCCTGACCAGTCTGTATGTGTTCAATGTCTACTATCTCGATCGCACCGGCCAGCCGGCACGCACGGCGCTGCGCGCCTTCGCCGCGGTCGCCGTCAGCGGCGCGATGATCGCCTCGGTGGTCTACGTTACCAAGTCCACCGACGTCAGCACCGTGTTGTGGCGCGGCAACCTGCCGCTCGGCCTGTTCGTGTTTGCCCTGTACGCGGCGCTGGTCCGTTTTCTCGGCCAGTCGCTGATCACGCGATTTTCGCGCGAACCCCGCTGGCTGGTGTTCGGAAACGGTCAGCGCACCGGTCAACTCGTTACGGACATCAGGCAGTCTCCGTCGGGCGGCGAAGCGATACTGCTGGAATCGATGGGCGACGAGAGCAGACCGGTGACGATTTCCGCCCACGCCGGCGGCTTGCGGATCTCGCGCGACGGCGAGACCCTGTTCGATGGCCGGGTCGAAGGTATCGTGATCGCCGCCGACCAGGGATTGCCGGACCCGGTGGTCTCGCAGTTGATGCGTGTACGGCTTGGCGGCACGCCCATCATGGACATCGCGGACTTCTACGAACAGTACCTGTTTCGCGTGCCGGTGCTGCAACTTCGCGACGGCTGGTTCGCCATGTCCGAGGGCTTCGCGCTCCTGCACCACGACATCCAGCTGAAGGCCAAGCGGTTGATCGACCTGGCCGCGGCAAGCATCGGACTGGTGGTTCTCTCGCCGCTGTTGTTGCTGGTTGCCGCACTGGTGCGGCTGACCAGTCCGGGACCGGCGCTGTACAGCCAGACCCGAACGGGATACGGCGGCCGTGCATTCCGTTTGCGCAAGTTTCGCACCATGGTCAGGGACGCGGAGAAGGACGGTCCGCAATGGACCAGCACCGATGATCCGCGCATCACGGCGTTCGGCAACCTGCTGCGCAAGACCCGCATCGACGAACTGCCGCAATTGTGGAACGTGCTCATCGGAGACATGAGTTTCATCGGGCCGAGACCGGAGCGTCCGGACTTCAACAAGACCCTCGAGGCACAGATTCCCTACTACGACCTGCGACACCTGGTGAAGCCGGGCGTGACCGGATGGGCGCAGGTCATGTATACCTACGGCGCCTCGGTCGACGACGCCAAGAACAAGCTCGAGTTCGACCTCTACTACATCAAGAACTACTCGCTGGCGCTGGACATGTACATTGCCCTGCGCACCGTTCGCGTGGTGTTTTCCTGGGCCGGTCGATGAGCAGCGGCCGCGCGCCGGCGGCACGACGATCGCGGGGCGACTGAGTGTTCGCGGCGATCGGCCGGTTCTGGGCGCTGGCGCGGCAGTTCCCGGTGTTCCTGGCGGGCACCATTGTGCTTCTGATCGTCGATGCACTGGCGGCGGGATTGAGTGTGGTCTCCATGGCGCCGATGGCCGACCTCGTGCTCGACCGGCCCGAAGCCGAGTGGCTGGGTCCGACGCTGGCCGCGAAACGCGTGGTGGAATTCCTCGGTCTGCCGTTCTCCGAGATTACCGCGGCCCTGCTGGTGTGGACCTCGATGCTGCTGGTCACCCTGGTGAGTATCGTCGTGCGCTGGAGCACCGTGACGATCCGCATGAAGATCGTTCGCAGCCTGGTGATGGAATCGCTGGACAAGATCTACGACGCAAGCTGGCGGTTTTTCGCCTCTCACAAGAAGGGCGAACTGATCAATACCTACGTCAACGAGGTCATGAAATCCGGCACGGCCTTCCAGGCACTGGCGCAGGGGATCGCCAACGTGGTGCGTGTCGCGGCCCTGGTCGCCGTGCCGCTGTGGCTGGCACCGACGCTGGTCATCGGCTGCCTCGCGGCTTCCGCCCTGGTGCTGTTCCCCTTCGCCGCGGTGGGGCGCTGGAGCTACCGCTTCGGCGACGCGAACGTGCGTGCCGCCAATCGCTTCACCTCGCTGCTGAAAGAGTCTCTCGACGGTGCGCGCGAGGTGATCGGCTTCGCGCGAAAGGGCGAGACCATGCGCCAGATCGACAAGACGTATCGGCGCTTTGCGCGAAGCCGCGTGCGCTCCGACGTATTCGGTTTCGCCATGTCCCAGGTCTACGAGCCGGCCGGGTTCCTGATCCTGCTCGGCGTACTGCTGGCGGCGCAGGCGAGTGCGGTGGAGATGTCCACGCTTGCCATCGTCCTGTGGGGCTTGCTGAGAACCATTCCGCCGCTCAAGCAGATGTTGTTCGTCAAGCACCAGCTGGACAATTCGCTGCCGAGTCTCGAGCAGGTGCGTCGATACCAGGCGTCGGCCGACGCCTGGCGGCAGCCGAGCGGTTCGAAAACGTTCACCGGGCTGGCACGCTCGATCCGGCTCGACGACGTCAGTTTCACCTATCCCGACGGCCGCAAGGCGCTGGCCGGCGTATCGATAGAGATCGGGCGGGGCGAGACCGTGGCGCTGGTCGGCGAATCGGGTTCGGGAAAATCCACCGTGCTCGACCTGGTGCTCGGGCTGCACGAACCGACGTCGGGCAGCGTTCGCATCGACGACACGCCAATGCGCGATCTCGACCTTCAGAGCTGGCGTCGGCGCGTCGGGCTCGTCAGTCAGCATCCCGTCCTGTTCGACCTGTCGGTGCGCGAGAATCTCTACTGGGCACAGCCCGACGCCAGCGATGACGCGCTGTGGCGCGCCTGTCGCTCGGCCGGTGCCGAGGCGTTCCTGGCCGAACTTCCCGATGGCCTCGACACCGAGATCGGGGATCTCGGCGTTCGCCTGTCCGGCGGCCAGGCGCAGCGCCTGGCGCTGGCTCGCGCACTGGTTCGCGAGCCGGAGTTGCTGGTGCTCGACGAGGCCACCAGCGCGCTGGACGGCGAAACCGAGGCGGCCATCTACCGCTCGCTGTTCGCGCGGGTCGAGGACGTCACGACCATCGTCGTCGCCCATCGGCTGTCGACGGTGACGGGCGCCGATCGCATCTACGTCATGCAGCATGGGCGCGTCGTGCAGCAGGGTTCGTTCGAGGCGCTCTCCCGTTGCGAAGGCTACTTCCGTTCTCTGCTGGCGCACCAGAAACTTTGAACCTGGCATGACCGATACCTGCACGCTGAAAGACCTCGGCTTCGTCGACGGCGAGGTGATCGTGATCGGCGAGGTTGGCCAGGCGCATGACGGCAGCCTGGGCGCCGCCCATGCCTATATCGATGCGATTGCCGATGCCGGCGCCGATGTGGTCAAGTTCCAGACCCACATCGCGGCGGCGGAGAGTACGCTGGATGAGCCGTGGCGGGTGAAGTTCAGCCGCCAGGACGCGACGCGATTCGACTATTGGCGCCGCATGGAGTTTACCGAGTCGCAGTGGCAGGAACTGGCGACGCACGCGCGCGACCGGGGTCTTGTCTTCACCAGTTCGCCATTTTCCGTCGAGGCGGTCGAACTGCTGCAGCGGGCGGGCGTGCGCCTGTGGAAAATCGCCTCGGGTGAGATCTACAACCCGGTATTGCTCGACGCGGTGTTCGATACCGGCGATCCGGTATTGTTCTCCTCCGGCATGAGTCGGCTGTCCGAACTCGATCCGCTCGTGAGTCGCGCGCGCGAAGCCGGTATCGCTCACGGTTGCTTCCAGTGTACGTCGCGGTATCCGACGCCCGCCGAGGCGTGGGGCCTGTCCGTCATCGACGAGATGCGCGAGCGCTTTCGGTGTCCGGTCGGGTTGTCCGATCATTCGGGCGACATCTACGCGGGTCTGGCCGCGGCGGCGCGCGGCGCCGGGATGCTGGAAGTGCACGTGACCTTCGACCGGCGCGCCTTCGGTCCGGACGTGCCCGCCTCGCTCACCCTCGATCGGTTCGCGGACCTGGTCGAGGGGGTGCGGCAGGTCTCCCGATCGCTCGCCGCGGCGCCCGGCAAGGACGATCTCGCCGAGTCGACGGCCGGGCTG
>JAUIDF010000075.1 GCA_030429125.1 Gammaproteobacteria bacterium | reverse complement strand
GCCTCATCCACTACCGCGTTCGCGTCGAGGTCTGCTGGCTGCAGCACCTGGCGGAACATCCCGGCGTCGCCGAACTCGAACCCTTCGACGACGCCGGCAACGAGTTCCTGCATTCGCTCGTGGAGAACTTCGGCGAGGCCGACGCCGCGCGCGTGAAGGCCATCGAGGCCACCACCAATCACGACGTCAAGGCGGTGGAATATTTCCTCAAGGAGAAGGTCGCCGAGTGCCCTTCGCTGGCTCGCGTGGGCGAGTTCATCCACTTCGCCTGCACCTCGGAGGACATCAATAATCTCTCCTACGCGCTGATGCTGAAAACCGGCCGCGACAGCGTGCTGCTGCCCATGATGGACCGGATCATCGACGCGCTGACGAACCTCGCGCGGGAGAATGCCGGCGTGCCCATGCTCGGACGCACCCACGGCCAGGCCGCGACCCCGACCACCCTGGGCAAGGAACTGGCCAACGTGGCGTGGCGCCTGAAGGCTGCGCGGCTGCAGGTCGCCGGCGTCGAGATCGAGGGCAAGATCAACGGCGCGGTCGGCAACTACAACGCCCACATCGCCGCCTACCCCGAACTGGACTGGCCGGAGCTGGCGCGGGACTTCCTGATGAACCTGGGATTGAAGCAGCATCCCATGACCACGCAGATCGAGCCACACGACAACGTCGCCGCGCTGTGCGACGCGGTACGCCGCTTCAACACCGTGCTGCTCGACCTCGACCGCGACGCCTGGGGCTACATCTCGCTCGGCTACTTCCGCCAGCGCCTGGTGGAAGGGGAAGTCGGTTCGAGCACCATGCCGCACAAGGTCAATCCCATCGACTTCGAGAATTCCGAGGGCAACATTGGCATCGCCTGCGCCCTGCTCGACCACTTCGCCAACAAGCTGCCGGTGAGCCGCTGGCAGCGCGACCTGTCCGATTCCACCGTGATGCGCAATCTCGGCCTCGCCTTCGGCTACAGCGTGCTGGCCTACGAGTCCGCGCTCAAGGGCATCGGCAAGCTCGAGGTCAATGCCGAGCGCATCGCCGCCGACCTCGATCCGGCATACGAAGTGCTCGCCGAGGCGATCCAGACGGTGATGCGGCGCCACGGCGTCGCCGAACCCTACGAGAAGCTCAAGGCGCTGACGCGCGGCCGCGCCATCGATGCCGCGGCGATCCGCGAGTTCGTCGAGGGCCTCGACCTGCCCGAGGATGCCCGGCGCGCCCTGCTTGCGCTGACGCCGTCGACCTATACCGGCAACGCGGCCGACGCCACCCTCAGGCATCTCGACTGAGCGGGACCGGGCCATGAGCGTCGAGCGTCTGTCCAAGCACCTGGCCGGACAAGGACTCTGCTCGCGACGCGAAGCGGATCGCTACATCGAGCAGGGGCTCGTGCGTGTCAACGGCGAGGTGGTCCGCGAGGCCTACTACCGCGTGCAGCCGGGCGACGAGGTGGTTCTCGACGCCGCCGCCCGCGCCCACCAGGACCAGCGGCTGACGGTCCTGGTGAACAAGCCGCTGGGCCTCGTCTCCGGACAACCGGAGCCGGGTCATACCAGTGCGGTCATGCTGATCGAACCCGACAACTACGCCGGCGAAGGGAAGGCACCGCGCATCGTCGACCGTCACACGCTGGCGCCGGCGGGCCGCCTCGATGTCAACTCCACCGGCCTGCTCGTGTTCACCCAGGACGGGCGCGTGGCGCGCCGTCTCATCGGCAACCAGGCGGCGGCCATCGAAAAGGAGTACCTGGTGCGGATTCGCGGCGGCGCCGACGACACGCAGATCGACAAGCTGCGCCACGGACTGGTGCTCGACAACCGGGCCCTGAAGCGCGCGCGAGTGACGCGCCTGAACGACGACCAGCTCCGCATCGTCCTGGTCGAGGGGCGCTACCGCCAGATCCGCCGGATGTGTGAACTCGTGGGTGTTCAGATCACGGCCCTGAAGCGGGTACGCATCGGCAATGTGCGGCTGGGTCGCCTGCCGCCCGGCAAATGGCGACTTTTGGGCGACGGGGAACAGTTCTGATGCTGTCCTACGAGCGGCTGCGGCCGCTGCTGTTTCGCCTCGACGCCGAGACGAGCCACGACCTGGTGATGGGAGCCCTGGGCTTTGCCTCGCGCCGGCGCGGCATGCTGGCGGCGATCGAACGCCGGTACGGTTCCGCCGTGAAGCAGCTGCCGGTCGAGGCGATGGGGCTTCGATTCGCCAATCCCGTGGGGCTGGCCGCCGGTCTCGACAAGCAGGCCGCCGCCGGACCCGCCTTCGCCGCACTCGGATTCGGCTTCGTCGAACTCGGCACGGTCACCCCCGAGCCCCAGCCGGGCAACCCCAGGCCGCGAATGTTTCGCCTCGCCCGCGACGCAGCCATCATCAATCGCATGGGCTTCAACAGCTGCGGCGTGGACGTGTTCCTGCACAACCTCAGGCGTCGCCGCCCGCCCTGCGTGACCGGTATCAACATCGGCAAGAACGCCGCCACGCCGCTGGCGAGGGCGCTGGACGATTACCGCATGGCGCTGCGTGCGGTCTATGACGATGCCGACTACGTGAGCGTGAACATCTCCTCGCCGAACACCACGGACCTTCGCTCGCTGCAGGAACCCGGCGCCCTCGGCCACCTGCTCGCCGGCATTCGACACTGCCGCCACGAGTTACAGGACCAGACCGGGCGCAATGTGCCGATCGCGGTAAAGATCGCGCCCGATCTCGAGACCGCCGACATCGAGGCAATCGTTCGCCTGTGCCTGCGCCATCACGTCGACGCCATCATCGCCACCAACACCACGGTGACGCGCCCCCCGGGCATCGATCCACGCCTCGCGGCGCAATCCGGCGGCTTGAGCGGTGCACCGCTATCGGCCCGAAGTACGCAGGTAATCGCCGACCTGTGCCGGGTCCTCGATGGCGCGCTGCCGGTGATCGCCGCGGGCGGCATCATGAGCGGTGCCGATGCGGCCGCCAGGATCGACGCCGGCGCGACGCTGGTACAACTGTACACGGGGCTGATCTATCGCGGCCCGGCGCTGGTGTGCGAGGCGGTCGAGGCGATCCGCGCCGGCGCCGGCGCCCGACAAACGGGTCGTTGAAGCCAGCGTGCGTCGACGTGGCCCGCTGGCGGCGCGTCTCACCACGCATCGGCGGACCCACCTGGCGACGAAACCGACGGCGAAACCGCCGGGAGGGATGCTAACCCGCGTGCCGTGCGGCCGAACCCATGGCCCGCTCGACGTGGGCCAGCAGGGCGTCGGCGCAGGTGGCGGCGGACTTGCCGGCCGCCGACGCGAAGGCGAATGGGTCCACGTCGAGGATGATCGGCTGATCGTCGTCGATCAACGCATCGACGCGGGCGAGGGTGACGCCGAGCGCGCGAACGGCGCGCCGTATATCGCGACGCGAAGCCCGCTGCAGCCGGGGGGCGCGACCGCGCGGCCTCGACAGGATGCCACCGTCACCCGGCGCCAGCGGCGTCACCAGTACCCGGGTGCCCGCGACGAAGCAGCGGACCAACTCGCCGGTCCCGGGCAGAGACTGTACGAGAACACCACGACCCGTCGTGTCCTCCAGCCCGGTCGCGCCCGCGGACACGATGCGGCCATCGTCATCGCCGGCGCCGCGCACGAGGTAGCGGGACGCGTCGCCGACCGGCTCCGTCCTGCCACCCGCGGACCAGCCGGCATCGGGCAGGCGAACGCCGGAACGCGCAAGCCGCTGGTAGGCGACGGCCCGATCGGAGGCTTCCAGCACGGCGCGTGCGGGGTTCGGACTGTAGGCGCCCAGGTGTTCGAAATGTCGCAGCAACAGGCCGGCCGTTGCCGCGTTCGGTCGCGAACACAACGCAACGATCGCATCGAAGCTGCCCGGTTCCGGCACGTCGGCGCCTTCGACGATCTCGCGGGCACCCTCGAAACGGACCCGACAGGCAGACGGATCGACGACACGCAGCGAGTGCCCCCGCGACGCGGCCGCCTGGTGTAATGCGTCGAGGATCGGCTTGCGGCCGCGATCGGCGAGCACGCCGATGTCGAGATGCGGCGCGACGACCCGGTGCGGCGCGTACGCCGCATCGAGCTCCCCACCGGCCGGCACCTGGCCGCGGAACGACGTCGACGGATCCACGATGAGTCGCTCGGCCATGGCTTCACGACCGAGCAGCATGCGAAAGCCCATCGAATCCCGGCTGGTCAACGTCAGTTCGACCTCGAAACGCTGGCCTGCCAGGACGAGCGTGGTGCGGATCACGTAGCGCGCCTCGGTAGCGCCGCTCGAGCTCTTGACACCGCGATGATCCACCAGCGGCGCCTCGCAGCGCACCACCGTGCGACGGTCGCGCTGCAGCGGATGGACGCGGAATGACACCCAGTCGGCGCCATCGCGGGAGAACCGGTGGATGTTCCAAGCATGCAGCGACGAGGTACGGGCGCCGGAGTCGACTCGCGACTTGACCCACGGCAGGCCGAGTTCCGGCAGCGCACACCACTCCTCGCCGCCGATCAACTGCCGATCGTCATTCACCGGCATCCGACGGGGACTTTCGCCACCACAGCGCGTGGTTGTTCGCGGGCATGGGCACGTCCCGCTCGAATCGCAGACCGTGCCGGGCGGCGATCCCGTCGACGTCATCGAACAACCGCAGGCCGCTGTCGGGATCGCGCTCGCGCAGCCACGCATCAAAGTTGGCATTGCTCGGTTCGAGCGCACGCCCACTGAAGCGAAACGGACCGTAGACAAACATCAATCCGCCCGGCGGCAACCGCCCGGCAGCGCCGGCGAGGATCGACCGCACACCCTCGAAGGAGACGATGTGCAGGGTGTTGATCGTGACCACGGCATCGAACTCGATGGCCGGCCAGTCGAGCGAGAGGACATCGAGCGCCCGCGCCGGTTCGATATTGTCCAGGCCGCACTCCTGTCGCCAGGCGTCGATGCTGGGCAGCATGGCCGCCAGGTCGGTGGGACACCACGAAACGTGCGGGAACTCGCTCGCGAACCACGCGGCATGCTGGCCGCTGCCGCTGCCGATCTCCATCACTCGCCGGCAATCGCCGAGCGCCTCGCGCAGGGCGCCGGCAATCGGTTCGCGGTTGCGTTCGAAGGCGGCGGTGTACTGCTTCATGCCGCGCCCGCTCGTGACGGCACGGTCTGACTCAACCCAGCAAGACGTCGATCAGGCCGTAGATCGACACCCGGTAGTGATCCACCAGCATGAGCGCGAACAACAGGGCGAGATACTGGATGGAGAAGAAGAACGTCTTGCGCGAGAGCTGGTCGCTGTAATTGCGATACAGTGCGACGGCATAGCCAATGAAGTAGGCGTTGAGCACCAGCGCGCCCAGCAGGTAGGGCAGGCCCGACATCTGCGTGGCGTAGGGCATGATCGAAACGGCGGCGAGCAGCAGCGTGTAGCAGACGATGTAGAGCTGGGTAAAGCGCCGGCCATGGGTCACCGGCAGCATCGGTATGCCGACGCTCGCGTACTCCTTTTCGCGATACAGCGCCAGCGCCCAGAAATGCGGCGGCGTCCAGCAGAAAATGATGAGAAACAGGAGCAGCGCGTCGGAAGAGACCTCGCCGGTGACGGCGGTCCAGCCGAGCACCGGCGGCATGGCGCCGGCGGCGCCGCCGATGACGATGTTTTGCGGCGTCGCCCGCTTCAGAAACACCGTGTAGATCACCGCGTAGCCGACCATGGAGGCAAACGTGAGCACCGCCGTCAGCGTGTTGATCCAGGTGGCGAGGATCAACATGGAAGCCATGGACAGTATGCAGGCGAAGATCATCGCGGCCATGGCGTTGACCTTGCCGGTAGGCAGCGGCCGATGGCGGGTGCGCTTCATGACCCGGTCGGCGTCGCTGTCCAGGATCTGGTTCATCGCCGCCCCGGAGGCCGCCGCCAGTCCGATGCCGAGCGTGCCGAGCAACAGGACGTCCAGGCCCACCATGCCTGGCGTGGAAAGGAACATGCCCACTACGGCGGTGAATATGATCAAGCCGACCACGCGCGGCTTGGTGAGCTGATAGTACTCGCGCAGCGTCGCGGAAAATCCGGCTGCGCCGGCCCGGTCGAGCTTGTCGCCTTCAGCGGTGTTCGCCACTTGGAATATCTCCTGTCGTCAGTGTCAGCCGATCTGCGACACCCGCAGCAGCCGCGCCAGGTCCTTGCGCATGCCGGACGCGTCCGCGCCGGGCTCGTAGCTCAGGACCAGGTTGCCGATTGGATCGACCAGGTACACGCGACGCGAGGTTCCGGCCGTACTTTCGCCGTCGCGCGCCAGTCGTTCGCCGAGGGATGCGAACGCGCCGTCCCCGATGCCGGCGACGACGCCGACCGGCAGCGCCGCGCGGATGCGCATCATCGCGTCTTCGGCGGGCATCGTGTCGGTCAGGTAAACCGGCACGACCCGCTTGATGTTCTTGCCCAGGCTGATGCGAACCCGGCTGATCTCGTCCAGTCGGGTGATGCAGGCGTCGTCGCAGGCGCCGCTACCGACGTAAAGCAGCACCCAGCTGCCGCGCAGCTCGGCCAGTCCCGTTTCCTCGCCGTCGGCGGCGCGAAATTCGACGTCACCGATGGGTCGCGCAGGATCGTAGAGCTGGCCGTTGTTCTTCAGGGAAAGATTGTCGCCGAAATAGAACCACGCCCAGCCACCGGCGACCGGTGCCAGGAACACGGCGACCAGGATAGCGAGCGTCCACTTGGCGCGCCGGTTGGTGCCGTTCTTCAATTCACCGGTTGCCACGTCACGCATCATCCCGCTTTCGCCGCCACAGCAGCGTGATCACGCCCGCTGCCAGTACCGCGGCGAGACCGAACCATGTCACCGCATAGCCGCGGTGACGCGCGATCCACTGGTCCGTGTACTCGGGCCAGCGACGATCGAAACCACCGGCGTTCGACGCATCCGGCGACAGCCGCAGTACCAGGGGCTGCAACGGGAAATCGTTCAACGCGCGGTAGTGATCCATGTCGAGGTTTTGCCAGACCCGCTGCCCGGCCGTCGGCGGACTATCCTCAAGCGTGAAGAAATCGTCCGCGGGGCGCTCGAGCAGGCCCGCAATGTCCAACGTACCCACGGGTGCCGGGGCCGCGGGCACGTCACGGCGATCCAGGGTCCCCGGAATCCAGCCGCGATCGACCAGCACGCGCGTGTGCGTGCCGGTGAGCCTGAACGGCGTCACGACGCGGTAGCCCGCACGGCCGTCGCGGATGGCATTGTCGATCAGCACCTGGTACTGCGGCTCGTACTCGCCCCTGGCCTCGACGCGAAAGAAGGCATGTTGTTCGGCATCGAGGGGCTGCCCGTCCAGCACGATCGGCTGCCCGGCGGTTCGCGCTTCGAAGCTCGCCTTGATGGCGGCCTTCTCCGCCGCCCGGTCGAGCTGCCAGAAACCGAGCTTGACGAGTACGACCAGCATTATCGCGACCACGAGCAGCAGGGCCGCCGCGGTAACACTTCGACTGCTCAACACGCGGGCGTTGCTCGATGACGGCTCTGCTAAAATAACGCGATCCATCTCATTCCCGACTTATCGTCCCACATGCTGGTCAAATCATTCATCATCTTGATGGTCATCGCCATGCTGGCGAGCCTGTTCGCGGCGCTGTATTTCATGTTCACCGACCGCGGCAAGGGAGATCGCACCGTCAAGGCGCTGACGTACCGCATCGGAATCTGGGTCGTATTGCTGGCGCTGCTCGCGCTCGGCTCGGCGACAGGCGTGCTCAAGCCGTTCACGTCGGTGGCGCCCCCGGTCGACCGCCCCGCGCCGACCGCCCCGGCGAACTGAACGCCCCGGCGAACTGAACGCCCCGGCGGCCGTCGATCCGGCCGCGGCCACCGAGCGCGCCGGCGAATGTCGCCGGGTCTACATCACGTAGACGAATATGAACAGCCCCACCCAGACCGTATCCACGAAGTGCCAGTACCATGCCGCGGCTTCGAAGCCGAAGTGGTTCTCCTTCGTGAAGTGCCCCTTCAGGCAACGGAAGAGAATGACCGCGAGGGTGATGGTGCCCACCGTCACGTGCATGCCATGGAATCCCGTCAGCATGAAGAAAGTCGCGCCGTAAACGCCGGTACCCAGAGTCAGGCCGAGCTCGGTGTAGGCATGGACGTACTCGACGCCCTGGAAGTACAGGAACAGGCAGCCCAGGGCGACGGTCAGGCCGAGCCAAAGGTTCAGCTTGAATCGATTGCCTTCCTTGAGCGCCCAGTGCGCGATGGTGATGGTGACGCTCGACGTCAGCAGGATGGCCGTATTCCAGAACGGCACGCCCCAGGCACCGATGGTGCCGAAATGGCCGGCGGCGGGATGCTCGGCGGGGTCGGTTCCCACGTGCAACTCACCCGCGGGACCGGCGGTCGGCCACACGTTGTCGAAGCCCGGCCACAGCAGCTCGGTTTCGGCAAGCCACGGCACACCGAGAACCCGGGAGTAGAACAGGGCGCCGAAAAAGGCGGCAAAGAACATCACCTCGGAGCCGATGAACCAGCCCATGCCCATGCGGAACGACATGTCCACCTGGCTGTCGTAAAGGCCCTTCTCGCTTTCGACGGCGACTTCGCCGAACCAGCCGACGATGACGTAGACGAGGATCAGCGCACCGATCGACATCAACCAGGGCGCGCCCGAGAACTCGTTCATGAACAGGATGAAACCGAGTGCCAGGAGGAACAGTCCGCCTGACGTGATGGTCGGCCACTTGGTCGGCTCGGGCAGGTAGTAACTCCCGTGTTGATCGCTCATGTTCGGTCCTCGAGAATTTTACTTGTAGGCGGTGATGTCAAAATGGGTTCGGCCAGCCACGCGGTCGGCACCGACTCGCGGTCGGCTTTCGTATCCGCACCACTGGACTGCTCCGCGCCGATCTCTGCATCGGCACGGTAGAACGAGTACGACAGCGTGATGGTCTTCACTTCCTTCGGCAGTGCGGTATCGACCCGGAACAGGACGGGCATCTCCCGGGTCTCGTTCGCCGCCAGCGTCTGGTTGCTGAAGCAGAAACACTCCGTCTTCACGAAATGGCGCGTGGCACGCACCGGGGTGACGCTCGGCACGGCCTGGCCGACCACGTCGATGTCCGACAGGTTGGTCGTGCGAAAGGCGACGCGCACGTTCTCGCCCGGATGTACGCGCACTTTCTGCGCCGGCTCCGTCTCCCAGGGCAGGCCGCCCATGACGTCGCCGGTGAATTCCACGGTAACGAAACGATCGCGGTCCACCCGGTCGGCACTGGAGCCCGGTTCGGCAATCTGGATCGCGGCATCGCCGATGCCGGCGATCTGACAGAACACGTTATATAAGGGCACCAGCGCATAGCCGAAGGCAAACATGCCACCGACCAGCAGCACCAACCACAACGAGGTGCGCAGATTGCTTCGGTCGCGCTTGTCGTCGCGTTCGTTCATCCGCGGATCAACCGGCCAACAATGGTCCAGGCGAATACCGCGGCAACCACGACCACAAGTACGAACACGGTCTTGCGCACGCCTGCGCGCCGAGCTGCCCGGTGTTCGTCATGGTTCGCATTCGCCTCGGGCACGACGCTATTTCACCTGCGGCGGCGTGGCGAACGTGTGGTAGGGGGCCGGCGACGGCACGGTCCACTCAAGCCCCTCGGAACCTTCCCAGACCTGGTCGCTGGCCTTCTCGCCGCCCTTGATGGTGCGCAGCACGTTGACCAGCAGCAGGATCTGCGAGAAGCCGAGCAGGAATGCGCCCACCGTCGACATCATGTTGAACTCGGTGAACTGCAGGGCGTAGTCGGGAATACGTCGCGGCATGCCCGCCAGCCCCAGGAAGTGCTGCGGGAAGAAGGTGATGTTCATGCCGACAATGGTGAGCCAGAAGTGCCACTTGCCGAGCCGCTCGTTGTACATGTGGCCGGTCCACTTGGGCAACCAGTAGTACACCGCACCCAATGCGCCGAGGATCGTGCCGCCGAAGATCACGTAATGAAAGTGTGCGACAACGAAGTAGGTATCGTGGTACTGGAAGTCAGCTGGCACGATGGCGAGCATCAGGCCGCTGAAACCGCCGATGCTGAACAGAAACACCATGCCTATTGCGTAAAGCATCGGCGTTTCGAAGGTCATCGAACCGCGCCACATGGTAGCCACCCAGTTGAAGATCTTCACGCCCGTGGGAATGGCGATGAGCATGGTCGCGTACATGAAGTACAGCTCGCCGGTGAGCGGCATACCCACGGTGAACATGTGATGCGCCCAAACGATGTAGGACAGGAACGCGATGGTGGCGGTGGCAAACACCATGGACACGTAACCGAACAGCGGCTTGCGGGCGAAGGTCGGGATGATCTGCGACACGACGCCGAACGCCGGCAGGATCAGGATGTACACCTCGGGATGACCGAAGAACCAGAAAATGTGCTGGAACATCACCGGATCGCCGCCGCCGGCCGAATCAAAGAAATGGGTGCCGAAATGCCTGTCGGTGAGCAGCATGGTGATAGCGCCTGCCAGCACCGGGATGGAGGTGACCAGCAGGAATCCCGTGATCAGCCACGTCCACACGAACATGGGCATCTTCAACAACGACATGCCGGGCGCTCGCATGTTCAGCACCGTGGCGATGATGTTAATGGAGCCCATGATGGACGAAATGCCCATCATGTGAAGGGCCAGGATGCCGAAGTCCACGCCCATGCCGCCCTGTATCGACAACGGCGGGTACATGGTCCAGCCACCCGCCGGCGCGCCGCCCGGAACGAACAACGAGGCGATAAGCAATGCCGCCGCCGGCGGCAGCAGCCAGAAACTCCAGTTGTTCAGCCGTGGTAGCGCCATGTCGGGCGCGCCGATCATCAAGGGAATCTGCCAGTTCGCCAGGCCGACGAAGGCAGGCATCGCCGCGCCAAAGATCATGACCAGGGCGTGGACGGTGGTCATCTGGTTAAAGAAGTGGGGCGTAACCACCTGCAATCCCGGCACGAACAACTCCGAGCGAATAATGACCGCCATCAGCCCGCCGACGATGAACATGACGAAGGAAAACCACAGGTACAACGTGCCGATGTCCTTGTGGTTGGTGGAGAACAGCCAGCGTGTGATGCCGGTCGGATGATGATCGTCGTGGTGATCGGCGGTCGTCGCGGTCATGTCAGGGAATCCTCAAAAATGTCTCGTAACCCGTGTAAACTTTTCACCGGCCCGGGCCGGCGCGCGAAGCGTTCGTCGGCAGGCCGTCAGCCGGATTCGCCAGTCGCGCGATTCTCGGCCACCCAGGCGTCGAACGCCTCCTGCGATACCGCGTCGACGACGATCGGCATGTAGGCGTGGTCCTTGCCGCACAGTTCGGCGCACTGGCCTCGATAAGTGCCCGGCTCCTCGATATAGACCCAGATCTCGTTGACGAAGCCCGGAATGGCGTCTTTCTTCGCGCCGAATGCCGGCACCCACCACGCGTGGAGCACGTCCGCCGCCGTGAGCAGGATGCGCACTTTCTGGTTTACCGGCAGGACCACGTGCTTGTCGACCTCGAGCAGGTAATTCTCGCCCTTGGGTTCTGACCCCTCGATCTGCGAACGGGGCGTCGCGAGGGTGCTGTAGAAGTTGACGTCGTGATCGAGATACTCGTACTGCCACTTCCACTGGTAACCGGTGACTTTCACCGTCATGTCGGATTCGGTGGTGTCCTCCATCTCGATCAGCGCCGCGGTGGAGGGGATGGCCATGCCCACCAGAATCGCGACCGGAATGATCGTCCAGATGACTTCCGCCTTGGTGCTGTGGGAGAAGTTCGACGGCACGGAGCCCTTGCTCTTGCGGTGGGCGTAGAGCGAATAGAACATGACCCCGAACACGACCACGAAGATCGCGACGCAGATCCACAGGATCAGCATGTGCAGCTGGTACTGGACGTGGCCGATGGTGGTGACGGGTTGCTGGAAGTTCAGCGCCCACTCGGCATGGCCGGCGGTTGCGTACAGCGCGGACGCGGCGGCGGCGATCCACGAGGCGATGGCCGCGGTTCCACCCGCCGGTTTACTCCGCCAGTTCAGCTTCATTGTCTGGGTTCTCCCGTAGAATTTCTGAAATTTTCTTCGGCGGCCGCGCCGGCAAGGCGGGCCGCCAGGTGATTCGCCAGGGAGGCGCGCTCGTCGTTGGTCAGGCACGCGCCGATTTCCACAAATTTACCATGACTGCCGACCTGTAACCGACTCGGCAGATTTCTCGCCCGCGATTGTCGCAGATTCACCCGCACCCAGTGGCGGTTGAACCGGTGGCTTTGCACCTCTCCCCCGACACGACGCGTGACGTCGAGATGCAATTCGTCCAGCACGACGACCTCGTGGTTGTTGCAATCGGCCTGAACGCGGTAGACCACGTAGGCGAGCAGCGCCACCTCCAGTCCCGCGAATGGCAGGATTGGCCAGGCGCCGTAGCGCAAGGCCAGTGCACCGGCGACGAGAAACGTCGCGCCGGCCACACCGAGCACCAGCCCGGTCGCCTGCCGCCGGTCCATGGACCGGTTGGGCGTGATGAGATATCTGATCTCGGGGACCGTGATCCCGGAAGCCTGGCTGGAGGGCACGTCGATCATGTTCTGCATCGAACCCGGCGGCGACGAATCCGCGCCCGTGGCGCGACGATTCCGGCCGGCACGTACGCACACGGGAGGTCGTGTCGCGGGTCAGTCGAAAGCAAAATGATGCTACACCAGCGAGGGTGTGCCTGCAAGCTTCAGCCGCTCGCCAACACGTTGATATTTTTGTTTGATCGACGTCGTCGAATGGCTAACGAACGACCCGCGAGCGGCCCGCGGCGAGTCCGGCGTCGATGGCGCCGCGATCGACGTGGTCGAGGACTGCCCGTTCGGCGCCATCCGCGCGCCAGGCAACTTCGGCCAGCATGGGCGAACGCATGGCGGTTTTGAGCGTGAGAACGTTTTCCGCCGCCCGCGAGAAGTCCGCTGAAAGGTGGTTGGCAACCCAGCCGGCCAGGCGGCAGCCGCTGGCAATGATGGCGCGCTCGGTCAGCAACGCATGATTCAGGCAGCCGAGTCGCAATCCGACCACCAGTACCACGGGAAGGTCGAAGTCCGCCGCCATCGACTCGACATCGTAGCCCGGACCCAGCGGCACCAGCCAGCCACCGACGCCCTCGACGACGACCCGGCTGGCACGCCGGCGCAGGCGCTCATAGGCCTGCGCGATGGGCCCCCAGGCAATGGTGATCCCCTCGGACGCGGCGGCGAGGTGCGGCGCGGTGGGCTCGGAGAAGACGTAGGGGTTGACCTCCTCGTAGTCGGCCGGCGCCGCGCTGGCCGCCATCAGCGCCAGCGCATCGGCATTGCGAAGGCCGTCGGCGGTCGACTCGGCGCCGCTCGCCACGGGCTTCATGCCCACGCAGTGTCCCGCTTCACCGCCGAGGTATCGTACCAGGGCGGCGGAGACGACGGTCTTTCCGATCTCGGTGTCCGTTCCGGTGACGAAGAAACCGCTCATGCGCCGGCACCGCCCGCCGCGTTGAACTCGACCTTCACCGACGCCGGCCCCGGCATCCAGGCATGGGCGTAAACCACCTCCCAGGTGGAAGGCAATTCGCCCGACGCATCCCGAAAACGCTCGTAGGCATCGGCGAGGGCGGCGAAGCGGCGGCGGCCGAGCAGGCCGCGCGC
>JAUIDF010000074.1 GCA_030429125.1 Gammaproteobacteria bacterium | reverse complement strand
AGGCGCTTGCCGGCTCGGATCACGCGACCCGTGGCCATCATGATGTCGCCGGCCGCCGGGCGCAGCAAGTTGATCTTGAACTCGACGGTGAGGACGTTCGAGTCCTCGGGCATCAGGGTATACCCGGCATAGCCGCCGGCAGAATCGGCCACCGTGCTGGTGATCCCGGCGTGGAAGAAACCGTTCTGCTGGGTCAGGTCCTCGCGGAACGGCAGCCGGATGCGGCATTCGCCGGCGGCGACGCCGTCGAGCGTGGCGCCGATCAGCCGCATGACCTGCTGTCGCGCGAAACTCGAGCGTATTCGCTGGTCGAACCGAGGATCAAGGGGCGTGAAGGCGGTCATGGCGTCCTCCCGGGGGCCGCGCGTCGAGCGGCGAAGCATACATTGACGTTTACGTAAACGTCAATTAGCGCTCATGACCCTCGAATAGGCGGTGCCGGCCGGGAAGAGGTCCGCTGTCGGGATGCCGTCGGCAGGCGGTCGATCAGGGCGGCGGCGTCGTCGGCGACGATGTCGGCGCCCCAGGTGGCCGGGTCCTCATCCGGACCGAGATAGCCCCAGGCCGCCGCCGCCGTCCAGGCGCCGGCGCGAAAGCCGGCCACGATGTCGCGGCGGTCGTCGCCGACGTAGAGGCAGTCGCCCGGCGCCGCTTCGAGGACCTGGCAGGCGCGGCGAATCGGCAGCGGGTGCGGCTTCCTGTGCGGCAGATCGTCGGCGCAGATCACCGTGGACGGCGGTACCGGTAGCGGCAGGGCGTCCAGCAGCGGCCCGGTATAGGCCCGCGGCTTGTTGGTCACGATGCCCCAGGGGGTGCCGTTGGCGCGGAGCGAGTCGAGCAGGGTGTCTATCGCCGGAAAAAGACGGGTTTCCACGCAGATGTCCTCGGCATAGAAGCGCAGCAGGCGGGGAAACAGTTCGCCGATGCGAGGATCGCCGGGGTGCGTGTCGAGGCCGATCCGCAGCAGTACCGCCGCGCCGAGGGAGACGTGCGGCCGGGTGTCCTCGAGCGCCTTCGGCGGCCGGTCGAGCTCGGCGAGGACCCGGTTGAGCGCACGAGTCAGGTCGGCGGCGGTGTCGGCCAGCGTGCCGTCGAGATCGAACAGCACGCCGCGGCATCGACTCATGGCGCCTCGGGTGCCGTGCAGTGGACGATGTAGTTGACGTCTGTCCCGGCGCCGATACGGAATCCCCGCGTCAGCGGGTTGTAGTGCATGCCGGTGACTTCCGACACCGCGAGCGGGCCGGCGCGGCACCAGCGCGCCAGTTCCGACGGCCGGATGAAGCTCGAATAACGGTGCGTGCCGCGCGGCAGCAGCCGAAGCACGTACTCGGCGCCGACGATGGCCAGGGCGAAGGCCTTCGGGGTGCGGTTGATGGTGGAAAAGAATACATGACCGCCCGGCTTGACCAGGCGGGCGCAGGCGGCCACGACGCTCGCCGGGTCCGGCACGTGCTCGAGCATTTCCATGCAGGTGACCACGTCGAAGGCGCCGGGCCGCTCCTCGGCCAGCGCCTCGGCAGCGCCCTGGCGATAGTCGACCTCGACGCCGGTCTCGCGGGCATGCAGGCGCGCGACCATCAGCGGCGCGGTGCCCATGTCCAGGCCGGTGACGCGGGCGCCCTGCTGCGCCATGGCCTCGGCCAGGATGCCGCCGCCGCAGCCGACGTCGACGATCTCGCTGCCGCGCAGTGTCGCGCGCCCGGCGATGAACGCGAGTCGCACCGGGTTCATGTCATGCAGCGGCTTGAACTCGCTTTCCGGGTCCCACCAGCGACTGGCGAGGGCCTCGAACTTCTCGATCTCCCGCGGATCGACGTTGGCGGTCGTGGTCATGATCGTGTCCTTTGTATACGGCCGTTTCAGGCCAGGATGCCGCGCCAGCGCGATGCCTCGGCGATCGCGGCCTCCTCGTCTATCGTGGTCAGCCGACCGTCCTTCAAGAGCGCCCGCCCGGCCACCCAGGTGTCGCTGACCTGTGCCGACGACCCGCTGTATACGAGCTGGGTGAGGACGTCGTGAACCGGCGACGTGCGCGGCGCGGCAAGATCGACGGCGAACATGTCGGCGTACTTGCCGGCTTCCAGCGTACCGATGTCGGCGTCCAGTCCGAGTGCGCGGGCGCCGCCGGCGGTGGCCATGTCCAGGGCGACTGGTGCCGGCACGGCGGTGGGCGATCCGGCGACGCCCTTGGCCAGCAGTGCGGCGGTGCGCAGCTCGCCGAGCATGTCGAGATCATTGTTGCTGGCCGCACCGTCGGTGCCCAGCGCCACGTTGACACCGGCGTCGAGCAGTGCCGCGACCGGGCAGAAACCGCTGGCGAGCTTGAGATTGGACTCCGGACAGTGCACCACGCCGATACCCTCGGCGGCGCAGAACCGGATCTCCTGGTCCATCAACTGCGTCATGTGTACGGCCACGAGGCGCGGCGTCGCCAATCCCAGCCGGGCAAGTCGTTCCAGCGGCCGTACGCCGAAGCGGTCGAGGGACATCTCGATTTCGTGCGCGGTCTCATGGACATGCATGTGCACCGGCACGTCGAGCTCGTCGGCGAGCGTGCGCACGCGCTTGAAGGTATCGTCTTCGACCGTGTAGGGTGCGTGCGGCGCAAACGCGGTCGTCACGTGTTCCGCATGCCGACAGGCGTCATGCACTCTCAAACCCTTTTCGATGCATTCGCCGCTGGTAGCTGCCCACGGCGTGGGCATGTCGAACACGATCATGCCGATGACGGCGCGCATTCCCGATGCGACGGCGACGTCGGCGGCGATCCGTGGATGAAAGTACATCTCGTTGAAGCAGGTGGTGCCGCCGCGTATCATTTCGGCCACCGCGAGGGTCGTACCGGCACGAACGAATGCCTCGTCGACGTGCTGCTTCTCGGCCGGCCAGATGTGGTCGTTGAGCCACTGCATGAGCGGCAGATCGTCAGCGAAGCCGCGCATCAAGGTCATGGCGGCGTGGGTATGGGTGTTGACCAGGCCCGGCAACAGGGCGTGACCGGGACGCTCGACCCATTCGCGGGCGCGGTAGCGCGAGCGCGCGGCGCCGGCCTCGAGAATCCCGACCACGCGTGCGTCGTCCACCAGCACGACGTGGTTCTCCAGTACGCCGCCGCTGCCCGAGGGGATCACCCAGCGGGCCTCGACGGCGAGTTCGACCTCGATCAGATCCGGCATGAAATCCAGGGTGGGATGTGTATGATGGGCGCGCGAACGCGACGGCGGGCGAGGATTATTCCACAGTTTTCGGCCACCGACGAAGGCAGTGGGCCGGCGCCGGCGGCGCGCCACAAAAAGTTCGTGCGGGCGTATTGCCCGCGTTATTCGTTTTCATTATAATCTGCCGCCCGATTGCGGGGTGGAGCAGTCTGGCAGCTCGTCGGGCTCATAACCCGAAGGTCGTAGGTTCAAATCCTACCCCCGCTACCAATATTTCGGTGATGAACTACGGCCCCGCTCAAGCGGGGTTTGTTTTTTGGGTTGGCCGCGACCGCTCCGCGACGCGTGCGGGCCGCGGATACAGGGCGGGTAGACGCGGTGGCGAGGTCATCGCTTGCCCGCCTTTTTTGGCATGGTGCATGGTGGACGATTCACCGCAGTTGAGACGGTTGCTCGAACCCGTGGTCGCGGACCTCGGCTACGAGCTGTTGCTGATCGAGCTGGTCGGCTCGGGACCGCGTATCCTGCGGCTGTACATCGATGCCCCGGGGGGCGTGAACCTGGACGATTGTGAATTGGTGAGTCGTAACGTCAGTGCGGCGCTGGACGTCGATGACCCGATACAGGGCGCCTACAACCTTGAGGTGTCCTCGCCCGGGATCGAGCGGCCGCTGACGCGCGACGACCACTTTCGCACTCACGTGGGCGAGCGGGTGAAAGTTCGCCTGGTAAAGAATGTCCTGGGGCGCAAGCGGTTCACCGGCGTGTTGACCCAGGTCGTCGACGGTGGCGTGATCGTGGAAGTCGATGGCGAGCCTTATGAACTCGCCTACGACGACATCGAGAGCGCCCGGCTGGCTCCCGAGTTCCGGGGCCTGCAGCACTGAGTTTATCCAGGGTTGATCCAAGGCTACGAGACCGTGATTAGCAATAACGAAATCCTGCTGATGGCAGACGTCGTCTCCCGCGAGAAGGGGCTCGAGAAAGAGGTGATTTTCCAGGCCATCGAGGCGGCCCTGGCAACCGCGACGCGCAAGCGCCACCGCGACGACATCGAGGCGCGCGTGTCCATTCACCGCGAGACCGGCCAGTACGATACCTATCGGCAATGGGAGGTCATCGAGGACGAGGAGGAGCTCGAATTTCCGACCCGGCAGATTCATCTTGCCGAGGCGGCGAAGATCAAGCCCGATATTGCCGTCGGCGGCTTCATCGAGGAGCCGCTGACCCCGGTCGAATTCGGCCGCATCGCCGCCCAGGCCGCCAAGCAGGTGATTCACCAGAAAGTGCGCGAGGCCGAGCGCAGGCAGATTTGCGAGGAGTACGAGCCCCGTGTCGGCGAGATGCTCTCGGGGACCGTCAAGCGCACCGATCGTGGCGACACCATCGTCGACGTCGGTGGCGTGGAGGCGCTGCTGCCGCGCGGCCGCATGATTCCACGCGAGGCGCTTCGCCCCGGTGACCGGATTCGTGCCATCCTGCACGAGGTGCGCGCCGAGGCGCGCGGGCCCCAGCTGGTTCTCGACCGCGTGTGCCCCGAACTGCTCATCAAGCTGTTTCAGCTCGAGGTGCCGGAGGCCGGCGAGGGCATCATCAATATCCTCGCGGCAGCCCGCGATCCGGGCGCGCGCGCGAAGATTGCGGTGCGCTCCAATGATCGCAAGATCGATCCCGTCGGCGCCTGCGTCGGTATCCGCGGGGCGCGCGTGCAGAGTGTGTCCAACGAGATCGCCGGCGAGCGCGTCGACATCATTCCCTGGTCGGAGGATCCGCCGGGTTTCGTCATCAACGCGCTCGCGCCCGCCGTGGTGGAATCGATCATCCTCGACGAGGATGCGCACAGCATGGATGTCGTGGTGCAGGAGTCCCAGTTGTCGCAGGCCATCGGTCGCGGCGGTCAGAACGTGCGACTCGCCTCCGAGCTGACGGGTTGGGAACTCAACATCATGACCGACACGGTCGCCGCCGAGAAGGCCGAACAGGAAGCCGGCGAACTGCGCGAAAAGCTCAAGACGGCACTCGACGTCGACGACGACGTCGCCGACATTCTCGTGCAGGAGGGCTTCACCAGCCTCGAGGAGGTGGCCTTCGTGCCGAAGCAGGAACTGCTCGAGATCGAGGAGTTCGACGAGGCCCTGGTCGACGAGTTGCGCAGCCGCGCGTCCGACAGCCTGCTGACCCAGGCCATTGCGACCGAGGAGGCCAACACACCGCGGGAAGACCTGTTGACCATGGATGGCATGGACGATGCCACCGCGCATCTGCTGGCTTCGCGCGGTGTCCGTTCCATGGAGGAACTGGCCGAGTACGCTGCCGACGAGCTCACCGAGCTGACCGGCATAGAGGAAGCGCGCGCGGCGGAACTCATCATGACCGCCCGGGCTCCCTGGTTCGAGCAGGAGTAGATCAAGCGATGGCCGAGGTCACGATCAAGAATTTCGCGGAACAGATCCGCATTCCCCCCGAGCGTCTGATCGAGCAGCTCACCGCGGCCGGCGTCTCGGCGCGCGATATCGACGACACGTTGTCCGACGACGACAAGGTCAAGCTGCTGACGTACCTCAAGGGTGGACAGGCGGAAACCGACATGGCGCGCAAGAAGGTCACGCTCAAGCGCAAGACCACGAGCGAGATCCGGCAGACGTCGAAAACCGGCGCGTCCCATACGGTGCAGGTCGAGGTGCGCAAGCGGCGCACCTTCGTCAAGCGCGCCGAGTTGCTGAAACAGGCCGAGGCCGAGGCGCAGAAGGAACGCGAGAAGCAGGAAGCGCGTCAGCGCGAGATCGACGCCGAGGAAGAGCGTCGCGCCGAGGCCGCGCGCAAGGCCGAGGAGGCCGCCGCCGAGGCGGCGCGCCTGGAAGCCGAGCGGATCGAGGCCGAGAAGGCCGCTGAGGAAGCGGCCCGCGCCGTCGAGGAGGCGAAGACGGCGGAGGCCGTCGAGGCCGAGATCGCATCCGAGCCGGATGTGCCCGCCGAGGCCCAGGCCGAACCCGCGACGCCGCCGGCCACCGATCAGCCGGCGCCTGCCGGCGACGCCGAACGCCGCCGCGAGCGACCGCGCGCCGAGGCGCCGGCCGAAGACGATCGCGACAAGGGCCGCAAGAAAAAGAAGGGCAAGTCGGGCCGCGGCGAACGCGAGGAACTGCACGTGTCCGGCGACCGGCGCGGCCGACGCAAGCCGCGCGGCACCGTCAAGCCGGGCAAGGTTCGATCCATCACCAGCGGCCAGCACGGCTTCGAGCGGCCGACCGCGCCCGTGGTGCGCGAGGTGAACGTCCCCGAGACCATCACCGTCGCCGATCTCTCGCAGGCCATGTCCGTCAAGGCCACCGAGGTCATTCGCAAGCTGATGGAAATGGGCACCATGGTGACCATCAACCAGGTGCTGGACCGGGACACGGCGTCGATCATCGTCGAGGAAATGGGCCACGTTGCCAAGCATGCGGCCGCGTCCGATCCGGAGGCGCTGCTGCTCGACGAGGACGTCGAGCGAAGCGGCGACGAGCAGCCTCGCGCCCCGGTCGTCACCGTCATGGGCCATGTCGACCACGGCAAGACTTCGCTGCTCGACCGGATCCGCAAGACCAAGGTGGCCGCCGGCGAAGCCGGGGGCATCACCCAGCATATCGGCGCCTACAAGGTGAAGACGAGCCACGGCACGATCACCTTCCTCGACACACCGGGCCACGAGGCATTCTCGGCCATGCGCGCACGCGGCGCCAGGGCGACGGACATCGTCATCCTGGTGGTTGCGGGCGACGACGGCGTCAAGCCCCAGACGGTGGAGGCCATTCGCCACGCTCGAAGCGCCGAGGTGCCGATCGTGGTGGCCGTGAACAAGATGGACAAGGAAGAGGCCGATATCGAGCGGGTCAAGCAGGAACTGACCACCTACGAGATCGTGCCCGAGGAATGGGGCGGTGACGTGCAGATCTGCCCGGTCTCCGCGCACACCGGCGACGGCGTCGACGCCATGCTCGAGTCGGTCTCGGTGCAGGCCGAACTGCTCGAACTCAAGGCCGACCCCAGCGGCCCGGCCAAGGGCGTGGTGGTGGAGGCACGGCTCGACCGCGGCCGCGGCCCGGTGGCGACGATCCTCGTGCGCGAGGGTACGCTGCACAAGGGCGACGCGCTGCTTGCCGGCCGCGAGAGCGGCCGGGTGCGGGCGCTGACCGACTACGCCGGCAAGGCGGTGAAGCAGGCCGGACCGTCCGAGCCGGTCGAGATCCAGGGCCTGTCGGGCGTGCCCGTGGCCGGCGACGAGGTGCTGGTGGTTTCCGACGAGCGCAAGGCGCGGGAGATCGCGCTGTACCGCCAGGGCAAGTACAAGGAGGTCAAGCTCGCCCGCCAGCAGAAGGCCAAGCTCGAGAGCATGTTCGACCAGATGGAAGAGGGCGAGGTGCGCTCCGTGAACCTGGTGGTCAAGGCCGACGTGCAGGGCTCGGTGGAAGCGCTGGCCGAATCGCTGGAGAAGCTTTCCCGCGAGGACATCCGGGTTCGCGTCATCCATTCGATGGTGGGCGGCATCAACGAGTCCGACGTCAACCTCGCCATGGCCTCCGATGCCATCATCATCGCCTTCAACGTGCGTGCCGACGCCGCCGCGAGGCGCCTGATCGAGGGCGAGGGTGTCGACGTTCACTACTACAACGTCATCTACGACGTCGTGGACGAGGTCAAGGCGGCCATGACCGGCATGCTGAAGCCGGTGGTGAAGGAGCGTGCCGCGGGTCTCGCCGAGGTGCGCGACGTGTTCCGCGTGGCCAAGGTCGGTGCGATTGCCGGCTGCTACGTCACCGAGGGACAGGTACGGCGCAACCTGCCGGTGCGCGTGCTGCGCGACAATGTCGTGATCTTCGACGGCCAGATCGATTCGTTGCGCCGCTTCAAGGACGACGTCGCCGAGGTGCGAAACGGCTTCGAGTGCGGCATCGGCATCAAGAACTACAACGATATCAAGGTCGGAGACCAGATCGAGGTCTACGAGCTCGTCGAGGAGAAGGTCGAGCTTTGACGGCAAATCGTTGTACCGGCGCGGGTTCGTCGCCGAACCCGCGCCGCGCTCTCGCCGGTGTGTTGGCGGCAGACGGTCCGGCGGAGCGCAAGGCGAGGTAGTCCATGGCCTATCAGCAAACCGAGCGTACGCGCCGCGTCAGCGAGCTGATCAAGCGCGAGATCGCCGACATTCTCATGCGCGACATGGACCACGCCGACCTCGGCCTGGTGTCGCTGACGGGGGTGACGGTCAGTCGCGATCTGCGCAACGCCACCGTGTTTTTCACCACCCTCGACGGCGACGATGCCGGCGACGAGGTGGGCCGCGAGCTGAACGAGCTCAAGGGCTTCATTCGCAAGCAACTCGGCCGTCGCGTGCGTCTGAAGCGCTTGCCCGACCTGACATTCCGGTTCGACGACAGCATCAGCCGGGGCATGGCGCTCTCGCGGCTGATCGATTCGGTCAAGCCGGCTGATCCGACTGATTCCGGTAATGAGTAAACATCGATTCCGCGGCGCGCGCCGCCCGAGGGGCCGCGACGTCAACGGCATGCTGCTGCTCGACAAGCCCGAGGGGCTGTCGTCGAACGGCGCGTTGCAGCGAGTCAAGGGCCTGCTCGATGCGCGCAAGGGCGGCCATACCGGCAGCCTCGATCCGATTGCCACCGGATTGCTGCCGCTGTGCTTCGGTGAATCCACCAAGGTGTCGAGCTTCTTTCTCGACGCCGACAAGCGCTATGCCACGCGGGTACGTCTCGGGCAGTCCACCGATACCGGTGACCGCGAGGGCGAGGTCATCTTCGAGAACGAGGCGGCCGTGTCCGAAGAGGCCGTGACGCGTGCGCTCGACGCCTTTCGCGGCGACTTCGAGCAGATGCCGCCCATGTACTCGGCGATCAAGAAAGGCGGGCAGCCGCTGTACAAGCTGGCCCGCCAGGGGATCGCGGTGGAGCGCGAAAGCCGGCCGGTGACCGTGTATCGCCTCGAGATGACGGGTTTCGACGGCCGCTTTCTCGATCTCGACATTCTCTGCTCGAGAGGTTTCTACGTGCGCTCGCTGGCCCATGATCTCGGCGAGGCGCTGGGAGTCGGCGGACACGTCAGCGAATTGCGGCGTACCGCCGTGGGCGACCTCGAGCTGGCCGACGCCGTGACGCTCGATGCGCTGGAGGCCATGGATGGACCCGCCGAGCGCGATGCGCGCCTGTTGTCGGCGGATGTCTGCCTGTCCCACCTGCCGCGGGTCGACCTGTCGGTGGACGCCACGTTCTACCTCGTTCGCGGCCAGAGCGTGCGCGCCAACTCGCTTCCCGAGGACGGCTGGGTGCGGTTATACAACGAGGATACGGGCTTTCTCGGACTCGGCGCCGTCACCGATGACGGCCGCGTGGCGCCCAAGCGCTTGTTTCACAAGACGCTTTCCGTTTCGGCGAAAGGAGGCGAATTCCGCTCGAATCAGCGCATTTGATATTGAGCGGGGCCCGCGTCGAAGCTAGAATACCCCGTTTTCCGCCGGGCCGTGACAATGGTGCCGGCGCGTGCGGACGCGGGCTCCACCGGACCCGCAGGCAACCCGCTCCCGGCGGGGCCTTCGCAGACCAGTCAAACTACCCAACGAGAGAATTCCAGAAAGATGTCCCTTACGGTATCGCAAAAGTCCGAGATCATCGGCGACTACAAGCGTGGCGACAAGGACACCGGCTCGCCGGAAGTCCAGGTTGCCCTGATGACTGCCCGAATCAAGGAACTGACCGAACACTTCAAGGTGCACGGCCAGGACCACCATTCCCGCCAGGGCCTGCTCAAGCTGGTCAATCACCGGCGCAAGATGCTCGACTATCTCAAGTCGCGCGACGTGGAGCGTTACAAGTCGCTGATTTCCCGTCTCGGCTTGCGCAAGTAGACCCGCCCGCACATCTCCAGGCATCCCCGGCCACCCCCATCTAGCCGTTACCCGTCCGAACCGGGCAGCACTTGCGGCGAACCCATATACCGGAGCACCCAAAGTGACAAGAGTCGTAAAAACCTTCCCCTACGGCGAACATGAAGTCGTCCTGGAAACGGGCGAAATCGCCAAACAGGCATCGGGCGCGGTGGTGGCCAGCATGGGGGACACGTCTGTGCTCGTCACCGTGGTGGCCCGGAAGGAAAGTTCGGGCAAGGACTTCTTTCCCCTCACGGTGGATTACGAGGAGCGCAACTACGCTGCCGGCCGTATCCCCGGCGGTTTTTTCAAACGCGAAGGACGGCCCTCCGAAAAGGCCATCCTGACCTGCCGGCTGATCGACCGCCCGATCCGCCCGCTGTTCCCGGACGGTTTCTCCAACGAGGTGCAGGTCGTCGCCACCGTCATGTCGGTGGATCCGGAGATCGACCCCGACGTCGTTGCCATGATCGGCACCTCGGCCGCGCTCCAGGTGTCGGGCATTCCCTTTGCCGGCCCCATCGGCGCGGCGCGCGTGGGTTTCGTCGACGGCGAGTACGTGCTGTGTCCGAAGCGCTCCGTGCTCAAGGAGTCCTCCCGGCTCGACCTGGTCGTGGCCGGCACCGCCGGCGCCGTGCTGATGGTGGAGTCCGAGGCAAACGTGCTCACCGAGGAGCAGATGCTGGGTGCCGTCATGTTCGGCCACGAACAAATGCAGGTGGCCATCGACACCATCCGTGAACTGGCCGCCGAGGCCGGCGTCACGCCCTGGGACTGGCAGCCTGAGGCGAAGGACACCAGCGTCGCCGATCGCGTGGAGGCCGCCGGCGCTGCCGACATCGAGGCCGCATACCGTATCGCCGAAAAGGTGGCGCGTCAGGACCGCATGGCCGAGATCCGCGAACGCATCGTCGCCGAGCTCACCACCGAGGAAAGCGCGCCGGAAGAGATCGACGCGGTGAAGAATGCCATCAAGTCGGTGGAAAAACGGGTCGTGCGAGGCCGTATCCTGGCCGGCGAGCCGCGTATCGACGGCCGCGACCTGTCGACGGTGCGTCCCATCACCATTCGCACCGGGGTGCTTCCCCGCACCCACGGCTCGGTGCTGTTCACTCGCGGCGAGACGCAGGCCATCGTGGTCACCACGCTCGGTACCGAGCGCGATTCGCAGGTCATCGACGCCCTCGAGGGCGAGTACCGGGATCCGTTCCTGCTCCACTACAACTTTCCGCCGTACTCGGTCGGCGAGACCGGCCGCGTGGGTAGCCCCAAGCGTCGCGAGATCGGCCACGGCAAGCTGGCCAAGCGCGCGGTGGCGGCCATCCTGCCCGAGCCCGGCACGTTTCCCTACACGATTCGCGTGGTATCGGAGATTACCGAGTCCAACGGATCTTCCTCCATGGCCACGGTGTGTGGCGCCAGCCTGGCGATGATGGATGCCGGTGTCACGGTGAAGGCGCCGGTGGCCGGCGTCGCCATGGGCCTGATCAAGGATGACGACCGCTATGCCGTGCTTACGGACATTCTCGGCGACGAGGACCACCTCGGCGACATGGACTTCAAGGTGGCCGGCACTGCCGAAGGTGTCACCGCGCTGCAGATGGATATCAAGATCGAGGGCATCAACCGCGAGATCATGGAATCGGCGCTCAACCAGGCGCGCGATGGCCGCCTGCACATTCTCGGCGAGATGGCCAAGGTGCTGGACAAGCCGCGCGAGGAAATGTCCGACTACGCGCCGCGCATTCTCACCATGAAGATCGCCGTGGACAAGATCCGCGACGTCATCGGCAAGGGCGGCGTAACCATTCGCGCCATTTCCGAGGAGACCGGCGCCGCCATCGACATCGACGACGATGGCACCATTCGCATTGCCACCGCCGACCTTGCAGCGGCCCAGGCCGCCCAGCGTCGCATCGAACAGATCACGGCCGACGTCGAAGTCGGCACCATCTACGAGGGCAAGGTCGTCAAGCTGATGGACTTCGGCGCCTTCGTCAACATCCTGCCCGGGCGCGACGGGCTGGTGCACATCTCGCAGATTTCCGCCGAGCGCGTCAACAACGTCAGCGACGAACTCAGCGAAGGTGACAACGTGCGCGTCAAGGTGCTCGAAGTCGACAAGCAGGGCCGCATCCGCCTGAGCATGAAGGCGGTGGAAGCCAACTGAGCGACCGAGTACGCGATCGATCGTGACGACGAGAAGGAGCCCGCGCGGCTCCTTTTTGTTGCGCCGGCCCGAACCAGCTCATGCGTGTCCTGCTCCAACGGGTTTCGTCGGCGAGTGTCAGCGTCGACGGCCGGGTCGTCGGTGCCATCGATCGCGGGGTGTTGTTGTTGACGGGCTTCGGCGTCGCGGACGGTAACGCCGATCTGCATCGCGCCGCGCAGCGGATCGTGAACCTGCGAATTTTCGCCGACCATCGCGGCAAGCTTCAGCATACGCTCGGCGAGACCGGTGGCGGCATACTGGCCGTGCCCCAGTTCACACTCTATGCGCGAACCGACCGCGGGCGGCGTCCCGACTTTACCGGCGCCTTGGCGCCGGATGCCGCCGCGCGACGCTTCGATGAATTCGTCGAAGCCCTCCGGCGCGTGCACGATCCGGTCAGGACGGGAACGTTCGGAGCCGACATGTCGGTGTCCCTCGTCAACGACGGTCCTTTCACGCTGTCCCTCGAGTGGTAGTCCTCGGCGGGCGACAACTAGCCAATGGTGCCAACATGAACGATTCGAACCCGATGCCGGATCCGATCTACGAGTTCGAGGTGGAGTGGGGAGACTGCGATCCCGCCGACATCGTCTACTATCCCAACTACTACCGCTGGTTCGACAATGCCGCTCATCGCCTGTTCGCACAGGCGGGTTACTCGCTGTCGTCGGTGCGGGCTCAGCACCGCTCTCTGGGGTTCCCCCTGGTCAACGCCAAGGCGCAGTTCCGTGCGCCGGCAACCGTCGGCGACCGACTGACGATCCGGTCGAGGGTGCTCGCCATCGGGCGCAAGAGCATCACCGTCGAGCATCGCGTCATGCGTGGCGAGACATTGCTGGTCGAGGGCGAGGAGGTGCGCATCATGGGTGTCCGGTCGGATGACGGCAAGCTCACGGCGGCCGTCATTCCGGCGTCGTTTCGCCGACATTTCGGCTTCGACGCGGCGTGATTTCAGCGCGCGGCGAGCGGTGTGCAATTTATTTCATGGCACGCGGGCGGCGTGTGGAAGTTTGCATACCGAGGCGCTACACTGCGTTCGACCACGGCGCCGGAGCGTGCGGCCGCAAGCGGCCGGCGACGACGCCGCAAGGCGACCCGGTGAAAACATCCGGCGGATTCGAGCCGGTCCGGGACGCCGCCGCCGTTGGGGGGTGGCGCCAGGAGAGGTTACCGGTTTTGCCCGATTGGGCTGGTGTCAATCAATCGTCCTGAGGAGGAACCATGATTAGAAAATCCCTGATCGCGGCCGCGCTGTGCACGCTCGTTGCCCAGCCGGCCCTGGCCGCCGATTCGGTCAAGATCGGCTTCGTCACCACGTTGACGACGCCGGCCGCCGTGATCGGCAACGACATGAAAAACGCCGTCGATCTCGCGGTCGAGCACATCGGCGGCAAGATGGGCGGCCTCGACGTCGAGGTCATCTTCGAAGACGACGGCTTCAAGCCCGAGATCGGCAAACAAAAAGTCGACAAGCTGGTGAAATCCGATGACGTCGACTTCGTTGCCGGCTTCATCTGGTCGCACGTGCTGCTGGCCTCGCGCAATTCCGCGATCGATGGCGGCAAGTCCCTGATCAGTTCCAATGCCGG
>JAUIDF010000073.1 GCA_030429125.1 Gammaproteobacteria bacterium | reverse complement strand
TGGTCATCGGCTATGTCTCGCTGCGCCGGTCCGGGATCTACTTCGCCATACTTACCCTGGCGTTCGCCCAGATGTGTTACAACCTCGCGTACTCGGTGCTGACGCCCATCACCAACGGAGAGACCGGACTGCGGGTGCTGCGCGAGGATCCGCGCTACCTCGACAGCGTGTTCGGCGTCGTGCAGGACGCGGTGCCGCTCGGAAACTTCTTCGGCATCAACATGCAGGGATATCCGGGGTTTTACTTTTGCGCGGTGATGCTGATCATCGGCTTCTTCATCTCGCTTCGAATCTTCCGTTCGCCGTTCGGCATGAAGCTGGTCGCCATCAAGTCGAACCAGAACCGCATGCGGTACACGGGGTTCAATACGCGGCCCTATCTCCTCGTCGCCTTCGTCGTATCGGGTATGTATGCCGGCATGGCGGGCTCGCTGCTCGCCGTTACCGACCCGCTCGCCGGTGCCGAGCGCATGCAATGGACCGCCTCCGGGGAAGTGGTGCTGATGACGATCCTGGGCGGCGCGGGCACGTTGACCGGGCCACTGCTCGGCGCGGCGTTGATCAAGTACTTCGAGAACATCTTCTCGGCGTTCAACGAGGGTGCGCTGCACGAAACGTTCGCCTTCCTGCCCGACGGCATCGAGAATTTCGTCGTCGCCATCGTGCAACCGTTCGTCGGCGAGGGCTGGCACCTGACGCTCGGCGCGCTGTTCATGATTATCGTCATCTTCCTCCCCGGCGGCCTGGTCGAGGGCATCAGCCGGCTGGTGAAAAAGCGCAAGGCCAGGGCCAGCGCTTCCGGCGCCCCGGGCGCGTAGTCGAGGACAGAATCCATGGAGAACAACACGGTCCTGAACATCGCCTACGTCGACAAGACGTTCGGCGGACTGCACGCGCTCAGCAATATCAACCTGCAGATCGAGCACGGCAAGACCCATGCGATCATCGGCCCCAACGGTGCCGGCAAGTCGACGTTGCTCAACGTGTGCGTCGGCCGAATCCGGCCCGATCGCGGCACGGTGACCTTCGACGGCGAGATTCTCACCGGCAAGGATCCCCACGAGATCAATCAGCTCGGCGTTGCGCGGGTGTTCCAGACGCCCGAGATCTTTCCCGAGCTGACGTTGCGCGAGAACGTGATGATCCCCGCCTTCGCCAGGCGTGACGGCTCGTTTCGCTTCAACCCGTTCCGGTTGCTGGCGGACGAATCGGACATCGAGGGCGAGGCGCACCACGTCCTCGACGATCTCGGTCTCGGCGATCAGATGGATCACCCGGCGGGCAGCATGTCGCGCGGCGACAAGCGGCGGCTGGAATTGGCAATGTGCCTCGTGCAACACCCCAAGCTGTTGCTGCTCGACGAGCCTACCGCCGGCATGTCGCGCGCGGACACGAACCGGACGATCGAAACGCTGAAGCAGATCAAGGAGCGTGGCATGACGAAGGTCATCATCGAGCACGACATGCACGTCGTGTTCAGCCTCGCGGACAAGATTTCCGTCCTCGCCCAGGGCGCTATCATCGCCGAGGGAACGCCGGACGAGATCCGTGGCAACCCGAAGGTACAGGAAGCCTATCTTGGAGGCACTCATACATGAGCGAAGCCCAGATGCAGGATTCTCCACGCGCCTATTTCGCCTGCCAGGACATCCATTCCTACTACGGTGAGAGTTACATCGTCCAGGGCGTGAGTTTCGACATCAGCGAGGGGGAGGTCGTTTCGCTTCTCGGCCGAAACGGCGCCGGCAAGACCTCGACGCTGCGATCCATCGCGCGAGCCAGTTCGCCCGAAGTCCGGCACGGCGAGATCTGGCTGGGCGGAGAGGCGCTTCACACCATGTCGTCTTACCAGGCCGCGCAACTCGGTGTATCGCTGGTGCCAGAGGACCGCAACATCATCCAGGGACTGACGGTGGAAGAGAACCTGCAACTCGCGCAGATTTCACCGCCCGTCGGCTGGCCTCTCGAGAAGATATACGAGCACTTCCCGCGCCTGGCCGAACGTCGTCGCCAGGATGGCGTGACGTTGTCCGGGGGCGAGCAGCAAATGCTCGCGGTGGCTCGCGCCCTGGCACGCGATATCAGGCTGTTGTTGCTCGACGAACCCTACGAGGGGTTGGCGCCGGTCATCGTCCAGGAGATCGAGCGCATTCTGCAGGGCATACGCGATCTCGGCATCACCACGATCATCGTCGAGCAGAACGCCGTGGCGGCGCTGAAGCTCTCCGATCGGGCGGTGATTCTCGACATGGGTAATGTCGTTTACGACGGCAGCGCCCAGGAAGTCCTCGACAACGCGGAACTCAGGCACCAGTACCTCGCCATCTGAACCGGTCGGACGCCCTGCCCGATACCCCGACACCGGGCGGCGTCACGCGCCGTCCCGGATCGCAACCAGCGCGAAGCGTATTCATTTCCATCTCGAGTCGCGATGCCGCACTGGCCGGGATCGTGCGCATGAAATGCCCTGCCATCGCCGGCGACGGCGAGTAACAGCCGCGGGATATCGTCGCCGTTTGTCGGCGAGCGTGGAGGTGTGGCCGTGCAGGTGCCCGGTCTCGGCCGTGGGCTCGCAGCGCCGGCTCGAAGTCCCAGCCGCCACGGTCGCGCGACCGGTGATGCGGTTGCGCTAGGTCGATCGGTCGCTGCTCGCCAGGCTGACGCAGAACATGGTGTCGCAGCGCGCGCCGCGCCCGGGGCCCTTGCCCTTGAAGCGACCCTCGCAGGCGATGACGCGAAGCTCCGCGCCGCCGGCATCGATCAACTCGCGCAGTAAAGGGCGCAGGTCGAGGCCGCCGCCGCGGCAATCGGGGTTGTCGCAGGGTACGTGCGACAACCTTGCGGGCTCCACTTCGACGAGGCGCGACTCGCACGGGGCGTCGCCAATGCGTGCCTGCCAGACACGCATGCTCAGGGCGGGCGTCGACGTCACTGGCCGGGTTGCCGGCTCGTCGTCGGCGCGCGATACGTCGTCGTCGATGATTCGTTGCGAACGTTCCACGACCGCTACATCCCGATCAGGTAGCCGGTAACCAGCCCCGGCAGGAATCCGATCATGAACAGCAGCAGGTAGTAGATGACGCGCTTGTACAGCGGTTCGTCGTAGGCTTGCGCCGGAAACTCGTAGTGCGTGTGCATCGTCAATCCCCTCCGTCGGCCCGTGGCGGCGCGCCGTTTCGACGGCGACACCGGTCGCAGGTCATGCAGACATGGCAAGCAGGGTAGCGGGGATAGCTTAAGTGTGGATTAACGGCGGGGCGTCCGCTCGCGACCCGTCAGGCACGCGAGAGCGTGCCGCCGACCAGTCCGGTCGCTGCTTCTGTCGTGGTACCGGCCGTCGGCGTCGCGTCGCTGTCGGGCGGATCGGCGTCGAAGGTGACTTCGACGCGAAGACCGCCGCCCGGCGCGTCGCCGAGGTCGATGCGGCCCTGGTGCAGTTCGACCACGCGGCGCACGATGGACAGGCCAAGGCCCGAGCCGTAGGCGGTCGTTTTCGATCGTCGGTGAAACCGGTCGAAGACCTTGTCGCGCTCGGCCGCCGGAATACCCGGTCCCTGGTCGCACACGGTGAGCGCGACGCCTTCGGGCCCGCGCGATACACCCACGGACACCATGGTGCCCCGCGGCGAATACTTGATCGCGTTGTCGACCAGGTTGCGCACCAGCACATAGAGCGCATCGGCATTGCCGTGCACCGTGACGCGACCCGGGCTGACGGGATCCAGGCTCAACTCCACGCCGCAACGGTCGGCCGCGGGGAGGGAGTCGAGAATCACCGCGCGTACCTGCGCGGCGAGATCCACCGCGTCGCGCTCGACGTCGTCCGACTCGTCCAGGCGAGACAGCGTCAACAGCTGATTGACCAGGTGCGAGGCGCGGTCGACGCCCTCGAGGATGTTGTTCAGCGCCCGCGTGCGCTCGGCGTCGTTGCGTGCACCGAGCGCGACCTCGGCCTGTGCCTTGAGTCCGGACAGCGGCGTGCGCAGTTCGTGGGCGGCGTCGGCGACGAAATGACGTTCGTTGTCGATCTTGCGCTTGAGTCGACCCAGCAGGACGTTGAGTTCGGCCACCAGGGCGTTGACCTCGGCCGGCGCGTACGGCGCGTCGATGGGATCGAGGTTGTCCGGATCGCGCCGATGGACTTCACCCGCGAGACGCTTCAACGGGCCGAAGCCGCGGCCGACGATCAGCCAGATCAGCAGCGTGACCACGGGCAGGCCGATCAGGATCGGGTACATGGTCTGCACGACCACGTGGCGCGTGAGGTAATCGCGAGGTCTGTAGGGTTCACCGGCGCGGATGGTCATGCCGCTGGCGGCGTCGCGAAAGGTGAACGTGCGCCAGCGCTCCGCGCCGACGAGGGAATCGGCAAAGCCGGTGTCGGAATCGGTCAGCGGCTGACGCGGCGCGTTGCGCGAGTGCACGACGAGGTCGCCTTCCTCGTTCCACACCTGGATCACCAGGTTCTTGCGGTACTGGTCGCCGGGTTCGCGCGTATCGCCGTCGGGCGACGGCAGGCCGAACAGGGTGCGCGTGGCGGTTCGCGCCGATTGCTCGAGTTGCGAGTCGAACAGTGCGTCCACCTCGCGGTTGGCGCCAAGATAGGTGGCGCCGATGACGATCAGCCACAATGTCACCGTGGCCGCGGTCAGTCCGCCCAGCAGGCGGCGGCGAATCGAGTGCCTCACGCCGGGTCGTCCTGCCGGCCGATCACGTAGCCGACGCCGCGGATGGTGCGGATGACTTCGGCGCCGATCTTGCGCCGCACGTTGTGCAGGTGCACCTGGATGGCGTTGCTGTCGACCTCGCTCTCCCAGCCGTAGACCACTTCCTCCAGGCGTTCACGCGACAGAACGGTGCCGGGCGAGCGGATCAGCGCGTGGAGAATCTTGAATTCGCTCTGGGTGAGGTCGACGGTTTGCTCGCCGACGCGCACCGTGTAGGCAAGCGGGTCGAGCTCCACGTTGCCGTGACGCAGCACCGGCACACGGCGGCCGTCGTCGCGTCGCATCAGCACGCGCAGCCGCGCGGCCACCTCGCGAATGTCGGCCGGCTTCACGAGGTAGTCGTCGGCGCCGCCGTCGAGCAGCGTAAGCTTGTTGCCGATGTCGCCGCGCGCGGTCAGGACCAGGATCGGTGCGCCGCCGCCATGATCACGGTAGCGGCGGATCACCTCGGTGCCGTCGACGTCGGGCAGGCCGAGATCGACGATGGCGGCGTCGAAGGTTTCGCTCCTGAGGGCGTGCAGCGCCTGGTGGCCTTCACGAACCCAGTCCACGGTGAAGCCGGTCTGCGACAGCCCTGTCTGCAGCCCGTCGCCGAGCAGCGTATCGTCCTCGACCAGCAGGACTCTCACGTCAGTAGTTGAATTCCAGTCCCAGGAAGGCGCCGATGGACGTGCCCTCGGTCCGCGGCTCGGCCGGCGCGTTCTCGGCGGCGGCATCGGGTACGTGATCCACGGTGAGCGCGCCGCCCAGCAGCCAGCGCCTGCCGAGCGGAATGAGGAAGCCTGCCTGGGTCTGCAGGGAGAAGTGCTGGGCGAGATCGGCGGTGGTGTCGAAGGCGTCCCCCGCCACGAGGTTGGTGTGACTGCCCACGGTCCAGAACCATCGACGCTCGCGCGCGTCCCGGGCCAGCGGTCCGGGTTGGTGCAGGGCCGGTGGACGGGTTTCCTCGTAGAGATCGAACATGGGCAGCCAGCGTGCGCCGCGCGCATTGGCGCCGTCGGTCAGCCGGATCGGCGACAGCCCGAGGCTCATGCCCATGGCGAGATCGTCGTTCAGCTGGTAGCGCACGCTGCCGTCGCGTTCGCGGAACAGCTCCACCACGGGCGTACCGTTGGCCGTAATGGCCAGCGCCGCGCCTTCGTCGGCGCGAGCCGCGGCCGTGCCGAGGACGGCGACAGCGGTCAGCGCGGCAATCAGCAACGGTTTCGACATGGTTCGGTTCCCGCCCGGGGCGTGCGTGGTCGTATGTCCGCGAGATTTAAGCACAATCCTTCGATGATCAACCTTACCACGTGATCATTAAACCAGGCTTAAGCCGCTCGCGCCGGGTCGAGCCAGGCGGCGTGCTCGTCGACCTCGAGCAGCGCCGGTGAGTGGCCGGAAAAGGTCGTCTCCAGGGCCAGGCCGAGCGCGCGGGGGCCGTCGACGACGAAATGTTGCGCCCCGCAGGCCCGCGCCAGGGCGGCGAAGTCGGGATTTCGCCCGTCCACGCCGATGCGGCGCTGGCCGCGCGCCACCATGCCGTCGCGAATCTGCTGGTAGCCGCGGTTGTTCCAGATCACCACCGGCAGCGGCTGGGACAGTTCGGCGGCGGTGAGCAGTTCCTGGCAGGTGAACTGGAAGCCGCCGTCCCCGGCAATCGCCAGTACCGGCAGGTGGGGTGCGGCGAGGCGTGCGCCGATCGCGCCGGGCAGGCCGCAGCCGAGCGTGCAGAAGCTGCCCGCGTAGCGCCAGCGCCCCGGCATGCGGGTCGGGAACAGGAAGGCGCCGGCATAGACGACCTGGCACATGTCGCCGACGATCACCGCCTCGTCGGGCAGCGCCTCGCGCAGTGCCCGCAGGAATATCCGGTGGCGCGCTTCCCGATGGTCGAGATGGTCGAGCACGCTCGCCCGCACGCCCACGACGGCGTGCTCGGCGCGCGATCGGTGTCGTCTCACGCCGCCCAGCGCGCCGGCAAGGGCGTCCACGGTGGGGGCGGCATCGGCAATCATGCCGACCTCGGCGGCGGTGCCGGCATTGATCACGGCGGGGTCGATGTCGACGCGGATGACGCGGCCGGGCATATCGAGCCGGTCGCCGAAGGTCTCGGTCTCGGCCAGCTCGCTGCCGATGACCAGCACCACGTCGGCGCCGGCGAGCAGCTCGAGGGCAGCCGGGCTCGACAGCATGCCGGCGATGGCCAGCGGATGATCGTCGGCGACCACGCCCTTGGCGGCCGTGGTGGCAAGCACCGGCGCGGCCAGTTGCTCGGCGAGGGCGGTCAGGCCGGCCGCGCCGATGGCGCCGCCGCCGGCGACGATCACCGGGCGCTCGGCCTCGTCGAGCAGCGCGGCCGCGCGCGTGATGTCGGCCGGGTCCGCCCGCGGGCGCGCGGGCAGCGGTCGCGGCCGCCAGAGCGCGGCCACGGGTTCGTCCAGCACGTCGATGGGAATGCTGATGTGCACCGGGCGTGGCCGCGCCGCGGCGAACAGCGAGAAGGCGCGCGCCACCAGCTCGGGCACCTGCGCGGCATGCGTCGCCCTTGCACTGAAGGCGGTCACCGGTCGCGTCACGGCGACGAGATCGGTGACTTCGTGCAGGCGACCCTGGCCGAGGCCCTGGCTATCCGTTGCCGTGTCGCTGGAGATGACGAGCATCGGCATCGAGTCGGCGAACGCCTGGCCCATGGCGGTGACGGCATTGGTCACGCCGGGTCCCGAGATCAGGAAACACACGCCGGGCCGGCCGCTGACGCGCGCGTAGCCGTCGGCCATGAAGCCGGCGCCCTGCTCGTTGCGTGGCTGCACGTGCCGGATCGACGAGCGCTCGAGCCCCCGGTACAGCGACAGCGTGTGCACGCCGGGAATGCCGAACACGGTATCGACGCCGTACTGCCCGAGCAGGTCGACCAGTGCTTCGCCGCAGGTCAGTGTCGTTGGCATGTGGAGTCGTCCGAAGAAAAGCCGGATGATAGCGCGTCGCGCTGGCACGCTGTTCGCCCCGGCTCATCGCGACCGCGCTCCCGTTTCAGCGACCGGCGGCGTCTACGGTGGCAACAGGTGTTCGTAGCGCTGGTCGGTGAGCGCCTTCATGAAGGCGACGAGGGCATCGACGCGCCGGTCGTCCAGCGCCGGCCCGGCTTCGAGGTCTTGCAGCGAGAGGTTTTGCGGCACTTCCGGATCGGCCCAGCGTTCGCCGGTCTCGGGATTGATCTGTCGCCGGTCGGCCCGGCTGTTGTACTTGTTGTAGAACAGCACCGTCGTGCGCAAGTCGCGAAACACGCCGTTGTGCATGTAGGGCGGCGTTACCGCGACATTGCGCAGCGTCGGCACCTTGAAGCGGCCGGCCGCCGCCGGCTCGTCTATGTCCGGGTGTTGCCGTAGTCCGCGGTCGATAAAGTGCTCGCCATGAACCTCGGTCAGCATCGGGTTCGGCGGTACGCCGATGTTGTGGTACTCGTAGTTGCTGAACGTTTCACGTCCGGCGCCGGGAACGGGTCTGAGCTGGTGGCAGCGATTGCAATTCGTGAACTGCTCGGAGAAGAACAGCGTCATGCCGAGCGATTCCGCTTCGGTCAATTCGAGCTCGCCGCGCAGGTGGCGGTCGTATCTCGAATCGAAGGAGGAGAGTTCGTCGCCTTGCTGGAACGCCGCGATGCTCTGCGTCATGGCGCGGTAGGCGGCGTCGGTGTCCTCCAGGATGCCCTCGCCGTAGAGGGCATCGAAGGCCTCGACGTAGGCCGGGTTTTCCTTCAGGCGAGAGACGACGGCGGCCGCGTCGACCATGTTCATTTCCACCGGGTTGAGCGGCGGTTCGCCCGCCTGCGCCGCGAGGTCGCCGGCGCGGCCGTCGAGAAACTGGCCGCCGCGGGCAATGCCGTCGTCGATATGAAAGCGGGGCGAAAAGCGGGCGTAGGTGGCCGTGGGCGTGTTTCGTTCACCGAGCGAGTGGCCGTCGTCCCCGGTGGAGACGGCGCCGCCGACGCGATTGTCGCGCGGGTCGGTGAATGCGTGCGCGGGATCGTGGCACGTGGCGCAGGACTGGGTGCGATGGCGCGAGAGGTTGGGGTCGAAGAACAGCCGGCGCCCCAGTGCGACGGCGTCGGCCGGCGCGCTGTCGCCACCGGGCGCGCGTGTATCGTCCGCCGGTGAAGCGCCGACAAACAGCGTTGCCGCCGTAAATAGCCAGGCCAGTCGGCACCGAAAACCCTGGGAACGGCGGTCGGAGCGGGGCATCAAGATAATACGGATGATTCTCATTCAATATTAATGCCGGATTCCGCTGGCGCGCAACCGGTGCCGGGCGCCCGGAGGCGGGCCCGGCACCGGTCGACTCAGGCGTGATCGAGGATGCGCAGCATCCGCCGCAGCGGCTCCGCGGCGCCCCACAGCAACTGGTCGCCTACCGTGAACGCGGAAAGAAAGCCCGGTCCGAGATTGAGCTTGCGCAGGCGTCCCACGGGGATGTCCATGGTGCCGGTCACGCGCGCCGGGGTCAGTTCGGCGAGGGTGGATTCCTTGTCGTTGGGAATCACGCGCACCCACTCGTTGTGACCGTCGAGCATCGACGCGATCTCGTCGATGGGCAGGTCCTTGCGCAGCTTGATGGTAAACGCCTGGCTGTGGCACCGCATGGTGCCGACACGCACGCAGATGCTCTCGATGGGAATGGTGTCCGCGCCGCGACCGAGTATCTTGTTGGTCTCGGCAACGCCCTTCCATTCCTCGCGGCTGGTGCCGTTGTCGAGGTCGCGGTCGATCCACGGCAGCAGGCTGCCGGCGAGCGGGAAGCCGATCTCGCCGCTCGGCAGGTCGGCCGAGCGCATGCGGGCCGCCGCCGCACCGTCGATGTCGAGGATGGCGCTTCGCGGGTTGGCCAGTTGCTCGGCCACGGATCCGTGGAGGCTGCCCATCTGGCCGAGCAACTCGCGCATCTGGCCCGCGCCGCCCCCGGACGCGGCCTGGTAGGTCATGGCGGCGAGCCACTCGATGTGGTTGCCGGCGAACAGGCCGCCGAGCGCCATCATCATCAGGCTGACCGTGCAGTTGCCGCCAATGAAGTCCTTCCTGCCGTCGGCGAGGCCCTGCTCGATCACGGCGAGATTCACCGGGTCGAGGATGATGATCGAGTCCTCGCTCATGCGCAGGGTGGAGGCCGCGTCGATCCAGTAGCCCGTCCAGCCGGTGTCGCGAAGCCGGCCATGGACGTCGCCGGTATAGTCGCCGCCCTGGCAGCTCACGATCACCGACATGCGCGACAGCGCGTCGAGGTCCGTGGCGTCCTCCAGCGCACCGGTGTCGCGGCCGATATCCGGCCCCGGCTGTCCCGCCTGCGAGGTGGAGAAGAAGTGCGGCTCGTCGATAATGTCGAAGTCGCCCTCGGCCATCATGCGGTTCATGAGCACCGAGCCGACCATACCGCGCCAGCCGACGAATCCTACCCGATCGAGTTTCATATAAGTCTGGGGCCTCGGAATTGAAGTGAACCGAACATTATAGGAAACGGGTTGCACGTTCGTCCATGTCGGGGATAGTGGGTGATCGGTGCGGGGTAAGTTGCAAATAAGACGCATTCGCAATATAGTCTGCGTCACCCGCTTGCCATCCCATGTACAGGCCCGTGCACGGTGCCATGACGTGTAGCGCGACGGATGATTCTAGATTTTTTTACGGTAGATTCTAGACAGCCGATCTAAGCCCCTTTTACTGAGAGTTTTAGACGCCCTAAAACATCGACCGCATGGACGGCTGGCGGGGAGCGATTGCCGCCTTCTGGTTCCAGATCACCAGCTCCCGGGCTTCACTGCCGGCGCCGCCGCCGACGGTGTAGCTGATCCCGGCCTCCTCGGTGGCCAGCCCCTCGAATGCTTCCCGCATGGCCGGGTGGTCGTTGACGCTGATGATCATGCTGCCGGCGATATCCCGGGCGACAGTGGCCAGGCGGCGGTACTCGTCGAGGGGGAAGTCGACGCCGTAGCCTTCGGTCTCCCAGTACGGGGGGTCGCAGTAGAACAGGGTGTGCGGGCGGTCGTATTTCTCGATTACCTTGTGCCAGGGGAGGTGCTCGATGTACGTGCGGGAGAGGCGCAGGTGGGCCTGACTGAGGTCCTCCTCGAGGCGCAGGAGGTTCAGGCGGGGCGGTGAGGTGGTGGCGGTACCGAAGTTCTGGCCGTCGACCTTGCCGCCGAAGGCGAGCTTCTGGAGGTAGTAGAACCGGGCCGCGCGCTGGATGTCGGTCATGGTGTCCGGGGGCGTTTTCTGGTGCCATTCGTAGACTTGGCGGCTGGAAAGCGCCCATTTGAATTGCCGGACAAACTCCTCGAGGTGGTGCTTAACCACCCGGTAGAGGTTCACCAGTTCGCCGTTGATGTCGTTCAGCACCTCCACCTCGGAGGGCGATTTAAGGAAAAACAGCGCGGCGCCGCCGGCGAAGGGCTCGACGTAGCAGGTGTGCTCGGGAAATTTCGGGAGGATCACGTCGGCCAGCCGGCGTTTTCCGCCCATCCACGGGATCAGCATCGTGACGGTCTCTTGTTCGATTCCATTTACGCCGATACGCTCCACCGTGCTCGACGTCGAGCGGGGGAGCCATCGGTCTGACCGCCACAGCTGGTCTGTGGCCTAAGGATGCTCCCGGGTGCTCCAACACCCGGGGGCGCTCCCTTTTTTCTTTCCTACGCCGGGCGGATTACCTCTAGCGCCGCGAGCGCGTCGCCTCGCAATCTTTCGATCGTTTCGGACTCCGTGGCGGCACGGACCGCGACCTTGCCTGTCTGACGGATCTCCTCGATCTGGACGGCGACCGCGATCCATGCCTCCGCTGTCGCGATGATGAAATCGGTTGCGGCCCGGGGCGTAAGGCCCTGAGCATTCGCTTCGGATTGGATGATGGCCGGTACCTCGCCGCTGTAGCCCGCGTCGCGATAGACGTGGGCGGCTTCGCGCTTCAACTGGTACACGGATTCCTGGCCAGGTTCCGACGTAATGAACCGGGCACGAGCCTGACCGGCCGCGAAGTCAATCTCCCGCAGGGCGTCGACGCGCACGTTCTCAATCGGCGGAGGTGGGGGCGGTGCGAACGTGCCATCGCCCTCGTTGTAGGTGTCGCCCTCGTTGGCGCCGTCGATGTACGGTACCCACAGGTTCGACGGGTGAAAGCGCGCCCGCCACTGGTCGAGGGTCTCGTCGGTATCGGGCGAGATTTCGCGCAACTTGCCCGATTCGATTCGTGCATATCGTCCCATTAGTAAAACTCCCAAATCCGAACTTCGCCGCGAAAACCGTCGCCGCCGCCGCCTGCGCCGCTGACGTCCTCCGATCCTCCGCCCGCGCCCGGTTGCTCGCCGCTCCGGCCCTTAAAGGCGCCGGCACCGCCGCACATATATGCCGCGCCACCGACGATCCCTCGGCCATGTTCTTGTTGCCCCTCCGATCCTTGGATGTTCATTTGCCCGCCACTCGCGGCGCCGCCATTCGAGTACCCGCTCGCGCCGGCCGCGCCGCCCGCGCCGCCGTTCGCGGTGAGGGTGCGGGTGCCGTCGGCGAAACTGCTCGTCCCGCCCGAACTGCCCGCGCTTGCCCCGGTGCCCCCCGCCCCGCCTGCCCCGACGGTGATCGTCGCCGACGCTGCCGTTTTCGCGTAAAGCCCGGCCGAAAACCCGCCGCCCCCTCCGGGGACGCCGTGAACCGTTGAAGGGTGAGCGCCGCCGCCACCACCACCGCCTACGACCTCGACGTAGAAATAGGTCGTGTTGGGATTGAAATTGTGCGTGGCGTTACCAGTCCACACCGCGAGGTGACGCGGCCCCATTGTCGCCACGATCGCCGCCGCCGCCGCGTCGGCGTACGCCTCGGTCGCATAGCCCGCGAGACTGACAGGCACGTTGCTGACCAGCACCCAACAGTCGAGTGTGGCGTTGTAGATAACCTTGCCCGTGTACGTCTCCTTCAGCGACCCCGTCGGTGGCGCGGTACCGTCCGGCTGTTTGATCGCCTTTTCGCCCAGGCCGTCGAGGTCGAGCGTCGGATCAGCGCCGCTGTCGGTGTGCCATCGGAGCTTGAGTTCGATACCGTTGACCAGTGACGAAAACGCAGGTGTGAAGCTCGCGGTGTAGGCGGTGCTGGTGCCAGCGGTCGGGCAGTCCCGTGCGGAATCGAAGCTGCTCGGGTTTCCTGATGGCGACTCGCCGACCAAGGTGTACAGCTCGGCAATCTCGTCGACGTGCCGCGCGGTTTGTTCGGCGTGGGCGTCCTGCTTCGCCTTCCAGGCGTCGCCTTCGGCTTCCAGCTCGACTTTCCATTGGCTCGCGTCAGCCATGATCGTAGATCTCCTCCAGGTTGAAGCTGGCCATGCCCTGGGCGGCGTTCGGCTCGTTCGGCAGGTCCCAGTCGGTAATCACGCACAGGGCGGCGTTGTCGCGCTCCACGCGTCCACCGCGCTCGGGGTATGCGGACCAGAAGACGTCTCCCGCGGCACCGAGTTCGCGCTCGATCTGGTGCAGGGTCGAGATGTCCGACGCCGTCAGCCAGGCGAACGGCACGCCGCCGGCCCGGTAGGCGCGCTTGATGCTCGGAATCAGGGCAGCACCGGCACGGGAGCGCGGAACCTCGGCATTCCGGCGCCAGCCGAAGGCGTAGCCCCACTCGAAGTTGCCGCCGGCAGCCGTCCAGTACTTGCCTGCCATCAGGCGACCGATCTGGATGTAGCCGTCGGTATTGTTCGGGTCCGTCACGGTCCACCGGATATACCGCTGGAAGGCGGAGTCGGCGTACCAGATCGGGGTGTAACCCCACTTCCAGCCGCCCTCGTCGTCGTCGTAGCCCCCGTAGCGCATCACGCCGTAGCCGGGCCAGCTGGCGTAGCCGTAGATCGGCTTCACCGCCTGGTCGGTCTGTGTCATGACGATGTCGGTAAAGCCCGCGTCGGTCGCTACCTCGGTGAGGATCGTGGCGCCGGTGGAGAGATTGTGTGCACAGAACGGGGCGGCGTTGATCGGGCGCGCCTTGTCGAGCGTCGCCGTGAGTACGAGAGGGTCGGCGTCCGCCGTGCGCAACACCAGGTCCGGATCGGGATCAAGCAGGTTCTCGACCACGTAGTCGCCCCCGGCCTCGCTCGAGGCGGTGAGGCTCGCGCCGGCGAGATCCAGCCACGATTTCCAGAGCAGACGGAACTGCGGAAAATCGCTCATCCCCACAGTACCAGGCGGTCGGCGTCGAAAAAACGGTCGTTGTATCCGGTAACCCGCATCAGCGTCGGCGTATCGAAGCCGTGACGTACGTCCTCGATCTCGACCAGGTCAGCCATGTCGACGAAAAACGGATGCAATGGCGACTCGAGCGTGAGGCGCTTGCGCGGCGTGCCG
>JAUIDF010000371.1 GCA_030429125.1 Gammaproteobacteria bacterium | reverse complement strand
TCGTCGGCCATGGCCATGCCGCCGGTTTCAACCAGTGCCCTGCACGTCTCGGCAAACAGCGTGTCACGGTTGCGGCTGCGAATGATGGCCTGGTTGCAGTCACCCAGCGCCAAATGGAGCCTTGCGCGTCGTTCGATGCTTGCCTGGTCGTCGTGACGTCGTGAGATGTCCCTGATGAACGCCTGTCGGTATTGACGGCCTTCGATGCCAAGTGTTCGCAGGCTGACTTCCACCGGAAAGGCACTGCCGTCGCGGCGTCGGTGACGGGATTCGAACAGGGCGTCCTCGGGCTCGCCCGCCCGGTGCCACCATGACTCCGAGTTGTCCTGTCGGTCCGAAGCGATCAGGTCCTGTATCGTCATTCGCTGGAGTTCTTCGAGCGAATAGCCGTATTCCTGGCGGGCTGCCTCGTTGGCGTCGACGATTCGGTCTTCTTCGTCGATCAACAGGATGATGTCCCGCGCCTTCTGCACCAGCGTGTCGTAGTGCCGTACCAGCGCAACGCGCTCCTCGCGTTGATGGTCGATCAGCTGCATCAGCTGCAAACGACGACGCTGGGTGAGCAGTAAGCCGCCCGCCAGCGGCAGGATCAGCGCAACGGCCACTGCGCCGGAGATCCAGGACAGGTTTCGCCCCAGCTTCGAATCGAGTAGTTCCTTGTCGACTTGCAGCGAGAAGTGCCAGTCGCCAGGGCCGCGCAACGGCCGCACCACGGAGACGACGCGCCGACCGGTGTCGTCGACGCCTTGCAACGGATCGTCGAACTCATTCCGCGAAGACAGTGCGAGCGCTTCCGGCGTCGGCGATTCCGCGATCGATGTGCGCGTGCCGTCGAGGTAGGCGATCGTTTCGCCGTCGCGCCTGAACACCCGGGTGCGGGCCCCTTCGCCGTACGCCGCCTGCGCTTCCGCTGCCAGCCGCGAGACCGTGCGGAGCGGCACGCTCAAGATCACCACGCCGCGCGATCCCACCGGCGCGGCGAAATCGACGTCCGTGCCGTGTGTCGACATGTGCACGGCCTGCTCGAACAGCGCCCGCGCGACCGCGGTCTCGCCGGCATAGGCGCCGGGGGCGCCGTCCGAGGCCCACGCGATTCGTGAATCGGGGGCAACGAGTCGCAGGCGCTCGAAGTTCGTGGCCAGCGGCGCAACGGCGCGCGCCGCCGCCTCGAGATCGCCCGGCGTATCGGCGGAGTCGATTGATGCCAGTGCTACCTCGGCCAGCATGCTCGCTTCGCGTCGACGAGACGCCAGCCATGTCTCGACGTCGAGCGCTTCACGCTGCGCCACCGCCGAAAGCTGCGCCAGGGCCTGGCTGTTGTCCGCATCGACCACGGCCCGCGCGCGAAGGTATCCCACCGACACGATCACGACGACGAAGACAATCACGGTGAACTGGACGATTCGCTCGAAAACAGCATCGCCGCCGACGCGGCGCAATCCGGCGGCGTGATCCGCCCCGAATCGGCGAAGTACCAGGTAGAGCAGTAGGGAAGTGATCCCGACGAAGCCCAATCCCTTGAAAACGCTAATCATTGCGGCCGATTTCGCATCGTCCGCAAGCAGCAGCAGCGCGTCGGACAGCAGGATCCACAGCGCGCCCGCGGCGGCATAGAGGACCACCACGGTTGCGATGTCACCCGTGGCCATCGAGGCGGTACTCGGCGATTCGTGCCCGTTCAATGCGTTTTCGGTTGGACTCACGAGCCGGTCTGTCGTCACATGGCAACAGGGTGCCATCGCCGCTGCCGGCCGGCACCCGGGATCGGTGGAGCGGTTGCGCACCCGGGAGAAACCGCAGCCGCACCCTCGTCCACCTTCGTGGCATTTTATCGGTAAGGTGAATTATCGGCGCGTTACGGAGAAACATTAGCCTCCGTCAACGGCCGGTCGCGATCGCGCCGCCGCGAATCCGGCCGTTCAGGCCGGTGCCAGGGGGGCGAGGAGAGCCGCTGCGCCGACCGCCACCAGCACCACCCGCCAACCCGACGGAAGCCGTCGGATAACGCCGGCTGACACCAGTGCGAGACCGATGGCGACCTTCAGGAAGGCGACGATGGCCGCCAGCGGCGAGTGCTCGAGGGCGATCAGGTTCGGATTGGCCACCATGGCGATCGGAATCAGGTACAGCCCGAGTCCCAGGCCCATCGCCCTGACTGAAACCTTCAGCCAGTTCTCGTCCACCATGCCGGCGGCGATGAACACGGCGCCGCAAACCGGCGGCGTGATGGTGGACAGCAGCGCGTACCAGAAGATGAACAGGTGCGCGTCGAGCTGCGGCAGGCCAAGCGCCTGCAGGGCGGGTCCGGCCACGGCCACGCAGATGACGTAGGCGGCCGTAGTGGGTACCTGCATGCCCAGCACCAGGCAGGCCAACGCGGTCAGGATCAGCGCCGGCCACAGCATGTTCCCCGAGGCGGAAATGATCAGCGAGGTTATTTTCACCCCCAGCCCGGTCAGGCCGAGAACGCCGATGACGATACCCGCGCAGAGGATGATCGACGCGATCACCGCGATCTGCCTGCCGCTGGTGATGCAGGCGTCCTCGAGTCGCGACAGCGTGCGCGGGATGGAGAACCTGAGGTCCGCGTCCAGCAGCAGTAGCAGGAATCCGCAGAGAATGGCGATGCAGGCCGCGTACTGTGG
>JAUIDF010000370.1 GCA_030429125.1 Gammaproteobacteria bacterium | reverse complement strand
CAGCGACCTGACCGCCGCCGGCCGGGAAATCCGCTTGTGCGGCCATCGCGAAACGACGCCGTGGGCTTCCTCGCGAGAACTTCCGTCGACCGGCGTTCCCACGTTTATCGGCATGGCCCGCTCGCGGCCGACGCGACGCGCCACCGCGCGTTGCTTCCGGGCGTCGGCGACGAGTCTTGCAGAAAGTTTCATGGGTGTACTGCCGGCGACGCGGCCCTCTCCGTGCCCATGGTCGCTAGGGATGCGCCCAGTTCGCCCGCAGCAGGCCGTTCGTGACGCCGGCGGTGACGATTTCCTCGCACTGTTGGGCGGTGAGTTCGACGTTGTCGGGCGCGGTTGCGTCTCGCATCAGGTTCCCGGGTATGTCGACGTGACGTCCGTTGTCCACCAGCAGGTGGACCAGTTCGTGGGCGATGATGATGCCGGGATCGCGCGCGTCTTCGATGATCCACACCGTGTCGATCAGTCCCTCGCGGCCGGCGCTGTTGCCGCGGCCGATGGCCTCGGCCTCGAAGGCGATGTCCTGCAGCGTGTGGCGCACGAAGAAAACCGCCGGCCGCGGCATCGGCACGCGCGAGAGCATGTCCTGCGCGGTGTCGTCTCGAAAGTAGCGGTACGCGTCGCTCCCGTCCAGTTCCCGGATGGTCAGGTGCGGCATCACGATATCGCACTGCGCGAGAATGCCCGCCGCCTGGCGCGCGTGTTTCACGAGGTCGTCGACGTGCCAGCGAGTCGACGAGAACACGGCGAAAGTCGGCGACAAGGCGAAGCCCGCAGGGGTATCGACGGGTTGATCGTAAAGCGTCGCGGCATCGATTTCGCGGCGCGCGGTTTCGCGAATCTCGTCGCCGCGCGAGATCGGTGCGATGCGCTCGGCCTGCGCGGGACGGGGCAGGAAGCCGTGCGCAACGACGTTCTCTTCGCCCGGCAGCGGCGGCAGGGTCCTCGCCAGGATGGCGCGTTTCAGTTGACCCGCCCGCCAGAGCGGATTCTCCGCGAGCAGGCGCGCGGCGAGGGCGGAGACGCGCACGGCGGCATAGCTTGAACCGAATACCGGGATCTCGTCTCCGTCGAATTCCGTCGCGATCACGCCCTCGCCCGGGACCAGCACGTCCACGGATGTCGCGCCACGGTTGGAGCCCTGCGCCAGCGCGCCGGTGTGCTCCGACGACGTCACCGTAATCATGTTGTCCAGCGCCAGTGCGGCGGGATACACGGGTTCGGCGTCGATGTCCCGTCCGTTGTTACCGGCCGAGACCACGAACAGCATGTGCGGCGCCCCTGACGCCGCTTCCGCGAAAGGTTGCCACTCCTCGCGCCGGTTGCTGCCGAGCGACAGGTTCATGATGATCACGCCGTTGTCGTCGGCGTGCCGGATCACGTCGGTCATGCGCGCCATGTCCGGGCGCGGATAGCGATAGGGCACGATTCGCGCGGCCGGCGCTTCGCGCAGCAGCAGCGACGCCGTACGCGTGCCGTGACGCTGGGGAAAGAACGGCGAGTTTGCCGGGTTGGCGTCGAACGGTCGGTCGTCCATGTCCCAGAAGTCGAAGCCGATGATCGCGCCGTCGGCGTCGCGCGCCAGCCTGTCGCGAATCTCCGGCAGCAGGTAGTTGACCCCGGCGTCGACGAGGGCGACGGCAACGCCGCCTGGGTCATCGCCCGGCGGCACCGGCGGGTCCAGCGGCTCGGTGGCGCCCATGGGTTCGAACGCGCGGTCGAGATGCGCGATGGCGAGCGGCGTCGTGTCGCCTTCGCGGTAGACCAGGCGGCGCGCGGCCAGCACGTCGCAGTCGCCGCCGGCAATCGCCGCCAGCACCGGCAACGGCTCGCCGTCGTCCGCGGATTCGTGGTACTCCACCGACAGCCGCCTGAGTCGCCCGCCGGGCTGCAGCCGTTCGATGCGCAAGCGCGCCCCGTCGGGCAAGTCGAAGTCGCGCCGCCAGCCGATTGCCAGGCCCCGGGAGTTGATCAGTTCGTCGCCGGCAAGCCGGCTGCCGTCCATGGCGGTCGCCAGTGTCTCGCCGTTGGCGGCGGGGTGGCGGCACGCCGCGAGCAGACCTTCGCGAAGCCATGCCTTCCCCGTGTCGTCACCGCCGACGGGCGCGGACAGCAAGGCTGGCAGGAGAACCAGGAAAAGGTGAGGCCTCGGCATGGCGGTCAGTGTAGCGCATCGAGCGGCGCATTCGGGCCGGTGTCGTCGCGCGCACCAGGCTACAACGCGTAAGGAGGCCGCTCCATCGCATGGACGGCCATCGACGACGCGCCTTGGTCAGCGTCCGCGACGAGATCGTTGCCGGGTCATGGCGTCCACCAGGTTCGATTTCAGTGAATCGAGATCACAGAGTCGAAGATGCTGGCAGGCGCTGCGCGCATCGTCGATTGACGGGTGCCGCGCGGCCTGCGGTAGCGCTTCTCCGCATCCCAGGGCCTTTCGAATCACCTCGGGAAACTTCGCCGGGTGTGCCGTGCCGAGGCAGACGATCCTTGCGTCCGCGGGCAGGCGGTCCGCCACGGCATCGACGGCGGCCACCGCGACTGCCGTGTGTGGGTCGAGCAGGTAGCCATCGCCGGACTCGTACGTCGAACGTATCGTGTCCATGGTCGTCTTGTCGGAGACGGAGGCGGACAGGAATCCCGCCTGGATGAAGGCGAGCGTTTCCGCGTCGAG
>JAUIDF010000072.1 GCA_030429125.1 Gammaproteobacteria bacterium | reverse complement strand
GACGGCGTCCTGCAGTGCCAGCAGGGTCCCGGGCATCCGTTCGGCTAACAGGCGCTCGTCGACGCTGCCGTCGGCGCGCGGCCAAAGCAGGTGGGACGCGCAATGCAATTCCTTGAAGCTCGTCATGAAGACATGCCATTGGCGCTGATCGAGGTAGTGACGGGCGGCATGCCACTTCATGCGCACGGATTCGAGCAGCGTCCCCTCGAGTTCGCCGATTCGTCCCGGCGGCAAGTCGTATAGCGCTTCACCGCAGGGGCTGGGCGGCGGCGCGCCAAACCGGTCGAGGACTTCCCGTGCGAGTTCACGCGGCCAGGAGACGGCCTCGTTTCGGTAGCGGCCGTGCACCAGCCAGTTGGCGAGATGCAGGCCGTTTGCCGGATTCGTCAGCCGGTTCTTCGGAAGGTCGAACACGGCGACGTCGAGATCGGCCGCGGCGAGCGGTTCCCAGAAGGCAACCAGGTCGTCTTCGCCCGCATCGCAGTACTCGATGTGTCCGTCGCCGACGGGCTCGCGTTTCCAGTAGTAGCGCCCGTGTTCTCCCGGCGGGAGTGCGTACTGGAACGATGCCCACAGGCAATCATCGGTGCGGATACCGTCGAAGGCGATGGTGCGAACACCGTATCGGTCGGCCAGCTCGTCGAGGCCTCTCGAACGGCCCGAACCCCGGCGTGATTCGAACAGGCGACGGTCGGCCGCATCGAGGCCGATGACCAGTGTGTTGGTGCTCATGTAGCGTTGCGGGCACATGGTGCGGTGTGTTTCCGAACCGCGAATGATACCGAAGCGCAGACAGTGGCAGGGACATGACGGTGTGACGAGACGGCATCGAAGCCGGTATTCGCCGTGAGCCGTTGGCGAAAAAAGTGCCCCGATGGGGATCGGGGCGTCAATCTAGGAGGAGGATGAAATGATCTACTGGCGAGATCAAGTATCCGTAATCTGGGGATGGATGAGCGATTTCTCCAGTGCCTTATCCTTTCCGTCAGTTAATCAACCGGGCCGCCGCAAGACTACCGGTTGGACGTGGCAACGAGCGTGCCGACGCCAATGAAGGCGCCGCCGGTCACGCGGTTGAACAGCCGCCCGAATCGTTCCAGGACCGGTGCGAGGCGCGAGGCCATGCCGGCGAGGCAGACCTCGTAAACGAACTCCACCACGGCGAAGGTGCCCGCGAACACCATGAACTGCAGCCACAACGACAATTCCGGTTGCATGAACTGCGGCAGAAACGTGGCGAAGAAGATGAGCGCCTTCGGATTGGACAATGCCACCAGCATGCCCTGCGTGAAGGCACGCACTCGGCTGATGTCCGCACGCGCCGCCGCGTTCGGATTCCCCGGGTTGATTCCCGCGTCAAAGCCGGGCGAGCGCCACAGCCGGATGCCGAGCCAGACGAGGTAGACCGCGCCGCCCCACTTGACGAGCGTGAACAGGAGTTCGGAGGTAACCATCAGTGCGCCGAGTCCGGCGAGCGAGCAGCCGATGAGCACGGTAATGCCGGTGATGCTGCCGATCGAGGTGAATACACTGCGGCGAAGGCCGTAGCGCGCGCCGTGATTCAGGCACAGCAGGCCGTTGGGGCCGGGCGTCACGGAGAGCGCCACGGTGCTCAGGAAATAGACGAACCACAAGTCGACGTTCATCGTCGTGTCTCTGCCGGTCCCGGTGTCGACGATCCGGCGTGCAGCCGCACGGAACCGTTTGCGCGCGGCGGCGAGGCGATACCGGTCGTGACGGACATTGTTGTTGAATACGATGCAAAAAGAAAGTGCGGAACGCCGCGGCGGCGGATCACGCCTCCGACCCCATCAGTTCCCTGGGTGCCCGGGCGTCGTCGTCGAGTTTCAGGTCGAATCCGTAGCGCACCATGTCGGCGCGGTGGATCGTGCGTCCCGAGAGGATGCGGCGCCCGTCGGCGTTGCGATAGGTCATGCGTCGTTCCAGCACGGGATCGGTCGCGCCGACCAGCAGCACCGCCGAAACCGACTCGCCCGCGACGCCGGCTCCGATCGTCCAGTGTACGTCGCCCAGGGTCACGGCGCCGCGTAGCCGGTCGATGATGGAGTCGCCGGCGTTGTGGTCGTCGAATCCGGCCCGGTGGGCGAGTGTGCCGGCGACCAGGCGTTCGTCCAGCGCCACCGGTGCCGAGCCGATACCGCGCGTCCGGCGAATCCACAGCACCTCCTCGCCGTCATCGAGGTCGAGCGACTCGCGCTCGGGTGTCGAGGGTTGCCGGTAGTCGAACGCCAGGACGCGGGTCTGCTGCCTCACACCGACGTCCGCGTACTGTCCGGCGATGTCGAGATTGCGGTCGAGCCGTTCGACGAATACCCGGTCGGTGACGAAGGTGCCCTGGCCCGACCGCCGGCGCAGCAGACCCTCCTCGACCAGGTCCGAGATGGCCTGGCGCACGGTCATTCGGCTCACCCCGAATCGTTGTGCGAGTTCGTTGTCGCCGTAGAAGCGCCGGGCGGGATCGGGCCAGCGAAGAATCTCGGCGAGCAACTCGAGCCGGATCTGCATGAACAGCGGAATCGGGGATTCGTGGTCGAGGGTCGAACGCGAGGTCCGTGACATGGGCGTATGCGGGACTTGCCGGGTGATTTCGTTAAATGTATAGTCTACTATACATTTCGATCGGACATCACGTCCGGCCCACTGTATTGCCACCAGGCGAGGAGCGTGAAGATGGATGCGTCCATGCTGGAAGAAACCATTCAGAACCCCAACCCCTATCCGGTCGTTGCCGCACCGCACTACGACGACGTCTGGCACTTGTGCCAGCAGGCGCGCGACCTGGCCTGGGACCCGGCCCGGGACATCGACTGGGAACAGCTTCGCGGCGAACTCGCCGACCTGCCCGGGGAGGTTCGGGCCGCCGGCGCCGAGTGGTGGTCGCTTCGTGCCTGGATGGAGCACGGCGCAACGCCCTACGGCGCGGAGCGCTTTCGCCAGGCGGTGTTCGAACACCTGCCGTTCGAGATCAAGCAACACGTCGCCAATTTCATCCAGGAAGAGCTTCGTCACCACGAGGCCTCCTACCGGATCGCCGACGTCCTCGGCGGCTACCAGCCAAGCCCGCGCAGCGACTACTTCAAGCTCGTCATTCCGAAGTTTCACGACGAGAAAGAGGAGCGGCAGATGTCGTTCTATGCGGGGATGGCGGTGAACACGCTGTTCGAGCAACTGTCAGGCGAATTGCTGACCGCGCGCTACCGCAATGCGCGTTACGAGGGTATTCGCAAGGCGTGCAAGCTGATCCTGCGTGACGAGGCACGACATATCCAGTTCGGCCGCATCCTGATGAAGCGCTTCTTCGAGGCGCTCGACGCCGAGGAGAAACAGATGCTCGGGGCGAAGTTCGCCAAGAAGCTGCGCGGCAGCCTGCTGAACGGCGTGTACTCGGTGGTCAACCTCGTGGAGGACGAGCGCAAACGCTCCGGGCGCGCCCGTGCGCTCGCGGCGGAATACGGTCTCGGCGCGACCCATCCGGACGAGGAAGTCGAGATCATCGCCAATGCGCTTCAGCAAATTCGCGAGGACGTGGCTCCGTACGAGGTACCGATCCCGCGCATTCCGGAGGTGGAAGGGGAGAGCGATCCGCCGGCGCGTCGCGTTGCTGCCAACGCGTAAGCGGGTCGTTGACAGCCAGGCTCCGGCGCCCCGTCGATCGGTGGTCGCCGGGGCACTGCGGCGCCGGCCGCGGCGCGCCGGCGCCCAGGACCGGTGTCGGCGGCAGTCGCGCATCGCGTAGCGGCCGGCGGCCCGGGGTCGTCAGCTACCCAGGCTCGGAAAATGAGTTCATCCTGTCGCGTGCTTCCCGCACGTTGACCGAACCGTCCAGGCGTTTCGACACTACCTGTCGCACGCGATGACCTGTCAATTCACCGGGTCATCGTTTCCTTCGGCCCGGCAGCGCATCGGGAACGCCAAGGGCGGGTGCACACGACCCTCGGCGAGCCAGGTTTCGTGCGCGTTATCGCCTCCGGCAAGGCGCATCGGGGCGTCATGGTGGATCCATGACGACGAGGTGCGACGCCGTCAGGGCGAAAATGGGTCGACAGGTCGCCGCGAACGCGTGGTGTGAACGGGTCCTAGTCCACCCGGGCGGCCTGGACTTCCACTTCGACTTTCATGTCCGGCTTGACGAGACCCGAGACGTACACCAGCGTCGACGCCGGCCGGTGATCGCCGAGGGCGCGCGTCCGTGCCGCCCCGTAGGCGGCGAGGTCATCCGGGTCCACCAGGTAGGCCGTCATTTTCACGATGTCGTCGACGCCCATGCCGGCGTCTTCGAGAATCCGTGCGATATTTCGCCAGATGATCTCCGATTGAGCGCCCGCGTCCGCGGCAAGCTCGCCGTTCACGTCGATGCCGACCTGGCCCGACACCGTCAGCCAGCGCGCGCCGGGCGGGACTTCGATGGCGTGACTATAGGTGGAGATGGGCGCCGCGACGCCATCGGGGTTGTACTGTTTCATGAGGCCTCCCGTCGGGGACTGTATTCAAGGGCTAACTCGGGCTGCACGCCGCCGGTCGGCGTGCGCATCGCTTCGACGATGGCGCGAACCGCCGCTGCGTCCGGCGTGCGCGGATTGACGCGAACCTGTCCGCTCTTCATAGCGCCCGCGGCGACGTTGTCGCGCCCGGTGTCGTCATTCACCCAATCGTCCAGGCTCTGGTCGAGGCCGACCTCGCATCGCAATCGCGACAGACCCTCGGCCGCCGTGGACGCGCCGAGAAGGTGCGCGATCTCGTCGCCCTTGGCACCCAGCGCCGGTTGGTTGTAGGCCATGGTCCATGGCAGGGCGAGCGCATTGGCGAGCCCGTGAGGCACGTGGTTCAACGCGCCCAGCGCGCCGGCGATGGCATGGGCCAGGCCGAGATGCGCGCTATTGAAGGCAATGCCTGCCTGCATCGAGCCCACCAGGCAGGCGGCGCGCGCATCGAGGTTCTCCGGTTCGCGGCAGGCCACGGGCAGTGCCGTCGCGAGCAGCGACAGCGCCGAGCGTGCGAAGGGATCGGTCATGGGGCCGGCCAGCTTCGACGTGAACGCCTCGACGGCATGGGTTACCGCGTCGTAGCCCGAGGCCGCGGTGACACCTGCCGGCGCCGTGACGGACAGCTCGGGATCGAGCAGGGCGATGCGCGCGCTCATCTCGGGAGAGTTCAGGACCATCTTGTAGTCGGTGCCGGACTTGGCGACGATAGCTGACGAGGACACTTCGCTGCCGGTGCCGGCCGTGGTCGGTACGCACACGAACAGGGAAGGGTGGGGATGCATGAACACCCCCGCCGGGCCGACGATGTCGTCGATGGGCCCGGGGTTGCTCGCCGCCATGCGCGCGGCCTTGGCGGTATCCATCGCCGATCCGCCGCCCACGGCGATCGCGATGTCGGCGTCGCTGTCGACCAGTGCCGCGCGGGCGGCTTCCACCGTATCGGTATCCGGTTCATGACGCGGCACACCGTGGAAGCGGGGCGAGAGAGGGCGCAGCAGGTCGTCGAGTCGGGCCTGCAGTTCGCCGCCGATGAAAAACTCGTCGATCACCACGAATGCGCGAGTGCGCCGCTCGTACGATGCCATCGACGGCAACTGGGCGAGACAGCCGGCGCCGTAGACGACGCGATGCGTGGCGTGATTGAAGGTGAATGGGGCGGGCGCTTTCATTGGAGTAAACCTCAGGTCAGGTCGACGATGACCGATTTCGACTGCAGGTAGGCGTCGAGCCCCTCGCTACCGAGCTCCCGGCCGTACCCGCTCTGCTTGTAACCGCCGAACGGCGTTTCGATGCCCACGACCGCCGGCGTATTCACGCTCACGGTGCCGGCTTCGATCGCCGCGGCCACGCGATGGGCGCGGCCAACGTCGCGGGTCCAGAGCGTGGCGGCGAGACCGTAGTCGCTGTCATTGGCAACGGCCACCGCCTCGGCCTCGTCCTTCACCCGGATGACGGCGAGCACGGGACCGAAGATCTCCTCGCGGGCGAATGCCATGTCGTTGCTGGCGTGATCGAATACCGTGGCCTCGACGAAGGGGCCCTGCACGGCCGCGGCCTGTCCGCCGCAAACCTTCTTCGCGCCCTCGGCGCTGGCCGACTCACAATACTCCAGAATCCGCCGGCGGGCCGATTCGTCGATCACGGGTCCGAGTTGCGTGTCCGGATCCAGGACGTCGCCGATCCTGAGTGACGTCGCCGCCTTCGCCAGTCGTTCGACCACTTCGTCGGCGATGGATTCGGTCACGATGCAGCGGGTGCGCGCGGCGCACTTTTGCCCGGCATGGCCGAAGACACCGCCGGCGGTGCCGGCAATGGCGCGATCGAGGTCGGCATCGTCGAGGATGATGTTGGGCGACTTGCCGCCGAGTTCCAGGGTGACGCGCTTGATACCGTCGGCGGCTACCCGCGCGACCTGTTTTCCGATTTCAGTCGAGCCCGTGAAACTGACCTTGGCCACCGACGGGTGCTCGACGAGGGACATGCCCACCTCGCCGCCGTTGCCGGGCACGACGTTGAGCACGCCGGGCGGCAGTCCCGCGGCGCTGGCCAGTTCGGCGAACAACAGCGCCGTGAACGGCGTCGCGCTGGCGGGCTTGACCACGATGGTGTTACCCGCCGCCAACGCCGGCCCGACTTTCCAAAGCATCAGCAGCAGCGGAAAGTTCCACGGCACGATCGCCGCGCAGACACCGAGCGGTTCGCGCCGCACGTAGCGGTGCTGCGCCTCGGCCGAGGCGACCAGGCGGCCGTCGATGCGGTCGGCGAACCCGGCATACCAGCGCAGGACGCCGACCGATGCCATGATGTCGATGCGCGCATCGGCCAGCGGCTTGCCGGCATGGACGGCTTCGAGCGCCATCCATCGATCGGCGTCGGCCTCCAGGCGCGTCGCCATGTCGTGAAGAAGGCGCGCCCGGCGCGCCGGCGGCGTCGCGCGCCAGGCGGGAAAGGCGTCGGTGGCGGCGTCGATGGCCGTGGACATCGTATCGACGTCGGCGGCGCCGACGTCGACGAGTACGTCGCCCGCGACTTTCGCGGTCGCGGGCAGGCGCCGGGGCGCATCGTGCCAGGCGCCGTCGATGAACACGGTGCCGGGCGTGTAGGACTCGACGAGGCCGTCGAAAGAGGAGCGGTCGGTGATCATGTCTCGTGGTGCAGAAAGTGAAACGCTAAAGGCGGCCTGACTCGAGCTTTCCGATCAGGTCGCGGATGACAGGCAACGGCCGGCAATCGCGCAGCATGTCGATCGCGGCGTCGCGATGTGCGGCCTCGGTAGCCAGGGTGTCGACGGTCAGGTCGGGGTAGCCCTGCCGGTTGAGAGCCTCGATGACGATGCGCAGGATTTCCTCCTCCATCGAGCCGTCGAAGGTGCGCTCGATCTCGGGAAAGTCGCCGCCCTGTTCGGGCGGACGATCGCTGGGTTCATTCATGGCCGGGTACTGCTGGCGGTGGGCGGGTGGTACAGGGGCGCGACGGCCGGCGACATCGTGTCGCCGGCCGTCGCCGTATCGCACTACTCGATGGCGACGATGGACTTGATGCGCTCGATGCCGCCGACCTTGTCGGCGTAGCTCTCCCAGAACGACGCCATGGCGTCCTGCCACGCAGCGATATCGGGCTGCACCACCTCGGCGCCGGCCTCGACGGTCTGCGCCAGAGACGAATCCTGCTCGGCGGCGGCCAGTTCATTGAAATAGGGAATGGCTTCGTCCGCCGCGGCCTGCATGATTGCCTGCTGCTCCTCGCTCAGACCCTCCCAGTACGACTGGCTGAGGTACATCGCGCCCAGCGACCAGATATGGTTGGTCTCGGTGAGGAAGGGCACCACCTCGAACAGCTTCAATGCATGGTAGCCGGACTTGGTCATGTCCATGTAGTCCACCACGCCGGTTTGCAGCGCGTTGTAGGCTTCGGTGATCGGCACCGGGGTCGGATTGGCGCCGAGCGAGCTCCACAGGTCGATGTGCAGCGGGCTTTGCAGCACGCGCATCTTCTTGCCGTCGACGTCGGCCGGGACGCGGATCGGTTCCTTGCTGATCACGTGCCGCGAGCCGTAGATGATGAAGCCAAGGACCTTGAAGCCCTGCTCCGCGTAGAGCGCCTTGAACTCGTCGCCGATCGGGCCGGCCATGGTTTTCTCGATATGCGCCGCGTCGCGGAACATGAACGGCATGTCGAACAGCGCGCCCTCGGGCACCCAGGTGGTGAGGTTGGCCAGGGTCGACAGGGCGCCGTGGATCGAGCCGAGGCGGATGCCCTCGGTGGTTTCCTTCTCGCCGCCGAGCGCGCCGTCGGTCACGACCTTGACCTCGAACTGGCCCGGCAGTTTCTCGTTCACGATGTCGCGAAACCGGTACCAGACCTTGGACTGCGGCTTCTCCGGTCCGTAGATCACCGAGACGGTCAGCGGCTTCGGCGACTGCGCCCACGCCGACGTGGCGGCGGCCAGTCCGAAGGCGGCAACCGCGGCCAGCGCCGCGTGCCGGATGAACGGGGTTTTCATCGAATGCATGGTCTACTCCTCACTTGTCGGTCTACTTGAATAAAGAACCCGGCCGGATACGACTAACGTCCACCGATCAGCCAGCCAAGGCCCAGGGAAACCGCCGGCACGTAGGTAATGACCATCACCGCGGCGAACAGCGCCGCGAGCAACGGCACCATGGAACGAAAGACTTCGTGCACCGGCGTGCGCGATATGGTGCCCGTGATGAAGGCGAGCATGCCGACCGGCGGCGTGAGACCGCCGAGCATCAGGTTCACGACGACCACGATGCCGAAGTGCACGGGGTCGACGCCGAGCGCCAGGATCAGGGGCATGAGCAGCGGCGTCAGGATCAGGATGGCCGCGCCGATGTCGAGGAACATGCCGAACAGCTGCATCAGCAGGTTCACCAGGAGCAACACGACATAGGGATTCTCCGACAGCGTCGCCACGGTCACGGTAAGCAACTGCGGGATCTGCTCGGTGACGAGAATGAAGGCGAAGGGGGCGGCGGCGCCGATCAGCAGGCCCACCATGGCCGCTTCCACCGCGGCCGTGGACAGCGTCCGCCACAGTTCACCCACGCCGTAGCTGCGATACACGAACATGCCGAGCACCCAGCCGTAGACCACTGCCAGCACGCCGGCCTCGGTCGGCGTGACGATGCCGAAGCGGATGCCGCCGAGGATCAGCACGGCGAGGCCGAGGACCGGCAACGCCTGGGCGAAGGCGCGCCAGCGTTCGCCCGCGCCCGCGCGCTCGTTGGCCGTGCCGTAGCCCTTGATGCGGGCAATGATGTACACGCAGATCATCAGCGACAGGATCATGACCACACCGGGCACCACGCCTGCCAGCCACAGGCTGCCCACCGACAGGTTGGACGCCGCGGCCAGGATCAGCAGCGCGATGGAGGGCGGAATCACGTTGGGCACCGTGGCCGACGCGGCCGTCACCGCGCAGGCGAACGGCGCCGAGTAGCCGTGGCGCACCATCTGCGGCACCAGCAGCTTGGTGCCGAGCGCGGCCTCGGAGTAGCTCGACCCCGAGATGCCGGCATAAAGGCCGCTAGACACCACGTTGACCTGGGCGAAGCCGCCGCGCATGTGTCCCACCAGCTTGAAGGCGAAGTCCATCAGGCGCTGGGTCAGGCCGCCGGCGTTCATCAGCGCGCCCGCGGTGATGAAAAACGGGATGGCGAGCAGCAGGAACTTGGTCGCGCCGTTCACCATGTTTTGCACCACCGCCGCCGGCGGCAGCAGACCGCCCGCGAGATTGGCCACGAAGGCGGCGAAGATCATCGAGAACGCCACCGGCGAACCGAGCACCATGGAGACGATGAAGGCGACCGCCATGACCAGGCCGGGATCGGCGCCGGCAATGGACACGGCGCCGGTGACGTTGATGATCCAGTACAGCAGGGCGCCGATGCCGATGGCGACGGGGCCGCGCCACGGTTCGTGGTCCTCGTCCAGTCCGCGCAGCGCGAGGTAGATCAGGCCGAGAACGCAGGCAATGGGGATCAGCGAGAACTTCACCCAACTCGGCAGACCGAGGGCGTAGTTCATGCCGCCCACCATCTGGATGATCGTCCAGCCGCCGAACAGGAGCATGATGGTGGTATAGGCGATGATCACGTCGCTCAGCGTTTCCGCGATCGTCCGCGCACGCGGCGGCAGCCGGTCGACGAACAGGCCGATGGACAGGTGCATGCGCGTGCGATGGGCGAGGGGCACGGCGAGGAAGATGACCACAACGAACAGCCACTGGGCGGCCTCGGCGGCCCAGGTGATGGAACTGTTGAATCCGTAGCGGCCGACGACGTTGGAAAAAATGATCACGATCAGCGCGATCAGCGAGAGTGTCACCGCGCCGCCGACGACGAGGTCCAGCGCGCCGAGGAGCCACTGGGCGGCGCCGCGCAGGCCGCCGTCGCGCGGCCGGGTCGGCGAGATGCCGAGTCGGGGTTCAGCGACCGATCGCATATCCAATACCTCCGCGGGGGTTGGCGGCGGCCCGGACGCGCCCGTCGCGTTCGCGCGACACGGCGGTCAGGCGGCCCTCGGACCATGCACCGTTTTCCACCACGCGATGCCCGCGGCGTTCCAGGGCGGCGATGACGTCGCGGCCGAAGCGGTCCTCGATGACCAGTTTGCCGGGTGAGGCGTGCCGGGGGTAGAACGAGTTCGGCCAGTGCTCGGAATGAAAGGCGGGCGCTTCGATCGCCTCCTGCAGGCCCTGCCCGTGGAGCAGGTGGCGCAACAGGAACACCACCTGCCACTGGTCCTGCTGATCGCCGCCGGGGGTGCCGCAGGCGAGGTAGCCGCGTCGCGCTTCGTCGAGCACCAGTGTCGGCGTCAGTGTCGTTCGCGGCCGCGTGCCCGGCGCGAGCCGGGACGGCAATCGCTCGTCGAGCCAGGTCATCTGCGCCCGCGTGCCCAGCGGGAATCCAAGCGCCGGGATCACCGGCGAGGATTGCAGCCAGCCGCCCGAGGGCGTCGCCGATACCATGTTGCCGGCCTCGTCGACCACGTCGATATGGCAGGTATCCCCGGCGACGCTGGCGAGATAGTCGCTCGACGCGACCTCGCCCACCGTCGGCTCGCCGCCGCCATAGGCCGACAGCAGGCCGGTTTCGCGCTCACGGCTCGCGGCGGCTTCGTAGTCGAAGGCGGGGGCGGCGCCGTTGGGCTGCCCCGGCCTCCAGCTTGCGTCGGCCAAGGACGATATCAGGCCTCGTCGTTGCCGCGCGTAATCCTCTGAAAGCAGGACGTCCATGGGTACGTCGGCACCGAGTGGATCGCCGTAGTAGGTTTCCCGGTCGGCGAAGGCGAGCTTCATCGCCTCGGTGACGCGGTGAACGAACTCGTCGCCGAGCGGATCGAGCGAGGCGATTTCGCCGGGGTCGAGCAGTGCCAGGGTCTGCAGCATGGCCGGCCCCTGGCTCCACGGTCCGCACTTGGCGACATGACGATCCGCGTACTCGAGCCACACCGGCGACTCGGCACGGGCCGACCAGGCCGCGAGATCATCGCCGGTCAGCAATGCGCCATGACTGCGGCCGGTCACGTCGATTGCCGTTTCCGTGCGGCAGAAGCGGTCGATGGCATCCGCCACGAAGCCGTGGGACCACTCGCGCCGTGCGGCGTCGATACCACGGACACGCTCGCCGCCGGCGGAGCGCGCCACGTCGGCCAACCGGCGGAAGGTGCCGGCGAGCGGCCGGTTGGGCAGCAGGGTGTCCAGGGCGGGGACGTCGCCGCCGGGCAGATAGAGCTCGCGGGAGCGGGGCCAGTAGCGATGAAACAGGCCCGACGCCGCGCACAGCGTTTCGCGCAGGCGTGCGGTCACCGGCACGCCGCGCTCGGCATAGTGAATCGCGCACTCCAGTACGTCGGCGGCATCCATGGTGCCGTGATCGCGTAACATCAGCATCCAGGCGTCGAATGCGCCGGGGACCACGGCGGGAAGCAGGCCGGTGCCCGGCACCAGGTCGAGGCCGAGCTCGCGAAAGCGTTCGATCGTTGCCGCCGCGGGCACCGGGCCCTGGCCGCAGATCGAGACCGTGCTTCGATCCCTGGCTCGATGCAGCAGGATGGCGACGTCGCCGGCGGGACCGTTGAGGTGCGGCGCGACGACCTGCAGCACGAAGCCGCCAGCGGCGGCGGCGTCGAAGGCATTACCGCCGCGTTCGAGGATCCGCATGGCGCAGGCGCTGGCGATCCAGTGAGACGAAGACGCGGCGCCAAAGGCGCCGACGATTTCCGGCCGTGTCAGTTGCATGCGTTCCGATTCGTCTCGGGAAAGTCCGCGAAGGAACCAATTGAGTAGATTGGTTCGCAATTATGGAACCATTATAGGCAGGATCCGGAAGCCGAGTCAAAAGCGTCGGCGCCGGCGTCATTCGACCAGCAGGTTGCTTTGCACGTGGGAGAGGTGATCGACGATCGCCTGCCGCGCGCGTTCGGCGTCGCGGGCGCACAGCGCATCGATGATTTTCTCGTGCTCCTTCTGGTAGGCGCGGCGGCGGTCGTCGGTGAGGCCGCGGCGTCTCAGCGCGCCCCATTCATCGGAACGGCGTATCCGGTGCATGCCCTCGATGATGCCGATCAGGTACTGGTTCTTGCTGGCCCGTGCGATGGCGCGGTGAAACTTGTTGTCCCACTGCTCGAACTCCGCCATCGATCGCGCCTCGCTGCCTCGCATCACCAGCGTGCGAATGGCGTCGAGTTCCATGATGGAGGCCCGCGCCACGACCAACCTGGCGAGCAGCGGCTCGATCAGCAGTCGCGCCTCCATCATTTCCTCGGGATTCACCACGCTGGCATCGGTACCCTGGCGCGCGTCGCTCGCGAGATCGTCGGCGACGAAGGTGCCACGCCCGACATGGCGAACGATCAGACCGCGGCTCTCGAGATTGCCGAGCACCCGGCGAACGGTGTTTCTCCCCACGCCGTAGTGGCGGGCCAGTTCGCGCTCGGTGGGCAGCCTGGCGCCCGGCTGCCAGCCGCCGGAGTCGATCTTCTTCTGCAGTGCGTGTAGTAGGAGGTCCGCGCTCATGGTATCTTCCGTTGCCATTGGCCCAATGCGAAATGCAAACCAATGCAGAACCAATATAGCAGATTAGTCAGCCCGGGAACACGTGCGTGTCCGGGGCGTCGGCCGGCGTGCCTCACATGAGCGGCCCGCCGAAAGCGAATCGACTCGAGGAGAATCTCGGCCCGCGTGCGGCGAACCACGCGCCGCTGACGCCGATCAGCTTCCTCCGGCGCACGGCCGAGGTGTACCCGCAAAAGCCCGCCGTCATCCACGCTGACCGGTGCTGGACGTACCGGGAGTTTTACGCCCGCTGCCGGCGGCTTGCGGCCTCGCTCGGCGCGGCCGGCGTCGGGCGGGGCGACGTCGTCGCGGTGCTCGCGCCCAACGTGCCGGCGCTGCTGGAGGCACACTACGGCGTGCCCATGGCGGGTGCGGTACTCAATGCCATCAACACGCGTCTCGATGCGCGCACCATCGCCTTCATTCTCGAGCACGGCGGTGCCAAGGCGTTGATCGTGGACGCCGAGTTCGCCGACGTGGCGAGTGAGGCGCTTCGACTCGGCGATGCCAAGCCGTTGCTCGTCGAATACCGTGACGACACCGTCGTCTCTGCACCGGGCGCCGGCGCGAGCCTGCCGCACAGCATCGACTACGAGGCCTTCCTCGACCAGGGCGACGGCCGCGCGGTGCGGCTGCCCGCCGACGAGTGGGACAGCATCAGTCTCAATTACACGTCGGGCACCACCGGAAACCCCAAGGGCGTCGTCTACAGTCATCGCGGCGCCTATCTCAACGCCCTCGGCAACGTCATCACGTTCGGACTCGATGCGCGAACGGTCTATCTCTGGACGCTGCCGATGTTTCATTGCAACGGCTGGACTTATACCTGGGCAGTAACCGCCGCCGCGGGCACCCACGTGTGCCTGCGCAAGGTCGAGCGCGAGCGCGTATTCGAACTCATACGCGAGCACACCGTCACGCACCTGTGCGGCGCGCCCATCGTGTTGAACATGCTCTGTGGCGATCGCGACGACCCGGGCGCACGGACGGGTCACGTCGTCGAGGTGGCGACGGGCGGCGCGGCGCCGCCAACCTCGGTGATCCGGGCACTGGAGTCCCAGGGATTTCGCGTGACCCATCTCTATGGGTTGACCGAGAGCTATGGCCCGGCCACGGTGTGCGTCCCGCAGGCACACTGGTCCACGCTCGACCTCGAGACGCGCGGTACCTACATGGCGCGCCAGGGCGTGAGCCACATCACCGCCGAGGAATGTATCGTGGCGAACCCCGACACTCTCGAGGAGACCCCGCGCGACGGTGTGACCATGGGCGAGATCCTGCTGCGCGGCAACACCGT
>JAUIDF010000071.1 GCA_030429125.1 Gammaproteobacteria bacterium | reverse complement strand
TCCAGAACAGCATTTTCGACATCTGGATGTGCCTGGCCTTTGGCCTCGTCGGCTACGCCATGGAGAAGACCGATATCCCGGTGGCGCCCGCGGTGCTGGCGTTGATCCTGGGACCGATGGCGGAGGTCAACCTGCGCCGCGGCCTGCTGATCAACCAGGGCGACTACGGGTTCCTGGTCGAGCGCCCGATCTCCCTCGCCATTCTCGCGCTCACCCTCGTCGTGCTCGTGTTTCCGCTCTATCGCGCGGCCAGGGGCCGGCTGCGCGATCGCGCCGCGTGATGCCGATGGCAGTGCGATAATGCGCCGGCGAACGAATCCTTCAATGACACGTGACCTGGAAAACATCCGATGAACCAGACTGACCGAATTGGCCGCGTCCTCTCGCCGGTCGTGACGCCGTTCAACGACAAGCTCGAACCCGATGCCGGCCGACTGGCGAATCACTGCCGGTGGCTGCTGGCCAACGACGTCGGGCTCGCGGTGTTCGGCACCAATTCCGAGGCCAACTCCCTGTCCACCGGCGAGAAGATCGGCCTGCTCGGCGCCCTGGTGGACGCCGGCCTGCCGCCGGAGCGCATGATGCCCGGCACGGGCTGTTGTGCATTGCCCGACTCGGTAGAACTGACTCGCGCCGCGGTCGGGTTCGGGTGCATGGGCGTACTGATGCTGCCGCCGTTCTACTACAAGAACGTCAGCGACGACGGGCTGTACCGCAACTACGCGGAGATTATCGAGCGAGTCGGCGATGACCGGCTGCGCATCTATCTCTACCATATCCCGCCGGTGGCGCAGGTGCCCGTTTCCCTGACGTTGATCGAGCGCCTGCTCAAGGACTACCCGGGCATCGTTGCCGGCATCAAGGACAGTTCCGGCGACTGGAACAACACGCGCGCCATGCTGGAGCAGTTTCAGCCCCACGGTTTCGACGTCTTTGCGGGGTCGGAAACCTTCCTCCTGGACACCGTGCGCCACGGCGGCGCCGGCTGTATCAGCGCCACGGCCAACGTCAATCCGGCCGCCATCGCCGACCTTGCGCGAACCTGGCGGGACGAGGGCGCGGACGAGAAACAGGCGGCTCTCAACGCGGTACGCGGCGCGTTCGAGGGCTACGTGATGATCCCGGGGCTGAAGGCGGCGATCGCCCACTTCGGCGGCGACGAGGACTGGATACGGGTACGACCGCCACTGGTGTCGTTGACCCCGGCACAGCGGCAACAGCTGATCGCGGGCCTGGAAGACAAGGGCTTCGACATGCCCGGACTGCAAGGCGCTTGAACAGGCGGGCTTCCGGCGCCGGGGACGTCGTCGGCACGAACGTCGACGGTCCGGCGCCTCGCGTGCCCTGCGACGTGCTGACCGCCTTCGTCACCCGCGTGCTCGAGGCCGGGGGCATGGACGAAGAGAAGGCCGCCGACGTCGCCCGGATCGCGGTGGAAGGCGACATGATCGGACATGTCACGCACGGTACCGGCATGATCCCCTGGTACCTGGCGGATTTGCGCTGCGGGAAGCTGAATGGAACGGGACAGGTGCAGGTCGTGGCCGACCGGGGCGCCTGCTTCACCTGGCGCGGCGGCCAGTTGCCGGGCGCCTGGCTGATCCGCCGCGCCCTGGACGTCGCCTGCGACCGTGTCGCACAGTTCGGCGTCGTGACAGCCGCGATTTCCGACAGTCATCATACCGGTGCCCTGGCGGCTTATCTCCGGGACGTGACCGGGCGTGGGTACATCGGCATCATCGAGTCCTCCAACCCCGGCGCCGCCCGGATGGCACCGTTCGGAGGCACCGAGCCGCTGATCACCCCGGATCCCGTCGCGGCCGGGTTTCCGACCGAGGGCGACCCGGTGATCGTCGATATCTCCTGTTCGATCACCACGACCACGATGACGCGTCAATTGGCACGGTGCGGCGAGCGCTACCCGGAGAACTGGGCATTGACCGCCGACGGCGTTCCTACCGATGACCCGGCCGAGGTCGTCGAGCGCGGCGGTTCACTCCTGCCATTGGGTGGCGTGTCGAAAGGGCACAAGGGCTTTGGCTTGGCGTTGATCGTCGAGATGCTGACGCAGGGACTGTCGGGCCGCGGCCGTGCCGACGCCTTGCCGGAGACGTCGCAGACGCTGTTCATTCAGGTCATCGATCCCGATGCATTCGGCGGTCGCGAGGCGTTCCTGCGCCAGTCGAGCTGGCTTGCCGATGCCTGCCGAGCGAATCGTCCGGCGCCCGGCGTCGATGCGGTAAGGATGCCGGGCGACCGGGCCGCGCGACGGCGTCGCGAGGCCTTGGCGCGGGGCGTGGAACTGGCGCCCGGCATCGCGACGCTGTTGATCGAGGAAGCGGCCAGGCTAGGGGTGCCGGTACCCTGCTCGATAGCCTGAGTGTCGAACGCGTGCGCGGGCACACCGCGGCCTGTCGTCGTAACGACCGCCGTGCCGGCGACCGCAGTTTTCTGCGCCGGCGGTCATCAGTCGCGCGGTTCGTCGAGTGCACGGCGTACCCGTCGTGCAAGCTCGCTCGCGGCATACGGCTTTCGGAGCACGTCGGTCCTCAGTCGCTTGCGCGTTTCGTCATTGCCCGCCTCTCCTTCGTGCCCGGACGTCAGCAACACCTTGAGGCCCGGGTACTGGGCGACGGCCGCTTCGGCGAGTTCGTATCCGCTCATGCCGCCGGGCATGACGATGTCGGAGAACAGGAGCGCGATGTCGGGATGAGCGGCGAGCCGCTCGAGCGCCTCGTTGGCGTTTGAAGCACAGACAGCACGATAGCCGAGCTCCGACAACAGGAGGCGGGCGAGTTCGCACAACTCTTCCTCGTCGTCGACCACCAGGATGGTTTCGTGGCCGCCGGGGAGCGAGCCGGCGTCTACTGTCTTCTCCGCCGCGGGCGCCGGATCCTGCTCGTATCGCGGAAGGAGAAGGCGGACTCGCGTGCCCTCGCCCGGGGCGGAATTCACCGTGATATAGCCTCCCGACCGGCGTGCGAATCCGTACACCATCGCGAGCCCCAGGCCGGTGCCCTTGTCCTGTGGTTTCGTGGTGAAGAACGGTTCGAAGATCCGGTCGAGGTGCTCGCTTCGAATGCCGACGCCGGTGTCGATGACCGCGATCTCGACGTGATCGCCGCTCGTGGCAGACGGGTTGACGGCGCAGAATGCCGCGTCCAGTGTTCGGTTGGCGGTTTCGATGGTCAGAACGCCGCCATCGGGCATCGCGTCCCGGGCGTTGATCACGAGATTGAGCAGTGCGTCTTCGAAGTCGCCCGAATCGATATGGGTCGTCCACGCGTCATCGGCAAGTTTCAAGCGTAACTCGACCTGTGGCGTGATCGAACGCGCGAGCAGGTCTCCCATGCCGTCGATGATCTCGTTGACGCTGCAGGCGAGTGTCGCCGTGGACTGTCGACCGGAAAAGCCGAGCAGCTGACGGGTCAGGTGCTCGGCACGCTGCGCGGAACGGCGCACCGATGCAAGCCACTGCTTCGACTGGCTGTTGAGGTTGCCACGACGATCCATCAGGTCCAGGTTGCCGAGCATGATGGCGAGCAGGTTGTTGAAGTCGTGCGCTATGCCCCCGGACAAGCGGCCAATGGCCTCCATTTTCTGCGTGCGACGAAGGGCCCTGTCCACCTGCAGACGTTCGGTCACGTCGGTCAGGGTGCCGGCAGCCCCGGTGAAGGCGCCGTGTTCGTCGAACATGGCGCGGGCGAATACTTCCACGTGCACCACGCCGCCGTCCTTTCGAACCAGGCGCGAGTCGCCCTTGTGCTCGGTTTTGCGGCGATCGGCGAGCGCGCCGAAGTGTTCCTGGTCGACGGCTCGCAGGTCGACATGCACGAACTCGGGAAAGGGGCGTGAGACGGACTCCGAGACGCTGTAGCCGGTCAGCGTCGTCCACGCTTCGTTGAGAAAAACGAAGCGTCCGGATGCGTCGAGCTGGAACACGATCTCGCGGATATTCTCTACCACCGAGCGGTAAAGGGATTCGCTGCGCAGGAGTTCCTTGCGTGCCTGCTCGCGCTCCGCGACTTCTTCGCGCAGGCCGGCGAGCAGCTCGTGAATATGACCGGCCATCGTGTTGAACGAACTCGACAGCTCGTCGATCTCCCGTATGCGCCCGCTCGTGGCGACGGGTGTACGTTCGCCGTGTGACAGGGCTCGCGCGGCTGCATTGAGTCGCACCAGCGGATTGCTGATCCAGCGGCTGCCGGCAACGCCCGCCAGCAGGGCCAGCATCAGCGTGGTCAGGACGAGGGCCGCGGTCCAGCGCGCGTTCGACCGGACCTGGGCCAGGAAATCCTCCTCCGGTACGACGACGACGGTACGCCAGTCGAGACCGTGAGTCCCCCCGAGCGGCGCGACGCTGGCGAAGTAGTACCGGTCGTTCCAATTGAACTCGAAAGTTCGCGGTGCCTCGATGGCCGCGAGATCGCCGATCCGACGCCGCGCGTGCGCGTACGCCGCGCGCGTCGTCGGGTCGGTGCTGCCTGCCGCGGTCGTGCGACGCCAGCCGCCGGCCTCGTCTGCGCTGAACATGGCTTCACCGCTGCTGCTCGCCAGCAACACGCCGGTGGATTCCAGCATGAACGCCAGTCCGCTACCACCGATCGAGAGACTGCCGAGATAGTCATTGAGCTGGGAAAGAAACAGGTCCGTGGCGATCACACCGACAAAATTGCCGTCGTCGTCAATGACCGGCCGGCTCGCGGCAATGGCCATGTCCTGGCCGGTAAACAGCACGTAGACGTCGCTCCATGCGGGACCCTGACGATCCCGGGCGCGTTGATACCACGGGCGTGTCCTCGCGTCGAATCCCGGCACCGACAACAGCAGTCGTTCGCGGCGATCGTCGTCGTCGATGGCGAATTTCCTGAACGTGCCGGCGTCGAATTCCTCTGTGGCGATGACGTAGATCGAACCGTCAGTCGGATCGCGGCCGGCGTTGGCCAGGCCGCCCCGCGTGTTGCCGAAATAGATGCTCGACGTCGCCTGAATCCGACGTACCTGTCCCGCGAAAAAACGTTCCATGGCCCGTTGATCGTCGGGCGACAGCAAGCCGCGGGAAATCGCGGAGGCGTTGAGTTCGTTGATGACGGCCGGTATGTCCAGCTGGGCCTGCAGGCGGTTATGGATCTGCTGCGCGATCTCGGTGCTCAGTTGCGCGGCCGTGTCACGTACGGCGGTGCGACCATCGCGATACGTGAGGTACCCGGTGAGTGCAACGGCGATAGTCGTCAGACCGACGAACGACATGATCAATATCGTGCGAAGGCTGAAACTGACAGATCCAGTGACCCGGGATGCCACGCGTACGGAACGCCTCAATCGCAAGACGTGGTGAAGTCGCCGTACATGATGGTGCTGGCGACAGGCGCCAGCCTGGCGCAACATCCGGTAGTTACGAACGATTCGAACGCAAAGCGCTCCATGAATTCCCCGGCCCCCGTAGCGACGAACGGTGTATCGCCCCGCCGCCGCGCGGCGTACTTCAGGGGGTCATTGTGCCGTCATCAGCCGGATTGTCCAAGGGTCACGTTGGTCCCGGGAGCCGCAACACGGCTGCCTCAGCGGCCAGCCAGGGAATGCGCGTCGATCGGGCGCTGTCGCGGCGAGCGAAACATGCGGAAACTGCGCGCGACGACGAGCAGCGTCACCACCACCGAGCCGGCCAGCAGGCCCCACCAGATGCCCGTGGCGCCGAGCGAACGGGTTAGCGAGAGGTAGATCGCGACCGGGACACCCACGCCCCAGAGTCCGGCCAGGGAATGGACCATCGGTGTGCGCGTATCCTTCAGGCCGCGCAGTGCGCCGATGGCGACGGTGGAGAAGGCGCCGATGCCTTCCACCGGCGCAAGAATGCCGACCAGCACGACGGCGAGAACGAAGGCTGGCGAACCGGCGTCTTCGCCGACCAGGAACAGCGAAACGATCGGTTCGGCGAACAGCCACAGCAACAGGCAATCGAACAGGCAGATGGCGCCGGCGATCGTCATCGCCGTCGCCGCCGTCACGCGTACCCGAAGGCCGTCGCCGGCGCCCTGCCAATACGCCACGCGTACGGTGGCGGCCTGCGAGATGCCGAGCGACAGTGCGAAGAGCACACCGGACAATCGCATCGCCACGGCGTGCGCGGCAACCGCTGCGGCGCCGAACGTCACCATGAACACGGTCGAGCCGAGGAACACGCCGTACTCGGCAAGAGAGGAGACGCCGATCGGCAGCCCGGTCGTCCAGCAGTCGACGATGCCGCGCAATGACGGTCCGGACGCACCGGCCGCGCGCCAGCGACCGGAACGCAGAACGGCGACAAGCAGTCCCGCCGCGAGCCCGATCGCGACAAGGAACGAGGACACGCCCGCACCGGGCATTCCCATGGCGGGCGCGCCCAACCAGCCGAACATGAACATGCCGTTGCCGATGATGTTCAGCGGAATCGTGCATAACGTAGCGACCAGCACGAGTTGGGTGCGCTGGGTTGCACTAAACCAGGACACGCAGGTACGCACGACCAGCATCGGCAGCAGGGTGGCTGCCATCCAGTGGGCATAGCGGGTCGCATCGGGCAGCACGGCGGATTCGATGCCGAGCACCCCGAGGACGGTGGCCCCGTGCCACACGACCGGCGCTAGCAACACCCCCGCCAGGCATGTTGCTGCGAGGGTGTCGAGGAACGCCCGTCGCAAGTCCACCGCGTGGTTTGCCCCGATCAGTGACGAGAGTATGGGCGTTCCGCCGCTGGCGATGCCGGCCGCCAGGTAGAAGAGGATCGAATACAGGTCGCTGATTGCCGCGCCCGCGCCCAGTTGCAAGGCGCCGATCCATCCCATCATGATCACGTCCGTGATCGCCAGCGACATGTTCGCCATGGCAGTCAGCGTCAGGGGGCCGCCAATGCGTAGCAGCGCGAAGGCTTCGTCGCACCGGCGCCCGGGTGTCATGATCCATCGATGGATCATTCGTCGCGACTCCACTCGGCGTCCACCCCGGGCACGTAACCGGTATCGGTGAACGAGGCGTGCAGCCGGTCGACGCCGATATCACGGGCGATGCGGGGACAGCAACGCGTCCATGCCTCGCCCGTTGCACGCCGGCAGCCGGTCCGCGCGCGTGTCTCGAACCAGCCTCGCACACGAGAGCCGACCAGGCACGTCACCGCGACGGTGTTCAACTTCCCCAAGACACGGGGTTGTATAATGCTTCGTGTACCCACGATGGATTCCTGCCGACGATTTCCGGAAGGCAGAGAATAGGGCGGTGGCGTCTTCCCGCCGTCGCCGTGGGCGTCAAAATTTCGTCAATACCGGTGCGTGCCGTGGACGGAAGATTATCTCTGCTGTTATTCGGCGGGTTCGAGCTCTGCGCCGCCGACGGCCGGCCAGTGCCCATCCCGGTGCGCAAGGCCCGGGCGCTGCTGGCATGGCTGGCCATGCAGCCCGGACACGACCACTCACGGGATCGGCTTGCCGCGTTTCTGTGGAGCGATGCGGGAGAGGGGCGTGCGCGTCACAGCCTTCGCCAGGCATTGTCTGCATTGCGCAAGGCGTCTCCCGTCATCTCGCGCGGACTCGTCGCCGGCCACGATCACATTCGCCTGGAGCGCGACATGATCGATGTCGACGTGCTGTTGCTGGAGCGACGCCTCGACACGGCGCCCGAGGCCACCGGGCAGTGGCTGCTCGAGAACTATCGCGGCGATTTACTCGAGGGCATGCACGTACAGTCGCCCCCGTTCGACGAGTGGTTGATGGAACGCCGGGAGCATTTTCGCCGCCAGGTGTGCGAACGCTTCGAGGCGGCCCTGGTGCACGCGCTCGAATCGAAGCATTTTGCCGATGCGATTCGCATTGGCATCCGGCTGGCGAACATCGAGCCGTTGCGTGAAGACGTGCATCGGGCGTTGATGAAATCCTACGCGGCCTGCGGACGAGTGCCGGACGCGCTCCAGCAATATCGCCATTGCCGGGCGATTCTCGACAAGGAACTCGGCGTTGCGCCTTCGTCGGAAACCGAATCATTGAAGATTGCGCTGATGAGCGAGCGCAGTCGTGCCGCCGTGCCCCGACGGGACGAGGAACGTGACCGCGGCGCCGTGTCGTTGCGACGCCGTCCCGAGTTGCGCCAGGTAACGCTGGTCGCGGTCGCACCAGTGCGCCGACGCGAACCCGCCCACCCGGCGCTGGAGTATGCCGCCTTGTCGGGGCTGTCCGAGCGCTGCGCGAGTGTCGCCCGCCGCCATGCGCTGGTGTCGCCGATCGAGGCGAGTCATTGTTTCGTTCTGGTGTTCGGCAGCCCGAGGACCAGTTCGAATGACAGCCTGCGGGCACTGGTCGCGGCGCGGGATCTCGCCGAAGCGGGCGATATGCGCGTCGCGGTCGCCTCGGGACGGGCGGTCGTGCAGCTGGAGTCCGTGCCGGGGGACGAGATGCGAATTCGTCGACTGTCCGGTTCGGTTCTGCGCCAGGTCGAGGCGATGTGCGATGTCGACACGGATTGCAGGGTACTGCTGTCAGACCCCGTCCGTCTCGGCTGCATCGATCATGTCGAGGTGACCGGGCCCCTCGAACATCGACTGCCGGGCGGCGTCGACGTCTGGCGGTTCGAGTCTCTCGACGCCGCGCAGCCGGTGCGGCCGCTGCCGGGATTCATCGGGCGGCGGCTGGAGATGGGGCAGCTTCGAGCCATGCTGGCGCTTTGTCGGGATGGCGGGCACGGCCACGTCTTCATGATTCGTGGCGACGCGGGTATCGGCAAGTCCCGCCTGGTCCACAAGGCCATGGACGAGGCCATGGCGCAGGGCGATTTGTGCATTCAGCATCGAATCGGGGATCCGTCGGTATCCCGGCGAACCGGGTTGGTGGAAGGCGTCCTCTGGGGGCTGCTGGCCTGGTCCAGGAATGACGCGAACACCCCGGTCGATGCCGACACGCTACGATCGTACCTGGTATCGCTGGAAATCTCGCCGGAACTCGTCACGTTTGCATCGGCCCTGTTCCAGCCCGCGGGTGACGCCGGGCGCGCCCTGGCGCTGGAGCGGCTCGACGCGGATGATCACCGTGACCACGAACGCCGCCTGTTTCGATCCTTGTTCGAGCGCATCGGCGCCGAGCGTACGATCGTGCTGCTGGTGGAGGACATCCACTGGGCCGGCCAGAAGCTATTGTCCCAGTTGGCCGAGCTCGCCGCGCTGACCACGACCCACCGGCTCGTACTGGCAATGACCAGCCGACACGAGGGCGAGGCGCTGCGGGCCTCGTGGCGCGGTGCCATGAGCGGTGCGCCGATGACGACGATGGACCTGAAGCCGCTTCCGCCGGACGATTGCCGGCGGCTGGCGCAGCGCCTGGCCGGGTCGGAGCATCCGCGCCTGGAGGACTGCGTCGTTCGAAGCGCGGGGAACCCGTTGTTTCTCGAACAACTCCTGATGGCGGTCGATCACGGCGACGGCGGCTTGCCGGACAGCATCCAGAGCATCGTCGGTGCGAGACTCGACGGGTTGTCCGAACGGGAGCGCCTGGCGATTCGTGCGGCCGCGGTGCTCGGACCCCGATTCAGCACCGCGGCGCTGCGCTCGATCGTTCCGGAGCCCGACGCCGAGCTCGACAGCCTGTTCGCCCAGGGGCTGCTGGTCCTGTCGGACGGAGAGGGCCGGTTTCTTCACGAATTGATTCATCGCGGCATCTACGACTCGATGCTGGCCGACGAATTGGCGGAGCTTCATCTCAAGGCCGCCGGACACTTCGCCACCCGCGACGAGTACTGGCACGCCTGGCACCTGGCCGGGTCGCGTTCGGCCGACGCCGGGAACACCTGTCGTGACGTCACCGAGCAACTGATCGCGGGCTTCGAGTATGACCGTGCGGTGACGCTGGTCGACCATGCGCTGAGGGTGTTTCCCGAGTCCGGCGAGTTGTCGGTGTTGCGGGCGAGGCTCGCGCAGCTGACGGGCGCGTATCGCGAGGCCGCCTACTGGTTTCGTCGCGCGCTCGATTCGGCAGCGTCCGTGCACGTGCTCGTCGGTCTCGCCGAGTCCCTCATCGTGCTGGATCGTCACGACGAGGCGCGGGAATTGATCAAGCGAATCCGGGAGCAGCTCTCGTCGGACCAGCATGACCTGCGCGCCAAGTCCGAGATCCTGGCGAGCCGAATCGCCTTCGCCCGCGGCTATCTCGACCGATGCCTGGCCTATGCCGAGCAGGCCATGGCGGCGGCCCGTCAGGCCGACAGTGTCGACCTGCAGGTCGAAGCCATGAGCACAATCGCGGATGCGAAGTACCAGCAGGGCCAGATGCGCGAGGCCTACGCCCAGTTCGACCGGTGCGTGGCGCTGGCGTCGGCGCATGATATCCAGCGGCAGGTGGCGAACAACCTCGTCATGCGCGGCTGGACCCAGGTCTACCTGGGCGCCCCGGACGACGGTTTGGAGGATGCGCTGAAGGCCTATGACATCGCAAAGGCGGCCGGACATCTTCGTCACCAGGGGCTGATATCCAGCGTCCTGGCAGAGATCGCCTACGAACGGGGGGAACTCGAGCAGGGCGTGTCGTTCGCCAGGCAGAGTTTCGACCTGTGTTCATCGGTGGGCAGCGTGCGATTCGAGATCGAAGCGCTGTGCATGATCGGTTACGACGAATGTATCCGGGGGAACCGGGACGAGGGGTTCGCACGGCTGGCCGGAGCCTCGCAGAGAATGGTCGACCTGCGACCTGCCTATGCCGGCCCCTGGCTCCTCGGCATGGCGGGCTTTTGCGCGCCCGACAGGGAGCGTGCGCGGGCGTTGTTCGACCAGGCGGAGTCTATCCTGGACTCGATCGACTGCGTGTCCCACAACCAGATTCACTTCTATCACTACGCGGTGAGCCGCCTGTTGCTGGATCAGGACATGGCCGAGGCGAGGCGCCTGCTGGTTCGTTTCGAAGCGTTTCTTTGCGGCCGCGACGTCCCTGTCGCCCTGCCGTTCTGTCGCGTGGTGAACCGGATTCTCGACGACCCGCAAAGCCGGTCATCGCGCGATGCGGTGGACGCGCTTCGACGTTATACGGATCGGCACGGACTCACGTTCGGCCATTTCAACCCGGCGTGAACCGATCGTCGGCGCCGGGTTCGGGTCCCCGATTCCCGGCGCCTTCGGTTGCGACCCGTGTCAGCCGGCGTTCGCCCGCTCTCGAAAGCGCCGGGTCATCGGGCTGTGCGGACGTTGCACGGCGCGCTCGTTGACCAGGTTGCCGGCCAGTGCGCGGTTCCCGGAGCGCACCGCGGCCTCGAGCAGGGTTTGCGTCAGGATGTCGCGTTGGGCATGACTGCCGCCGAACCGGTTGGCATACGAGCGCATCGGAAGCAATGCGTCGACGACTGCCTCGTGGCGTCCCTCGACGAAATCGATGATCGCCTGGCAGGCACCGATGCCGACGTCATTGGCCATCATCCGCGTCAGTGCCGGGTTGGTGCGAGCAGCCGATTGAACCGCCGCCAGCACGTCCCGCGCCTCGGCAATCCGGCCGGCGCCGGCCAGTGCGATTACCGCGTGAAAATCGTTGAACGCGTAGTAGCCGTTCTCCACGTCCGTCTTGGCCGCCCACATGTCCGCCAGGGTGCCGAACCGGTCGCTGACGTCGACATCCTGCAGCCGCAGGCGCCACAGCAACGCACTGCCGTCGAGCAGTTGCATCGATACCTCCGACGGTTCCGGGATGACCTGTTCGTCGTAAAGCCGGAGTGCGCCGTCGAAGTCGCAGGACTCGAGATGAAACAGGGCCAGGTGCCACCAGTTGTGAAACGCGAATCCGTTGTCCGGTGCCCAGTCGGGTGACGTCGACTGCAGGAACTCGCGTCCCTCGTCGAAACGGTTTTGCATTTCAAGCACGTGAGTCAATGCGTGGACCGTCCAGCCGTCGCGGCGCTCGATGCCGAGGGCGGTTCGCGCATTCGCCTCGGCCTGCGCATACTGGTTGCATTCCTCGAGGCCGAACGCGTACATGCCGAGGACATAGGAATAGCCCGGCACCTGGCGGTCCCAATGCGGCAGGACCCGGGCGACGCGGTCGCGCAGGTTGACGGCGTCGCCGAGCAGGAAATCGGTCAGGTGGCCGCACTGGATGGCGAAGGCGTCGCGCGGGTGTTCCGCCAGTACGCGATCCCAGGTGGCGCATGCATCACGCCAGCGGCCTTCCATCCAGTGGCGTGCGGCGGCGGTCAGCGCCTTCTCACGCCACGTGGCCTTGCCTGCCAGCGATTCCGCCTTCTCGATGCTCTCGATGACGGCCGGTATCGGCGCACGCTCGCTCGTCAGCAGCATGGCGCTGGCGTTGAACACGTGTCCCATCACGAAATCCGGTTCCGCCTCGACGGCGGCCGACAGCGTGACGGTCGGGTCGCCAAAATAGCTCTGGAAACGATAGAGGGCCTTCTCGTAGGCGTTGCGCGACGACTCGGCGCACCACGACATCGGTACGCCCCGGGCGTCTGTAACTGTTTGCGGGTTGTGGGTCATTTGACTGTCTCCGTAAGACTTCCTGGTGTAGTGAACATCGGTCGCACCATGCGACGGCAGGCAGTCTAGGGGGCACGCGTCCGGCGACCGTCCCGGCAGGCGTCAAGAAAACGTCAATGCTGTTCGCGCGAGTCGATTTCGTCCTCGGAACCCGAATCCCGGTGAATTCGCGAACGCAGCAGGTCGACGTGTTCGCGCAGGATATACAGGTTCTGGTTGAACGCGCCGGGGACTCTGACCGTGCGCAGCGTGGCGTCGATGTCGTCGAGGCGGTCCGCGGCCCGCCGGCGGTCCTGCGCCGTACCCGCCTGGATCTGCTTTTCCACCCGCGCCAGCTCGCCGTACCAGCGGAACACGCGGGAGCGAAGGTTCCACAGGACCAGCGTCGGCACCAGTTTGAACAGGGGAATGAACACCACCAGCAACGGGATCAGCATGACCTTGAAGCGGTCCACCAGCGTCGCCGCCCAGAAGGGCAGGTATCGGTCCAGAAAGCCCGGTCCGTGCGACAGGTAGCGCTCGGCCTCGGGGTTGATGGGCACGTCGACGTGTTCGGGCGAGGGGAATTCGCCGCGCGCCTCGAACATCCCTTCGCCCCCGTGAACGGCGGTCGCGGCGGACAGGACCAGGTCGACGAGGGCCGGGTGAAGATCACGACGCGCGATGAGGTTCGCGGTCGTCGCAACCATCTCGACGTCGTGGTGGGGAATGTCCCGGGAGAGGTCGATCACGCCGCGCGGCAGGCGCACATGGACGAGAAAGTCGTAGCGCATGGCATAGGCTTCGGCGCGACCGAAACTCATGACGCGCACGTCGGGCGCCCGAAACAGCGATTGAAGTGTCGGACTGTCCGGGGAGGCGATGAAGAACGCCCCGTCGACCCGGCCGTCGCGCAGCGCGGCCACCGCGTCGAGTCCGCCCAGCGGCAGCAGGTCGCCTCGCGTGACGTCCACGCCGTTCTCCTGCAGCAATCGGGACACCAGGGCGCGCGTACCGCTGCCTTCCCGGTCCACAGCCAGGCGAAAATTGCCCATGTCTCGCAAGGTGTCGGCAGTCGCGCCGTCGGGATGACGGTAGAAGAACCAGATCGGCTCGTAGTAGACGCTGGCCAGCGATGCCAGGGACTCGCCGTCCTGCGGCCGCGCAATGCCGCCCTGGACGAAGGCGAGATCGACATCGATGTCGCCGTCGCGCAGCCGCGCGAGGTTCTCGACCGATCCGTTCGACTCGAGCACTTCCAGCGTCACGCCGCTGTCGGCCAGTCGGCGTGCGTACTCGCTCGCGTACTGGTAGTACGCACCGTCCTTGCGTCCGGCGCTGATGACGATACGATCCCCGGGCGCCGGGTCGATGGTCTGGTAGGCAATGACCATGGCCGCTGCCGTCAGCAGTGCGGCAATGCCGTGGAAAACGACGGAATGATTGGCCAGCCAGGCCAGGGTGCGATGGATCACGGTGCTTGGCGTGTGGTGTAGACGGGCAGGCGTCGACCGGGGTCATTCGTGTACTACAATGGCTGACGAATGACGCGGGTCGGAGGACACTTGGACAGTTTATCTCAAGACGGGTTCACCGAGCGGTGGCCGACATTGTTCCTGGAGCGGGATATTCCGCACAGCGGGAATGTCAACGGGCATCTCGAGCGTATCATTCTCGAGCGCGAAGGCGACAACGAGTCGATGACCACGAACTATACGTCCTACGACCTGTTCGACAGCGAGCATCCCGCCATCGACTGGCTCAGGCAATGTGTGAACAAGTCGATTGCCGACTACCTGCGCAAGCTGGGCATCGGCTACGACATCCAGTGGCGGCTGCACGCCTGGGCCAACGTCAACCGGACCGGCGACTACCACAACCTGCATAATCATCCGCACAGTTACCTGAGCGGCACCTACTACGTCAAGGTGCCCGGTCGCTGGCCGCCGCGCCGGGGACGAGCCGATCTCGATCCCGGCGCCGTCTCGTTTTTCGATCCCAGGCCGCAGGCCAACATGCGGGCCATTCGCGGCGACGGCGAGGTGAACCCCGAGTACCGCGTTCAGCCGC
>JAUIDF010000369.1 GCA_030429125.1 Gammaproteobacteria bacterium | reverse complement strand
GTATCGCTCTCGCCCGTTGTTGACCACGCGGTGCAGGGTGGAACGCAAATGGCCGCCGGTCCAGGTCTCCAGCATGTCGCCGATGTTGATCACCAGCGTGCCGGGCACGGGCGGCACGTCGATCCAGCGATCGGCCGCGTTCAGCGCCTGCAGCCCGGGAGCGAACTGTTTCAGTATCGTGAAACATTCGTAGTCTGTGTGCGCACCCATGTTGCTGCCGCCGTCGCCGGTATCGGTGTTGCGCAGGTAGTGGATCAGGCGAAGCTGGCTCATGGGCCGCGACATCCTGTCCCTGAACCAGCCGCGGGGCACGCCGAGATACGTTTCCAGCGCATCCACCAGAAGGTACGCCAGGGCGAGCAGTTCGTCCATGCAACGGCGGACGGCGGGCCTGAAGCCGACGACGTCGGGCCACCGGTTGGGGCCCGCGAGGATATTGCCGGCGCGTAAGTCGAACTCCGTCGCCGGCCGGTCCACGGACAGGTCGAAGGCCTCGTACCGGCGTGTCGACTCGTCGTCGTAGTCGCCGCGCTCGGTCGTCGGCACGTAGCCGCAATGCTTCGCGGCGTCACCGATATAGTAGCCGCGCTTGAAGCGAAGCGGCTGCGAGAAGAACCCGCGCGCCGCGGCGAGCGCCCGATCGATCACGCGCTCGCGGATGCCGTAACCGGTGATGTACAGGAAACCGATCTCGTGAGCGACGGCGCCGAGCCGGCCGACGGCTGCGCCGCGGGCGCGACTGTCGGCACGATACAGCGGCGAGATGTCGACGATCGGCAGGTGTCGGAGGTCGGCGCCGGCGGTCGGGCAACCTTCGATGCCGCTCGTGGTCCCAGGTAACTGGCGTCGGCCGTGCCGCCGGGCACGGCGCCTCTCCATATTATTCTGCATGGCTCAACTCCCTTGAATCAGTCATCGGTGGCAAGACCACCGTGCCCCGGGGGCCCACCGGATCGAACCGGCGCCGGCCGCGTGACGATAAATTAAATATCTCTTGTTGAAAATCAAGTACTTCGACGCCGACTTTCGACGAACGGCAGAATCTGCCCGACCAGCCGCTACGACAATCGGGGCACTTTCGGTAGCATTCGCGGCCACAGGCCCGAACCGATCATTACGTCGCGTGCTTCCCAACGCCGTATCGCGCCTTGGGAATGCGAGCCAGGGAGACCACCGATGCAAGCCTTCAGGGAAAGCAAACGCCAACACGAAAGGGACGAGAGCGACTTCCGCTTGCTGTTCGCCGCCCCCTCCGCGCATGGCATGGACCAGCCGGTCTACACCATGCTGGCGCAAAAGACGCGCTACCTGAGAATCGTCAACGACCTGGCAATCGATCTGCTGCGCGTGGACTCGCTGGCGGATGTGCTGTGGCTCATTTCACGCGATGCCATTGCCAACCTGGGCTTCGATGATTGCGTCATCTACCTGGCGGACGCTGACCGCGGGTGCCTGGTACAGCGCGCGGCCTACGGCCCGAAGAACCCGGCGGACAGGGAAATTCGCGATCCCATCGTCATCGAGATCGGCAAGGGCATCGTCGGCGCGGTGGCACGGTCCGGTCGGCCGATCATCGTCGAGGACACGCGGACCGATCCGAGATATATCGTCGACGATGCGTCGCGGCTGTCCGAGATCGCGGTGCCCATCATTCACGCCGGCCGCGTGATCGGCGTGATCGACTCGGAGAACGAGCAGCCCGGGTTTTACACCCGCGAACACCTCGAGGTACTCACCATCATCGCCTCGATCACCTCCACCAAGCTCGCCGCCTGCCTTTCCATCGAGAGGCTCAACGAAACCATCGCGCGGCTCGAGGCGACCCAGCGCAAGCTGCGGCAGCGCGAATCCGAGCTCGAATCGCTGGCGATCCGCGATCCGCTCACGCAACTCTTCAATCGCCGTCACCTCATGACCGTCGGCGAAGAATTGGTCGATGCCGCCCGCGCCAACGGCACCCCGTCGGCGCTGTGGTACGTCGACCTCGACCAGTTCCGCCTGGTCAACAACCGGTACGGCCACGCCGCGGGCGACGACCTGTTGCGGGAAGTGGCCAGAACGATTCAGGATGAAGTGGGTGCGGGAGGGATCGTCACGCGCGTCGGCGGCGACGAGTTCGTCGTTCTGCTCAACGAACAGACCGCCGAGGATTCGCGGGCGGCCTGCGATCGCCTGATTCGTCGCGTCGCGAATCTGCGGTTCGTCCGCGACGGCAAACGACTCGGCGTTCGTCTCAGCGTGGGCATCGCCGAGATCAACGCCGCGACACCCTCCCTCACCAGCGCCATGGAGGCCGCGGACCGGGCGGCTTACACCGCCAAGCATCATGGCCGCAACCAGTACCACCTGGCCCGGTCGGGAGACACGTTCTATCGCCGCCAGGTCGGCATGACCCGATGGGCCGTGCGGGTAAGCGAGGCGCTCGACAAGGACAGGCTGTCCATCCACGTACAACCGGTCATCTCGTTGGGCGGCGCGCGCCGCGTGGTGGCGCTGGAAACGCTGCTTCGCCTGGTGCGCGACGACGGCGCCGTCGTCGCTGCCGCCGAGTTCGTCCCGGCGTGCGAGCAGTTCGAGCAGATGCACCGCCTCGACCGGTGGGTGATCCCCAGGGTGCTCGACAAGGTGGCGGCGCGAAGTGCAACACCCGACGACCCGATGGTATCGATCAACGTGTCCGGCGCTTCGATCAACGACCCGACGTTCG
>JAUIDF010000070.1 GCA_030429125.1 Gammaproteobacteria bacterium | reverse complement strand
GGTTCTTCGCCACGCGTCGAGCGCCTCCGGCGCGCACGACACGTAGGCTTGCGCGAGCGCCAGGTTGCGCCGGTACTGGGCATGGGTGTAGCGCTCGGGCGCGCGCGGATGCCATAAATGATAAGCATGGGTATCGCGTTGTACCGCGATCCGGTCGGTGCAGCGTTGCAGGTTGACGCTCATCGCGTCGTCCTCGCCGCCCCAGCCCGCGAAGCGCTCGTCCATGCCGCCCAACGCGAAGTAGACCTCGCGGCGGTAGACGCAGATGCCGCCGCAGAAACAGAGGAACTCGCCGTCGGCCTTGCGGTCTCGCGAACCGTCGCGCCCCGCCTCCTCGAGCGCCAGTTCGCCGTCGAGGTACGATCGCGTTTGCCGTTCGTCGAGATCGACCAGGTGCGAATACGGATTGACCGCGTCGAAGCGGCTCTCGCACACTGCCAGCGCCCTGCCGAGAGCGGCGCCGGGCAGGATCATGTCGGCGTCGCCGGTGACCAGCAGGTCGTGGCGCGCGATCCGCGCGGCGACGTTCAGGCCCCAGGACTTGTTGAACGGCCCATCGTTGAACGCGAACCGGTACACGATCCCCGGCGGCAGGTTTTCGGGATCGACGCGCGGTCGATCGTCCTGCTCCACGAGGACGATCTCGATGTCCTCCAATGCGGCGAGCCAGGCGAGCACCGCCTTCAGCGGCGCAAGCCGCTTGCCGTCGCGATCGCTGAAGGTGAGCAGGTAGGATGCTGCGGGCATCGTTTCCTTGTCCTTGTGCGGGATGAATAGCGGTCGACGAACGCTCTCTCGCCCGGGCGCCGAGCGACCGGTGCCCAGCATAACCGATACGGGCAGGTTGCCGTCACCCGTGGGCGAACGGTCCGGGCGCACGTGCCCCTTGCGCGACGGTTTTGTCCGCGCGGGCGTATTTGATGGACAATACCCACGAAGCGCGCGACACCACGAGAAAAGACATGATAAGAACCGGAGAGGAATACATCGCTTCCATCCGCGACGGCCGCGAGGTCTACATCGACGGCGAGCGGGTCGACGACGTGCCGTCGCATCCCATGTTCAAGCCGCTCGTCGACGTGCGGGCGCGCATCTACGACATGCAGCACGAGACGGCCACGGCGCCGCTGATGACCTTCGACGACGCCGGCGAACGCTTCGCGGTGGGACTGAAGCTGCCGCGCACCGCGCGCGACTGGTGGGACAAGCGCCGCGCGGCCGACGCCGTGTTCGAGGACATCGCCGGCGTGGTCACGCGGGTCGGCGACGAGACCATCGGCGAGATGTGGTCGCTGTTCGACGGCCAGGACGTGCTGAACGAAGTCGACGCCCGCTTCTCCGAGAACATTCGCCGTCACGTCGAGCGGGCGGTGGCGGCCGACCCGTTTCACGTTTCCGCCAATACCGATCCCAAGGGCGATCGCTCGAAGCGTCCGCAGGAGCAGGATCCGGACATGCTGCTGCACGTGGCGAAGGAAACCGATGCCGGCATCGTGGTGCGCGGCGCGAAGTACGAGACCGCGGCGGCCTATGCCAACCAGGCCTTCACCAAGCCGACCATCGCCAACTGGGGCGATGCGGAGTTGTCCGACTACGCGGTCGGCTTCGTCTGCGACCTCGGCTCGCCGAACCTGAAGTTCATCTGCCGCACCGGCTTCGCCGGGCGCGGGCGGCGCGAGGACTACCCGCTGGCCAACCGCTTCGACGAGGTCGACACGCTGGTGGTCTTCGACGACGTGCTGGTGCCGTGGGAAAACGTGCTGTTCTATCGTCACACCCGCGCGGCGACCTACATTCGCGCCACCCTGCACCGTTACTCGGCCTTCGCCTTCGTGCAGAGGATTCTCAAGACCGCGGACATGATGATCGGCGCGGCGCTGTTCAACGTGCGCCAGACCGGTCTCGACAGGCAGCCGGCGGTGCAGGAGAAGCTCGCCCAGCTCGCCGTCTACCGCGAGGGCATCAACGCCCATCTCACGGCATCGATCACGCTGGCCGAGCCGAGCCCCGGCGGCCTCGTCATGCCCAACCAGTCGCTGCTCTACACCGGCCGCGTGCATGCCTGCGCCAACCTGCCGGCGATGGTGCACGTGGCGCGCGAGCTGTGCGGCGGGCAGATCTGCATCACCCCCGACGAGGCCAGCTTCAGGCATCCCGAGGCAGGAAGATGGCTGGAGAAGTTCTACACCATCAACGACGAGTGGGTCGCCGACGATCGTCGCAAGCTGCTGGCCTTCGCCCGCGACCTGCTCAATTCCGACTACGCCGGCCATCGCCTGACGTTCCAGCTCTTCGCCCAGTCGCCGCCGTTCGCCCACCTGGGCGCGGTCTATCGCAACTTCGGCTGGGACGGTCCGCTCGACTTCGTACGCAAGTCCGCCGGGTTGTCGGACGCGGTCACCGGCGGACTCCAGCTGGCCGGCGGCGACGAGGCGGTGCGACGCTACTACGCCGATGACACGGCCAACTGACCGGAGCGAGACGATGATCCACCAGCGCATCCGTCCCTTCAATACGAAGGACACCTATCCCGAGCAGAACCTGGACACCGATCTCGCCCAGGCCGTGGTCGCCGAGGGCCGCATGGTGTTCCTGCGCGGCCAGGTGGCGCAGGATATCGATACCTCGGAGAACGTCGGCATCGGCGACCCGGTGGCGCAGACCCACCGGGTCATGCAGAACATCCGCCAACTGCTCGACGAGTGCGGCGCCACCATGGCGCACGTCACCAAGATCGTGGTCTACCTGGTCGACGTGCGTCATCGCGAGGCGGTGTACCGGACCATGGGCGAGTACCTGCGCGGCGTGCACCCGGTGAGCACGGGACTGGTGGTGGTCGCGCTGGCGCGGCCCGAGTGGCTGGTGGAGATCGACGCCACGGCGGTGATCCCGTGACCTTCTCCATCGCCGCGCGCTGCCGCGAATCCGGCCGGTTCGGGCTGGCCGTGTGCTCGTCGTCGCCGGCGGTGGCGGCGCGCTGCGCCTTCGCCCGCGCCGGCGTCGGCGCCGTGGCCTCACAGAACATCACCGATCCGTCGCTGGGACCGCAGTGCCTGGACCTGATGGAACTCGGCGCCAGCGCCGCGCAGGCGATCGCGATCCTGAAGGCATCGACGCCGCACATCGGCTATCGACAGCTCACCGCCGTCGACGCCGACGGCGGCAGCGCCGTGTTCAGCGGCGAGCACGTGCTCGGCATCCACGCCGAGTCGTTCATCGACGACGCCGCCTGTGCCGGCAACCTGCTGGCCAGCGATGCCGTGCCGGCCAGCATGACCCACGCCTTCGGGACGGCCGACGGCGACCTCGGCGATCGCCTCGTGGCGGCGTTGCGAGCCGGCCTCGCGGCTGGCGGCGAGGCCGGCCCGGTGCACTCGGCCGGCCTGCTGCTCGTCGACACGGTGTCGTGGCCGGTCGCCGACCTGCGCGTCGACTGGGACGACGATCCCGTCGGCCGACTCGAGGCGCTCTGGCGCCTGTACCGCCCGCAGCTTAACGACTACGTCACGCGCGCCCTCGATCCGGCGTCGGCGCCGGGTTACGGGGTGGCCGGCGACGAGCGGTAGAGCGGCGCAACGGCGATTCGCTGGAAGGACCCGTTGAAATCGCGATCGGGTATCATCCCCGCTCGCCTCACACCCGAGTCTGTTCTCTCCATGAAAGTCATTCGCAGCGAGCAGCACCGGCTGCATTTTCCGCGTGGTGAATTGTTCGGCGGCGAACTCGTCCGGCCGTTCGAATGCCCGGAGCGCTGGGACATCATCGTCGATCGCCTCAGGGTCCGCGGCTACGACGACTTTGCCGATCCGGGCGAGCTCGACCTGTCGCTGGTGCAGCGGGTTCACGCGCCGGACTTCATCGAGTTCCTGCAGACCGCCTGGGACGACTGGGTGGCGGCGGACTACAAGGGCGATGCCATCGCCATGGTGGTGCCGGCGCGGCGCATGCGGCAGAAGGCGCCGCGCTTCATCGACGGCAAGCTTGGCTACTACTGCATGGCCATCGAGACGGCGATCACGCAGGGTACATGGCAGGCGGCGCGGTCGGCGGCGGCCTGCGCGGTGACGGCGCAGCGGCGCGTCGCCGAGGACGGCGTCGCCTTCGCCCTGTGCCGGCCGCCGGGACATCATGCCGCGTCCGACCTCTACGGCGGTTACTGCTTTCTGAACAACGCCGCCATCGCCGCCGAGGGCTTCATCGAGGACGGCGCGCGGCGCGTCGCCATCCTCGACGTCGATTTTCATCACGGCAACGGCACCCAGGATATTTTCTACCAGCGCGACGACGTGCTGTTCCTGTCGCTGCACGGCCAGCCGGAGGATGCCTTTCCGCATTTCCTCGGCTACGCCGACGAGACCGGCGCCGGTCGCGGCGAGGGATTCAACGTCAACTACCCGATGCCGCCGGGCACGCCCTACGCGGTCTGGGGGGCGGCGCTCGACGACGCCTGCCGCCGCATCGCCGCGTATGCGCCGGACGCGCTGGTGGTTTCCCTCGGCGTGGATACCTTCGAGAACGATCCCATCAGCTTCTTCAAGCTGACCAGCGACGATTTCAGCCGCTACGGCGATCGCATCGGCCGGCTGCGCCTGCCGACCCTGTTCGTGATGGAGGGCGGTTACGCCGTCTCCGAGATCGGCGTCAACACGGTCAACGTGCTGGACGCCTTCCAGGGGGCGTAGGCGCTGGTGCGCCGCCGCCTTGCAGCAGACCCATTTCGACCAAACGGTTGGCCCGGGTGTAGCGAACGGACACGTCGGGATCGTGAAAGGACGCGTTAGCGCGCTTTGTTATGGCTTCGCCGATGAGGCGATACTCACGGCCGCCGGCATAGTACTGGCGATGATTCGCTTCCACGGCACACTTGTCGACGAAGTCGTCCAGCATCTTGAAGTGCAGTAGCGCGGCCTGAAAATCGGGCAGCTTCTCCGACAATCCGAGGGCATGGGCCGAATGCGCGAAATGCTGCCCTTCCCGCCAGCGAACCATGGGCACCTTGCTGATGGTCGGCGGGTGAAAGTCGGCGTTCATTTCACGGAAGATCCGTGCCCGTACGCCGCCGTACACCTGCCTGAACGGAAACCGGCGCGACCTGACGACCCGGTACGGTCCCGGGTCGAAGAACGGGCAGCATGCGGTAAGCGACGCGCCGCGTTCATAACCGATCGAGCCGAACGGCCGGTCGGCGTACATGTCGAGCATGACGGTGAACAATGCGCCGGCGCTTTGCGCGTCCAGCCGACGCACCAGCCCGTCGATGCCGTCATTCTCCATGCCGGGCCAGACGAGCAGTTCGTCCGCGTCGACGAACAGGATCCATCGTCCGGCGCAATACCGATCGAGTATCGCGTTGACCCATGCAATCCCGGAGTGCGCGTCGGCGTAGCGGTCACGGGTATGAAAAAGCAAGACGTCTTTCTGTTCGTCCAGGTACCCGGTCGAACCGTCCGACGAATCGTTGTCGATGACGATGAACTGCCCGAGTCCGAGTCGACGATAGTGTTCGAGGAAGGCGGGGAGTCTCAGCATCTCGTTGCGAACGACGCAGATGCCCGCGGGCGCATCGGCGAGGTCGAACGGCTCGTGCCCCCGGTAGTGCAAGGCCGGTCGTGGCATGCTCGAAGCCGGCGTTTTATCGCCTGTGGTACCGGAAGGTCTCGAAGTCGTCACGGTAGAAGGCATTGATCAGGTCGATGGATTGGCGGTCCAGCGAATCCGCGTCGATCGTGCGTCTGGTCGCCGGGGTGCGGTTCTCGAACTTCGTCAGTCGACACGACGGTCGATACGGCTCGATGAAATCGTTGAACTCGGTTTCAAGCGTCTCGAAGCGCAGTATCGCGTCGACGAGCTGCCTTCCGTCACGGTCGAAGACGTGAAACACCTGTGGGCACAGGTGCGAACGATCGATCGCCGTCCGCAGGTTGTCCCGTACCCACTCGTTGAACGATGCCGGGGTATGCAGGTGGGTATTCCCGGCGCCGAACCAGGGACAATGAAATTCGCTCACGACGCGGGTGTACGGGTCGCGAACGACGGTGAACACCAGGCAGCCCTCGTAGGGGTTCTTCTCGAATTCCCGAAGCGGCAGGTGCCACAGCGTGTCGCCCTTTCGGATCCTTGCCGGCCGCGTCCGGCGGAACCTCGCGAGGTACGTGCGATCGGCCTTGCCCCATAGATACCCGTGCTCGCGGCCGACGGCTTCGATGGACGTGCCGCCGGTCTTGGTGATGTGGGTGAACTTGATCTCGGGCTTGTAGGCAGTCACGGCAGATCGATTCGGGGCGGCCGGCCGGCGGAACAGTGATGGATTCTGACAACCGGGCAGAGACAGCGCAATGCCGCCGCCGGTTGTTGGTCACCGCCCGGTCGGTCACCGCCTGTCGTATCCAAATTCCTCAAAGTCCCGTGCGTAGAATGCATTGATGGCGTCGACGCTGTGCCGGTCCAGTGAATCGGCCGAGAAACGACTCGGATAGACGCGTCGCGGGTTTTCGTGTCGGTCCAGCCGGCAGCCGGGTCGGTAGGTCTCGATGAATTCATTGAACTCCCGTGCGAGGTTCTCGAAGTGAAGCACGACCTCGATCATCCGTTCTTGCGCGGGGCCGAACACGTAGCGGTGCTGGGGGCAGAGGTGGGAGTGATGGATGGGAGCGTCCAGCTGTCGGCAAATCCATTCATTGAACTGATTCTCCGTGAGGTCGTCCGGTTCGCCGGGACCGAACCACGGGCAATAGAACTCGCTGACCACGCGTGTGTAGGGATCGCGAACGACGGTGAATACCAGGCAGTTCTCGTAGGGATTGACGTCGAACTCGCGCAGCGGCAAGTGCCAGATCGCGTCGCTGGGCCGGGTGAGCCGGTGGCGTGGGTAGGGGAACTGCTCCAGGTACTCTTCGTCCAGGCGGCCCCAGCGGAAGCCGGCCTCACGCCCGGCTTCCTCGATGGATGTGCCCGCGGTCTTCGTGATGTGGCAGAACTTGATGTGGTGCGCGTCTTGCATCGGAAACCGGCCGGCGTACGTGCTCGAGGTCGCCGTGCGCATTGTCGTCAACTCGTCGACGCGTTGCAATTCACCGGCTTGACGCCTGCCCGATGCGGCGCAAGACTCCGGTGGGAAACAACCCGGCGCAGGAGGGCCGATTGACGAACGAGAGACACGCATCGCGACACGGCGCCTTCCGTTACAGGATCGATGTCATGACCGGCCAGCGTCCTCCCGGGCGCGAGGCGGTCTGCGATCGGCGTCCGCGGGCGTCGACCGTGTCGCGGCGCGGCGCGCAACAAGCAGGCCCGAGACGGGTCCGGGAAACGTGAAGATCCCGGCCGCGTCGCCAGTCGCCGAGCTCAAGTCCCTGGTCGGCAGTGGTGAATATCTCGCCGCGGCCGATCTTGCACGCCGCCACCTGCGCGAGCATCCGGGCGACGACGACGCCCGCTACTGGGGCATCCTCGCGCTGGCTCGCTCCGGCGCCACCCAGACCGCCATGGCGGTGTACCGGGACAGTGCCCTCATGGCGTCGGAGGATGTGGATCACCGCGCGCTGGGACCGCGGTTGCTCAAGGATCATGCGCTGTCACTGTCCGGTAGCGGGCGGCGGGCGGCGCTCGCACAGGCGGCGCGCGCCTACCACCGGATCTTCGACGAGACCGGTGCCTACTACCCCGCCATCAATGCGGCGACGCTGTTCGCGCTTGCCGGCGAGTCCGACGTCGCGGCGCGCCTGGCGCGACGCTGCGTGACGCTGGTCGAGGCGCAGGGCGCAGGAGAAGGGCTGGCCGAGTATTTTCGTCTCGCCACCCTCGCCGAGGCGCGAATACTGCTCGGCGATGCCGGCGCGGCCCGCGATTCGCTCGCCCGCGCCGCGCCCTTCGCCGGTCGGGACTACTCGGCCATGGCCAGTACCCGCCGCCAGCTCGAGCTGCTGCTCGACGGCGACGCGGCCGCGGTGCTGGCACCGCTCGATGCGCCCGCGGTGATTCATTTCTGTGGGCACATGGTCGCCGAGGCGGGTCGAACCGACCGGCGCCTGAAACCCGGCGATGTCGACGCGGTGGCCGCCGGCATCGGCCGCGCGCTGGCCGGCGGCGTCGCCGCCGGCTACGGCTCGCTGGCGAGCGGTGCCGACATCCTGTTCGCCGAGGCCCTGCTCGCGCGCGGCGCGGCGCTGCACGTGGTGCTGCCGTTCGCGATGGAGGAATTCGTCGACGTCTCGGTACGCGCCGCCGGCGACCGCTGGGTGCGGCGCTTTCGTCGCTGCCTGGAGGCGGCCGCGTCGGTCAGCCATGCCTGTGAAGGCGGCTACCTCGGCGACGACGTGCTGTTCCACTACGCCAGCCGCATGGCCATGGGCCTGGCCATCCAGAAGGCGCGCGATATCCGGGCGCCGGTGCGCCAGGTGGCGGTCTGGGACGGCGCCGCGGCAACCGGTGCGGCCGGCACCGCGGCGGATGTTGCCTTCTGGGCCGGCCTCGGACTGCCATCGACCTTGCTTTCGACTGACGGCGAGGACCGTGGCCGGTGGCCGATTCCCGCGCCGCCTTCCGCGCAGCATGGACCCGAAGGCGGTCGCCAGGCGCATGCCATGTTGTTCGCGGACTTCAAGGGCTTCAGCAAGCTGCGAGACGACCAGGTGCCGGCCTTCGTCGACCGCGTGCTGGGCACCGTCAGCCGCGTGCTGGAAGACCATCGCGGTACGGTCCTCGCTCGCAACACCTGGGGAGACGGGCTGTTCGTGGTGCTGACCGATGCCGGGTCGGCGGCGCGCTGCGCACTCGGCCTTCAGCATGCGGTGTCCACGCTGGATCTTGCCGGCAGCGGCCTGCCGGCGACGTTGTCGCTGCGCCTCGGCGCCCACTTCGGGCCGGTGTACCGGCTTCACGATCCGGTGCTCGTGCGCGACAACTTTTTCGGTGCGCACGTCTCGAGGGCGGCGCGCATCGAGCCGGTCACGCCGGCCGGCGAGGTCTATGCGACGCGGCAGATGGTTGCCGAGCTGGCACTGCTCGACGACGCGCCATTCACCGCCGAGTACGTCGGCGTGCTGCCGGCGGCCAAGGACTACGGCGAGTTTCCCATGTACCTGCTGCGTCGGCGCGAGGGCAGCGTCGACGGCCTGTCGGCGGTCTGAGAACCGTGCCATTGGCGATTCGCCCGGCCGCGTCGTAACATGCCCCGGGGCGGGTACAACAACGAGGACGACCACATGAAAGCTTCCGACCTGTTCGTGAAATGTCTCGAGGCCGAGGGCGTCGAGAGAATCTTCGGCGTGCCCGGCGAGGAGAACGCCGACCTGATGATCTCTCTCATCGACAGCCCGATCGAGTTCGTGCTCTGCCGTCACGAGCAGGCCGCGGCCTTCATGGCGGACGCCTACGGCCGCCTGACGGGCAAGGCCGGCGTGTGCCTGTCCACGCTCGGTCCCGGCGCCACCAACCTCGTCACCGGCCTGGCTGACGCCAACATGGACCGCGCGCCGACCGTGGCCATCATCGGGCAGGGATCCACGCGGCGCCTGCACAAGGAAAGTCACCAGAACATGGACGCCATCGCCATGATGCGGCCGGTGAGCAAGTGGGCGCAGTCGATCACCAACGCGGACAACATCGTCGAGGTGGTGCGCAAGGCGTTCAAGCTGGCCGAGGAGGAGAAGCCCGGCGTGTGCGTCATCGAACTGCCCGAGGACGTCGCCAAGCAGCCGATCGACGATGCCCCGATGCGGCAGACGAAGATCCGCCGCCCGGCCGCCGATCACAAGGCCGTCGCCGCCGCTGCCCGCCTGATCGGCGAGGCGAAGCGGCCCATCATCCTGGCCGGCAACGGTGCCATCCGCAAGCGCGCCGCCACCCAGCTCCGGCGCCTGGCCTCGAAGACCGGCATCGGCGTCGTCACCACGTTCATGGGCAAGGGCGCGGTACCGATGGACGATCCGCACTGCCTGTTCACCATGGGCCTCGGCAGCGGCGACTACAACAACCTTGCCTTCGACGATGCGGACCTGGTGATCTCGGTCGGCTACGACCTGGTCGAATACGCGCCCAAGGCCTGGAACCGGCGCAATGCCGACCACAAGCAGATCATCCACATCGATTTCTGGTCGGCCGAGGTCGACCGCGACTACCAGCCGACGGTGGAGATCGTCAGCGACCTCGCCGACGCCCTGTGGCAGCTCAACGAGGAACTCAACCGGCTCTACGGCGACGCGCTGCCGCTGTTCGACGTCGACGCCTGCCAGTCGCTGCGCAACACCATGCGCGACGACTTCGCCGCCGAGAAGGACGACGACTCGGTGCCATTCAAGCCGCAAAAGGTGCTGTGGGACGTGCGCGAGTTTCTCGGTCCCGACGACATCCTGCTATCCGACGTCGGCGCGCACAAGATGTGGGTGGCCCGCTACTACCAGTGCGAGGAGCCCAATACCTGCCTGATCTCCAATGGCTTCTGTTCCATGGGATTCGCGCTGCCCGGGTCGATCGGCGCCAAGATGGCCTTTCCCGAGCGGCGCGTGCTGTCGATCAGCGGCGACGCCGGCTTCCTCATGAACGTGCAGGACCTGGAAACGGCGGTGCGCCACCGGCTGAACGTGGTGGCGATGGTGTGGCTCGACGGCGAGTACGGGCTGATCAAGTGGAAGCAGCAGATCGGCTTCGACGGCCGCCATTCCGAACTCGCCTTCGGCAACCCGGACTTCGACGCCCTGGCGCGCGCCTTCGGCATGTGGGGAAAAGTGGTTACCGAGCCCGGCGGCATCGGCCCCGCGCTCGACGAGGCCTTCGCCCAGGACGGCCCCGCGCTGATCGCGCTGCCCGTCGACTATAGCGAGAACATGAAACTCACCGAGCGCCTGGGCAGCGTGCAAGTGCAGATCTGAAGCGGCCTACTGCGCCGCCTCCGACATGGTCGAGGCGTCGCCCGCGAGACGCCGCTCGAGTTCGGCCACCAGCGCCGCCAGCGTGGCATTGTCGCCCTCGAGGGACGCGTTACGCTGTTTGAGCGCGTCGATCTCGAGAGCGGTCGAGGCGCGCAGGGATTCCAGCGACTCCTCGCGCGCGGCCACCTGCTCGTGCAATTGTTCGGTCTCGGCGAGTGCGTCACCGAGCTGCTGCTCCAGCGCCGTGTTGCGCGCCTCGAGCGATTCGACGCGTGACTCGAGCGCGGCGGACGCCTGGCCGGCGCGATCGGCGGCCTCGGCCGACGTGGTTTCGAGCGCGGCCAGCGTTTCCCTGGTGCGGTCGCGTTCGGCCTCGGCCTGCGCGGCGCGGGCCGAGGCCGACTCGAGTTCGGTCGCCAGCGATCGAACGCGGGCCTCGATGTGTTCCAGCGCCGCGGCGTGGCCGGCCCGGTCGCTGTCGGCCTCGGCCGAGAGGGAATTCAGGCGGACGGCGAGGTCGTCGGCGCGTTCACGGGCGGCCGCCAGTTCGCCCTGCAGCGTCTCGATGGTGCGCTCTCTCGCATCGAGATTCTCGCGCGTGCCCGCGAGCGCCGTCGCGCTCTGCGCGGCGCGCTGTTCGAGCGCGCTGATCTCTCCCTGGAGCCCGCGTCTCGCGGCGTCCGCATCGGCCGCGGCGGACTCGAGTGAGCGGATCTGCTCGAGCTGCTTCGCCGCGGTCTCGCGCACCCGCGCGGATACCGCCGTCAGCCGGCCGTCGAGCTCGTAGACCAGCTTGCGCCCGTCGCTCTCGTTCACGCTGTTCTTGTTGGCCTGGTTGTTCTCGGTGACGAGAACCAGCGTGCCGGTAAACGTGTCCGCGTCGACGGCGAGATCGACCTGCGCCGCGCCGGTGCCGCCGCTGATGCGCTCGTCGGCGCTGAACGGCACCGTGATCAACACGTCGCGCTCCGGGATCCGGATGACGTAGTTGTCGCCCTCGCGGTCGATCAGCCACACCACGTTCTCGCGCGCCGCGTTGGTTCCGAGAATCTTTCCGAACAGCGGAATCTTCGACAGCGTGGTGTCGAACTTCACCCCGGTTTCGTTCACCAGCCAGGTGCCCGTCGCGTCGGCGAATGCATTGCCGGCGGCGAGCGCCAACACTGCAGGCAGCAGGCGGTTCAGGGCGAGGCGTCGACCGTCCCTGGGTGTGGCGAGTGAGTGCGTCATGTTCATTTCCCGGTGGCATGTGATTCGGCGGCTGCCTACCATAGGGCGGGCCGGACCAAAATTTACCAGAATCCGCCGCGGTGCCCATGGCCGACGGCCCGAAGGGAGAGCATGCGATGAAACTCGACTGGCACGTGGAAGACGCGGACCTGCCGGCGTTGATGACGCTCGACGCCGATCCCGCCGCCGGCCGTATCGATCTCGCGGCGGTGCGCGGCTACCGCCTCAGGCGCCTTCGCCGCGAGATGCGCGCCCGCGACATCGCCGCCTGCCTGCTGTTCGACGCGGTCAATATTCGCTACGCCTGCGGTGCCCGCAACATGCAGGTGTTCTCCTCGCGCAACCCCGCGCGATACCTGCTGGTGACGGCCGCACGGACGATCCTGTTCGAGTTCACCGGCTGCATGCACCTGGCCGACGGCCTCGAGACCGTGGACGAAGTGCGACCCGCGATCACCGCGAGCTTCGTCGCCGCCGGCGAGGACATCGGCGAGCGCGAGCGGGCGTGGGCCCGCGCCACGGCGGACGTGATCCGCGCGCTGGTCGGTGGCGGCGTCCGCGTCGGCGTCGAGCGCATCAATGCCGGCGCGGTGCAGTCGCTCGCCGCCGAGGGCTTTCACCTGGTCGACGCCCAGGCGCCGGTCGAGCGCGCGCGCGCCATCAAGTCGCGCGAGGAACTCAAGTGCGTGCGCGCCTCGCTGCGCGCCACCGAGCGCGCGGTGGCGCGGCTGCGGGCGGCGATCCGCCCGGGCGTCACCGAGAATGCCGTGTGGTCGGTGATGCACCAGGCGGTCATCGAGCAGAACGGCGACTACTGCGAGACGCGACTGCTGAACAGCGGTCCGCGCACCAATCCCTGGTTCCAGGAATGCGGTCCGCGGGTCATCGGCGCGAATGAGCTCGTCTGCCTCGATACCGACGTGGTCGGCTGTTACGGCTACTACGCGGACTTCTCGCGCACGTTCCACGCCGGGCCCGGCCGGCCATCGGCGCGGCAGCGGCGCCTGTACCGGATCGCCCACGAACAGGTGCATCACAACATGGACGTCATTCGGCCCGGGCTGACGTTTCGAGAGTATTCCGAGAAGGCGTGGAACATTCCGCGCCGGTATCACGCCAACCGCTACTATCTCTCGGCGCACGGTGTCGGCATGACCGGCGAATACCCCTACCTCTACCATCGAGACGACTACGCCGAGGCCGGGTACGACGGAGTCATCGAACCCGGCATGACGTTGTGCGTGGAAAGCTACATCGGCGAGCCCGGCGCCGGCGAAGGCGTCAAGCTCGAGCAGCAGGTGCTGGTGACGAAAACCGGCATTGAATTGCTGTCGATGTTTCCTTTCGAGGCGTCGCTGCTCGGCTAGCGTCGTCCCAGCAGGGCCCATGCCGCCGGCAGCGTGGCCGTACCGACCGCGATCTTGAACAGGTCGCCGGGCAGGAACGGATACAGGCCCCAGGCGAGGATCGGCTTGTCCCAGCCGAACAGGACGCCGAGCCAGGTGAGCCCCGGCAGGTAGATGGCCAGTGTGCCGAGCGTCATCGCCGCCGCCGCGGTGAGCGGGCGCCGGTCCCATCCATGCTCGGCCAGCCAGCCGCACAGCGCGGCCGCGAGTACGAAGCCGGCGAGGTATCCGCCGGTGCCCCCCATCATGTAGGCCAAGCCGATGCCCTTTTCCGGGGTGCCGGCGAACACCGGCAGGCCGAGCGCGCCCTGGGCCAGGTACAGCAGTACCGTGGCGGCGCCGAGCCGCCAACCGTAGGCCATGCCGATGACGAGGACGAAGAACGTCTGCAGCGTGATCGGTACCGGGTAGAACGGAACCTGCAGCCTGGCCGATGCGGTCAGCACCAGGGTGCCGGCAAACGCCAGCACGACGCTGCGGAGCAGCGGGCTGACGCGTTGCGCCGGCCAGGCGACGCGGGTCATGGTGGGAAGCGTCAGTGAATTGGCAGACATGTGCGGTGAATCTCCTTGCTTGTGAATCGGGGTTCGGATGCCCCGGTGCGGGCGGCATGCGGATATGCAAACATAATTGAAATCAAAATTGTTGACAATATAGCCGGCAATAATTATCGTGGTAGCCGTTCGAATGTCCATGAGAACGGAAATGGCCAGGAAACCCGTCAGCAATCTCAACGTCGTCAACAGCGACGACGCATCGCGCGGCAAGGACACCAGCAGTTTCGTCGACGAGTTGCGGCGCAGGATCGTCAACAACGAACTGCCGCCGGGCTCGCGGCTGCGCGAGAGCGAGCTGGCGAGCGAGTTCAGCGTGTCCCGCGCCCGCATTCGCGATGCCTTCGGCATCCTCGAGGAACGCGGTCTCATCGAGCGCATCCCCAACAAGGGCGCCGTGGTCATGCGCCTGGAGGCGGACGGCATTCTCGAGCTGTTCGACGTGCGCGAGGTGACCGAGGGACTGGTCGTTCGCCTCGCCACCCAGCGAGCCGATGCCAGCACCTGGAGCGAACTGCTGGA
>JAUIDF010000069.1 GCA_030429125.1 Gammaproteobacteria bacterium | reverse complement strand
GGGTGTTGCCCAGCCGGTCGAGCATTACCCGTCCAACACCGAAGAGTTGATGATCGACAACGACTTCGAGTTTGCAGCCCAGAACCGCGAGCGCATCCTTGCCGAATGGCAGCGTCGCTACGACTCCAAGTCCGAGCCCCAGGGCTGATTGCCCCGGTGATTTCGCGGTAGCGAGCGCAACGGCCGTCGCGGGATGCGGCGGCCGTTTTCGTTTGTACCGCGCACAGGCTTATCGAGCCGATGACGAGATTCTTTCGCGACATGATGGTGCGCGCCCGATCGATGCGCACTCACATGCGAAATACGAGACGGGGGTAACCCAGGCTTGACGTCGAATCCCTACCTGCGCATCTCGAACGTGTCGAAGAAGTTCGGCGAATTCGAGGCGCTGAAGAACATCTCACTGGAAGTGAACGAAACCGAGTTCGTCTGCTTCCTCGGGCCTTCCGGCTGCGGCAAGACCACCCTGCTGCGCGCCATTGCCGGCCTCGACATTCAAACCACCGGCCGAATCGAACAGGCCGGCCGGGACATCTCCGCGTTGCCGCCGTCGGAGCGCGACTTCGGCATCGTGTTCCAGTCCTATGCGCTGTTTCCCAATCTTACCGTCGAGAAGAACGTGGCCTTTGGCCTCGAGAACCGGGGACTCGCACGGGCGCAGATCCGTGAACGCGTCGGCGAATTGCTCGACGTGGTGGGACTGCCGGACCAGGGACGGAAGTACCCGGCCCAGTTGTCCGGCGGACAGCAGCAGCGCGTGGCACTGGCACGCGCGCTCGCTACGTCGCCGGGTCTGCTGCTGCTGGACGAGCCGCTCAGCGCCCTCGACGCCCGCGTGCGCGCGCGGCTGCGCCTGGAGATCAAGCTGCTGCAGCAACAGCTCAAGGTGACGACCATCATGGTGACCCATGACCAGGAAGAGGCCCTGACCATGGCCGATCGCATCGTGGTCATGGATCACGGGATTATCGAGCAGGTCGGCGCCCCGCGCGACATCTACGCGACGCCGTCCTCGGCCTTCGTCGCCGATTTCATCGGCACCATGAATTTCCTTGGCGGCACCGTCGCGGGCGACGGCGAGGTAGACGTGCGCGGCAGGCGCCTGAAGTGCGATACGGCGAACATGCCGGCGGGCGCCGCGGTGACCGTGTCCGTTCGACCCGAGGATGTCGTGCTGTGCGCCGACGACGCCGATGTCGTCAACGGGATCGACACCGAGATCCGTTACGTCGAGTTCCTGGGGTCGTTCTGCCGCGTGGGGCTGGCAAGCGACCTGTTCGGCGAGGACGAGGTTTGTGCTGATCTTTCCAGCAACATGATGCGCGAACGAGCGATCGACCGGGGCATGACACTGCGCGTGAGGTTTCCGGAGAACCTCGTGCGCGTGTTTCCGGCGCGGAGCTGAATGGCGTGGCGGTGAGCGCGGAGAACATGAGCAACGCTGTCGTCCGGCCGAAGCTGTCCCGGGACGACTGGATCATGCGCGGGGCCATGATGGTCATCGCCGCCTTCCTGCTGGTCGCGGTGGTCCTGCCGCTGTACAGCATGATGTCCAAGAGCATGGAGAACAAGGATGGCGAATTCATCGGGCTGACGAATTTCTACGAATACTTCTCCACGCCCTCGCTGTTTCTCTCGGGCATCAACAGCCTGTGGATCGCGGCGCTTGTCACCGTGATCGTGCTGTTTACCTCATTCGTCTATGCCTATGCGTTGACGCGCACGTGCATGCCGTTCAAGTGGTTCTTCCGCCTGGTGGCCGTGATCCCGCTATTGACGCCGTCGTTGCTCAGCGGCGTTTCCCTGGTCTACTGGTTCGGCAACCAGGGGGTGGCGAAGGAGTTACTGATGGGCGAGTCGATCTACGGGCCGATCGGCATCGTCATCGGTTCGGCCTACTGGGTGTTTCCGCACGCGCTGATGATCGTCATCACCGCGTTGTCGATTACCGACGCGCGACTCTACGAAGCCGCCGCCGCGTTGCGTACCAGCGCCGTGCGCACGTTCTTCACGGTCACGCTGCCAGGCTGCAAGTATGGCCTGATCAGTGCGGGCTTCGTCATCTTCATCCTGGTATTCACCGACTTCGGCGTGCCGAAGGTGATCGGCGGCAACTTCAACATGCTGGCCACGGACATCTACAAGCAGGTGATCGGCCAGCAGAATTTCCAGATGGGGGCCGTGGTGTCGGTGGTCCTGCTCGTTCCCGCGGTGATCGCCTTTGCGGTGGACCGACGGGTGCAGAAGAAGCAGGTGGCGCTGCTGTCGGCGCGCGCGGTACCGCTGGAGCCCAAGGCCAATCGACGCATCGACATGGCCATGCTGGCGTTCTGTTCGCTGGTCGCGGCGCTTATCCTGTTGATGATCGGCATGGCGCAGTACGCCGCGCTGATCAAGTTCTGGCCCTACAACCTGACCTTCACGCTGCACAACTACAATTTCGACCTGGCCAATGGCGGCGGCTGGGACGCCTATTTCAACTCGGTGAAGATGGCGAGCTACACGGCGATTTTCGGCACGGTGATCGTGTTCTTTGGTGCCTACCTGCTGGAGAAGGGTCGCGGCTTCAACGTCGGGCGAAGCATCTTTCACGGCGTCGCCATGCTGCCCCTGGCGGTGCCGGGCATGGTGCTGGGGCTGTCCTACATTTTCTTCTTCAACAGCCCGTCCAACCCGTTCAACTTCATCTACGGCACCATGACCATCCTGGTGGTGTCGACCATTGCGCACTTCTACACGGTGAGCCACCTGACCGCGGTTACCGCGCTGAAGCAGATGGACGCGGAATTCGAGTCGGTGGCGGCCTCGTTGAAAACACCGTTCTACAAGACGTTCTTCAAGGTCACGGTGCCGGTGTGCCTGCCGGCGACCATGGACATCCTGATTTACCTGTTCCTCAACGCGATGACCACGGTATCGGCCGTGGTGTTCATCTATTCCACCGATACCCAGCTTGCCTCGGTGCTGAACATGGACGATCAGGGTGAACTGGCGTTTGCCGCGGCGATGGCGATGATGATTGCCTATACCTGCGCCGGCGCGCGCATCCTTCACATGCTGCTAACGCGAGGCATCATGCGGTCGAGCCAGGCCTGGCGGACGCGGTAACGGGCTCGAACCCGGCGCGTACTCACTGCCCCGACGTGCGCCGTGGACGTCTCGGTTGGTTGCAGGCCGATATCGACATGGTGTCGACGTCCCGACGCGTCATCGCATCAGGAACGTGAAGCCTGCCTTTCTCCAGGGTTGCCGGACGGCGAAGTTCATGTCGCCCGATCGTTGGTGTCGACGTCGCGGTGATGCCGGCTCCGCCGATGACGCCAGGCCCGGCGGATGGCCAGATGGATGACCCGGCACCGAGGCGCGCGACGCACCGGCAACGGGCACCGCCGTCGACGGGAGTGCCGGGCGCGGCCGCGCCGCGACGTTCGGGCAGGCGGGCGGCGCTCGACGCGCCGGCGAAGCGCGGCAGGATCCCGCCGCGGACCGGCTGAACCGGCTTGTCGTCCGGCATGGCGGCAGCCCCTCGTCAGCTCGGCTTGGCGAGTGTTTCAATAGCCCTGTCGGGCGCAATGAGAGTCGCGCACCGGCGCGAGCGAACCAAAGAGTCCTGTTCATGACGACGATGACTGTCGAGACCTGCAGCGGCTTGTCCGCCGGCGGCTTTCACGAACTTTCCTATGTGCACTGGGGTGAGGCGGACAATCCGCGCGTGGTGTTCTGCGTTCACGGACTGACGCGCAATGCCCGCGACTTCGACGTGATCGCCGAACGGCTGTCGGCAACCTGCCGCGTGGTCTGCCCGGACGTGGTGGGTCGCGGACTGAGCAGCTGGCTCGCGGACAAGTCCGGCTACCAGTACAGCCAGTACCTGGCCGACATGGCGGTGGTGCTGGCCCATGCGCGCGCGGAGTCGGTCGACTGGATCGGCACCTCCATGGGCGGCTTGATCGGCATGCTGCTGGCGGCGCAGCCGGGTACGCCAATCAGGCGGCTGGTGATGAACGATGTCGGGCCGTTTATTCCGCTTTCCGCCCTCGAACGGATCGGCGACTACGTCGGCACGGAAATGACGTTTCCCGACATGCCGAGCATGGAGCGACACGTGCGCGCAGTTTCCGAGGGATTTGGCCCGCTCACGGATGCCGAGTGGCGTCACCTGTGCGTTCACGGCGCGCGTGAGGCCGCCGACGGTGGCGTTTCGTTCCGCTACGACCCCAAGATTCGCGCGGCCTTCGAAGGGCTCGATGCCGATGTCGACCTGTGGCCGGTATGGGCCGCGGTCACGCAGCCGGCGCTGGTGCTGCGGGGTGCGGATTCCGACCTGTTGAGCGCCGAGACCGCCGCGCGCATGGCCGAGCGGCGCGCGGCGACGGAGGTCGTCGAGTTTCCCGGCGTCGGGCACGCACCGATGCTGATGAGCGAGGACCAGGTCGAAGCCGTGGTGCGATGGCTGGGGGCGTGACTTCGGGTTGCCGCTGCCGGCAGGGCGATTCGCCGCGGCGTCGTCGCTTCACCGGCCCGGCTTGCCGCCGCGCCCCCGGCACCAGGGCGTGCCGCTGATTCGAATTCCGGCTCGCGGGATGCCCGGGCCCCCGGGGACCGACCGGCTCAGCAGGGCGCGAGGCCCTTGCCCACCCGGTCGAAATCCTCCTGCGCCGTCTGTGCCTCGTCGAGAATCCAGTCGATGAACGCTGCCACCGGTGCCTCGCGCTCACGCCCTTTCTGGCAGCAGACATAGTAGGCAACGTTGGACGGGCTGAATACGTTGAACAGTTTCACCAGCCGGCCCGCCTTGAGATCGTCCGCGACATGGGCGCTGCGCGCGAGCGCGATGCCCTGGTCGTCGATGGCGGCCTGCACCGCCATGCTGGTGTCGGGGAAGCGCGTGCCGGGCGGCAGCGACTTGACCTCCACGCCGGCGTCGCGAAACCAGTCCCGCCAGCGCGGGCAGTTGTCGGTGCTGTGGCGGTACAGCAGGGTGCCGTGCAGCAGGTCCGCGGGTTCGCCCGGCGGCTCGATTCGCTCGAGGAAGCGCGGCGAGCACACCGGGAAGACGTACTCGCGCAACAGGAGCCGCGTGTAGAGGTCATGCCAGTTGCCGAAGCCGAGCCGGATGGCGACGTCGACGTTGGCGGCCTGCAGGTCGATCATGTCGTCGGTCGTGCTGATCCACACGTCGAGGTTGCGATGGCCGGCCTTGAGACGGCCCAGGCGCGGCACCAGCCACTTCACCGCGAACGACGTCACCATGGAGATTCGCAGTGCGGCGTTCTCGTTCTGTCGATGCACCTCGGCGAGGGCGCGGTCCAGCTTCTCGAGGAAGTCCCTCACCAGGGGCGCCAGCAACTGGCCGGCCTCGGTCAGTACCAGGTTGCGACCGCGGCGATCGAACAGCTTGACCTTCCAGATGTCTTCGGCGTGCTTGATCTGGTGGCTGACGGCGCTTTGCGTGATGAACAGCTCTTCGGCGGCGCGCGTGTAGCTGAGATGCCGGGCGGCGGACTCCAGCGCCCGCAGTGACGCGGTCGGTGGCAGGCGAACGCTCACGACGGACGCTCGTCGACGCGCTGGAACCATGAAGAATTACTCATGGTTCGGATGACAAACTTTCGTTTGTGGTGCGCTGCAACAATCACTATATTAACAGCATCTGATGATGCATGTCGTCATCGCGAATTTTTTCCGCAAATTCAAAGTATAGACGAGGTAAGTGAAAATGGCGCTCGAAATGCACACCCGGGTCGGACTGGCCTTCATCGCGGCGGTTTCCATGCTCACCCTGCTGGTAGCCGTACTCTAACCGATCGCTCATTGTTCACAGGAGAAACATCATGACCGAAAAAGTCATCAACTTGAGAGAAAACGTCGCCGCACCCGTCGGCGGTATCCGGAAACTCGCAGCGGCCTTCAAGGCCTGGAATGCGCGTCGCCTGGCCAAGGCCGAACTGCGCGCCATGCCGGCCCACCTGCTCAACGACATCGGCGTGCGCCGTGAGCTGATCGACGACTACGTCGACGGCCTGATTGCCCGCCGCAGCGCCAGCGTGGTGACCATGGATCGCCCGTCCCATACCCCGGCCGTCGGCGAAGCCAAGGCCGCGTAAGTAGCGAAAAGGCCCGCATTGCGGGCTTTTTCGTTTCCCGCCCGACGCTCCCTCAGCCGCTCCCGCCACGCGCCAGGCGCTCCCGCCAGGCGATGTAGAGTCCCGACGCGAGAATCAGCCCGATGCCGGCCACGGTGGTCTGGGCCGGCACCTCGCGCCAGGCAATCCAGCCGAACAGCGTTGCCCAGCCCAGCGCCGTGTACTCGTAGGGTGCCACCACGCTCACCGGCCCGACCGCGAATGCCTGGGTGAGCAGGAAGTGTCCCGCCAGCGCCAGCGCCGATACCAGCAACAACACGCCGAACTGGGTCGCGCTCATGGACTGCCAGAACCACGGCAGGACCAGGGTATAGCCGATCGCCGAGCCGAGGTTATAGAAAAAGACCAGGCTGAAGGTGGAATCCGTGCTCGACAGCCAGCGTCCCATCAGGATCAGCGCGCAGTACAGGCCGCTGGCCGCCAGGACCAGCAGGATGGCCGGCTGAAACGAGTCTGCGCCGGGTCGCGTGACCACCAGCACGCCGGCGAAGCCGACCACGACGGCGCCCCAGCGGTGGGGACCCACCTGCTCGCCGAAGAACAGGGTCGAGCCGATGATGATGAGGAACACCGAGCAGAAAAACACCGCGGTGGCCTCGGCCAGCGGTATGGTCTTCAGCGCCACGAAGAAGGCCAGCGGCGCCAGCATGCCGATGCCGGCGCGCGCCGCATGGTGCAGCGGTCGCTTCGTGGTCAGCGCCGCCAGCCCGGCCCGGCGCCAGATCCAGATCGTCATCGCGACCAGCAGGATCCAGCTGCGTACGGCCACCAGGTGCACCACGGACATGCCGTCGAGCACCAGCCATCGAACCGTCGCGTCCATGGCCGACAGGCAGAAAATTCCCGCCACCATCAACAGGATGCCCTGGTAGGGATTCGCGGATGTGTCAGCGGCCAAGCGCGACGCCCTCGCGGCGGGGGTCGGCGCCGCCCGTGAGTCCGCCGCCAGGATCGAGGGCAATGACATGCAGACCGCTGTTCATGTCGCCCACCCTAATCTCGTGACCGAGAGACTCGAGCGGGCCGCGCAGGGATTCCGCCAGGGTGCCGGCTTCGAGCTCGGTGTCGCCGTTGCGGTTGCCGAAATGCGGCGCGGAGACCGCGGCCTGCGGATCGAGGCCGCGTTCGAGAATCGCGACGATGGTCTTGGCCACGTAGTTGATGATCTGGCTGCCGCCGGGCGATCCTGCCACCAGGACCGGTGCACCGGATGCGTCGAAGACGATGCTCGGCGCCATGGAGCTGCGAGGCCGCTTTCCGGGTTCGATGCGGTTGGCGACCGGCCGGCCCTCGACGTCGGCGACCGGCGAGAAGTCCGTCAGCTCGTTGTTGAGCAGGAATCCCCCCGTCATCAACCGGCTGCCGAATCCGGACTCGATGGTGGTGGTGAGCGACAGCACGTTGCCGTGGCTATCGACGATGCTCACGTGGCTGGTGCCCGCTAACTCCTCGCTCGCGTCCGGAGCGAACTCGACGGCGGCCTCGAGTCGCGGCGGCTGACCGGCGAGCGCTTCTCCCATGGCGCGATCCGGCGCGATCAGCGCCGCGCGCCGGTCGAGGTAGCCGGCATCGAGCAGGCCCGTCGTCGGTACGGCGACGAAATCGCTGTCGGCCATGTAGGCGGCGCGATCGGCGTAGGCGAGCCTGGCGGCCTCGGCGAAGCGGTGCACCGCGGTGGCATCGAAGGCGCCGCGGCCCGGCTCGAAACGGGCCAGCAGCCCCAGTATCTGCCCCACTGTGAGCGCGCCTGAGCTCGGCGGTCCCATGCCGCACACGCGCCAGGCGCGGAACGGCGCGCACACGGCCGGGCGCTCGATGACCGCGTAGGCAGCGAGGTCGGCCATCGACATCGAGTCCGGCCGGCTGGCGTTGACCGTGTCGACGATGGCGCGTGCGATGTCTCCGGTATAGAACGGCGTCGAACCCTCCGCGGCGATTGTCTCGAGCGTGCGCGCGAACGCCTCGTTGACCAGGCGCTCGCCTGCGACCACGGGGTGGCCGTCGTCGTCGAAGAAGTACGAACGCGTGGGCTCGAATCGCGTCAGTCCGCGCTCGGCCGCCTCGGCCACCGACGCCGCCAGGCGCGGCGACACGGTGAAGCCTGCGCGGGCCAGTTCGATGGCGGGCGCGAGCAAGTCCGCCCACGGCTCGCGGCCGAAGCGCCGATGCGCGGTCTCCATCAGCATGAGCGTGCCCGGCACGCCGACCGAACCGCCGCCCGTGATGCGCTCCCACCAGGGCAGGGGGGCGCCCGCGGCGTCGAGGAAACGGTCCGGCTCGATACCCGCCGGCGCCGTCTCCCGTCCGTCGAAGGTGTGCAGCGTGTCGTCGTTGCGATCGTAGTAGACGAGGAAGGCGCCGCCGCCGATGCCGGATGACTGCGGCTCGACGAGATTCAGCACCATCTGCGTCGCCACCGCGGCGTCCATCGCCGTCCCGCCGCGCGCCAGCACGTCGTACCCGGCTTCGGCCGCGAGGGGATGAGCCGCGACGATCATGAAGTTGTCGGCATGCACCGCTGCCTTGCTCTCCCGGGTGAAGCCGCGTTCGGGCTGGACCGGTTCGCTCGTCGACGCTTCGCCGGCGGTGACGATGACGAGGAGCGCAAGGGTCAGATAGGATTTCGCTGTCATCATGGTTTCGGGTCTGCGGCGTCGATCCGGGTCTCTGCCGGGTTTGCGGACACGACCGGCGTGGTAGAATGCCGGCCTTCTCGAAACGGTCGCGTTTCACTCGAGACGCCCGCTAGCCGGTCCGCGTACGCGCATCCGACATGTCGACGCCGGCGATGCCGGACCAGGCGGCGCACGGGCAGGCTTGCCGGGATGCCGGCCCGCACGGGGTCGGCGTTATTGCCGGACAACGGCAGGATTGTCGGGCATCTACCGTGGCGGCGCAATGACGCGCGGACCTTGGCGACAAGGTCCGTCCGTCGTTGCCGCGACCGTCAACGTTCACGCATTCACCGAACCGCGAGCGGCTGCGCCGTCAATGGAATACACCGCCACCAATCTCAAGGCCGACAAGTTCACCTTCCCGGTGCTCGAACTGCTGTCCGACGACATGGACCAGGTCGCCGCGGAGGTGGGCCACAAGGTCGACCAGGCACCTGCGTTTTTTCACAACGCACCGATCGTCATCGACTTGAAAGCGCTGCCCGGCGACATCGCCGTCGAGTTCGCGGTGCTGGTGGGATTGTTGCGATCCTTCGGACTCAACCCGGTGGGGGTGCGCGGCGGATCCGCGGCGCACGCCGAGTCGGCGATGACCATGGAACTCGCGGTGCTGCCGGAGGAACGCCGCACCATCGCCCGCACCACGACCCGGCCCGAGCCCGAACCGGAAGTCGAGGAGGCAAGGGACGATGCACGCGCGCCGGCGCCGGTCAACCGCGTGCACCTGCGGCCCGTGCGCTCCGGCCAGAAGCTCGCCGCACCGGGCGGTGATCTCATCCTCATCGCCTCGGCAAGTGCCGGCTCGGAGCTGATCGCGGCGGGCAACGTCCACGTGTACGGCGCCCTGCGCGGTCGCGCGCTGGCCGGGGTCGGCGGCGACGAGCGCTGCCGCATCTTCTGCCGTCGCCTGGAAGCGGAGCTGGTATCCATCGCCGGTCACTACCGGGTGAGCGAGGATATCGACGAGTCGCTGCGCGGCCGCGCCGTTCAGATCTACCTGGACGCGGAAAAACTGATGATCTCACCGCTGGACGATTCGTGACCCGTCCAGGTCTTCATGCAACCCGACACAGGCAACCCGGCAGGGTAAAGGAGCACACTTGGCACAGGTAATCGTTGTCACCTCCGGCAAGGGGGGCGTGGGCAAGACCACCACCAGCGCGTCGTTCGCCACCGGCCTCGCCCTCGAGGGCCACAGCACCGTGGTGATCGACTTCGACGTCGGGCTACGCAACCTCGATCTCATCATGGGCTGCGAACGCCGCGTCGTGTACGACTTCGTCAATGTCATCAACGGCGAGGCGAATCTCAACCAGGCATTGATCCGCGACAAGCGCGTGGAGATGCTGTCCATCCTCCCCGCATCGCAGACCCGCGACAAGGCGGCGCTGACCGAGGAAGGCGTCGAGCGCGTGATCAGGGAGCTGTCCGAGCGCTTCGATTACGTCGTCTGCGACTCGCCTGCCGGCATCGAACAGGGCGCGGTGATGGCCATGCGCTTCGCCGACGAGGCATTGATCGTGACCAACCCCGAGGTCTCGTCGGTGCGCGATTCCGACCGCATGCTCGGCATGCTCGGCAGCAAGACGGTGCGCGCGGAGAAAGGCATGGAACCGGTCAAGGAGCACCTGGTGATCACGCGCTACAACCCGAACCGCGCCGACACCGGCGACATGCTGAACATGGACGACATCTGCGAATTGCTTTCCATTCCGCTCCTGGCCGTCATTCCGGAGTCGGAATCGGTGCTGAATGCCTCCAACCTCGGTACGCCGGTGGTGATGGACGAGTCGAGCAAGGCCGGGCAGGCCTATCGCGACAGCGTGAAGCGCTACCTGGGCGAGACGCTGCCGCACCGTTTCCTCGAAGTGCGCAAGAGCAGCTTCATCGGCCGACTGTTCGGGAGATAATTCATGGGTTTCTTCGACTTTTTCAAGAAGCGGCAGCCGAGCGCGTCCGTTGCCAAGGAACGGCTGCAGATCCTGGTGTCCCACGAGCGGGCGACGCGCGGGGCGCCGTCCTGGCTGGGCGACCTGAAGAACGACATCCTCGAGGTGGTGAAGAAGTACGTCGAGGTCGAGCCCGATGCCATCAGCTTCAAGGTGGGGCGCGAGGAGAATCGCGAGCTGCTCGAACTCAACATCGCCCTGCCGGGTGGCGGGACCAAGGTCAAGGCCGAGGTGAAGACCGAGGCGGTCTCGAACACCACGAAGGGTGATTCGACCACGGCGCCGACCGACGCCAAGGGCAGCGCAAAGAGCGAGAACACGCCGGCGAAGCCGGCCACCGGCAATGCGCCGAAGAAGGGCAAGCCGCAGGGCGGCGGCAACAAGACCGCGGCGGGCTCCAAGTAACCCGGTCGGCGCGTTTACGACGGCGGTGCGGCCAGCGGGGTCGGGCGAAAGTGGTGGGTGCCGTCGCGCCCTAGCTGCTCGATGAGTCCGAACTCCCAGTCGAGGTAGGCCTGCATGGCCTCGTCGCTGGCGTCGGTGCCCTCGTAGGGGCGGCGGTAGCGGTCGATGGGCGGTGACGCCAGCCGCGTCTCACCGGTCTCGAGCTCGAACCCGGCGCGTGACCAGGCGTCAATGCCGCCTTCAAGGACCCACACGGCCGAGCCCGTTGCCGCGGCGAGCTCCGGCGCGGCGAAGGCGGACAGCGAACCGTCAGGGCAGGTAAGCGCGTAGCGCGACGCGCGCGGCAGGTTCTCGACGTCCTCGCCAATTCGCGATCTCAGCAGGTAGCTCGCCCCCGGCACGTGGCCGCGCCGGTAGCCCGCCAGCTTCGAGACGTCGACGACGACGAGATCGTCGTCGCCACGCAGCCATTGGTCGAGTTCCGCGGCGGTTACCTCGCGATGCGCCGGCAACTCGGCCAGGCGCGGCATGAAGGGCCCGGTCTCGGAGAAATCCGCCGCCGTCGCGTCGTCCAGCACGTAGACCTCCCAGTCCATCTGGGCGAGCCAGGACGCGGTCATGTTCGCCCGCGCGCCGTCATCGTCCGAGAGCACGATACGGGCGCCGCGCACCGGCGCATACATCTCCGTTTCCTGCACCAGCTGCCCGCCGGGAATCGACAGGAATCCCGGCACGTGCCCGGCTTCGTACTCCGCGGCGCTGCGCACGTCGAATCGATAGGTCGTGCGCGCTTGCTGCCGCGCCCAGGCGGTGAGGTCGGCCTTCGAGGCCCGCCCGACGCCCACGGCGTCCGCCACGGCGCGGGCACGTGCGGCGGCGGCGCTGGCCGACGGGGGCGCGGTTTCGCCGAACGTGCGCCCCGCGCCGTGGTCCAGTGTCTGCCCGGCGAGCAGCCAGCCGATGGTGCCATTGCGCAGCGCCGCCACCGGGTTGGGCAGACCGGCGTTGCGCAGTGACTGCGTGCCCACCAGGCTGCGCGTCCGACCGGCGCAGTTGACGATCACTTTCGTCTTCGGGTCGGGCGCGAGGTCGGGCACGCGCAGCACCAGTTCGGCGCCGGGCACGCTGACGGCCGTCGGAATGGACATGGTCCGGTACTCGTCGAAGCGACGTACATCGACGATGACCATGTCCTCGCCGCCGTCGATCAGCGCCTTGACCTCTTGTGCCGACAGCGATGGCGTGTGGCAGGCGGACTCCATCAGCTCGCCGAAGGCCTTGCTGGGCACGTTGACGTCGATGAAGAGTTCGCCGCCCGCGGCCTTCCACGCCTCGACGCCGCCGTCGAACACCGCCACCTCCGTGTAGCCGAGCGCACGCAGGCGGTGCGCGGCGGCCGGTGCGAGTCCCTCGCCGTTGTCGAGCGTCACGATGGGGACATCCAGGCGCGGCAGGCGGGTGTAGGCGTCGAGCTCGATCCGCGAGAGGGGCAGGTTGGCCGCGAACAGGGGATGACCCCGGGCATGCGGATCTTCCTCGCGCACGTCGAGAAAGGCGATTTCCTCGCGATCCAGCAGTCGTGAGCGGACGAAGGCGTAGTCGCGGACGGGCGGTGAGGGATCGGTGGACATGGGAATCAAAGACAGAGTGTGCAATGCAATTCGTGATGATAACTGATCGGCGCGCGGCGAATCCGCATTCGCGCCGTCGTCTGATTGCGCCTCGTGGTCACGGGACCTATCCCGTATTGCGCATGCCGGCCGCGATGCCGTTGATGGCCACCAGCAGGGCGTCCTCGATGGCGCCTTTCTCACCCTTTCGCAGCCGCGACAACAGTTCGACCTGCAGCACGTTGAGCGGGTCGACGTAGGGATTGCGAAGCCCTACCGATTTCAGCACCACCGGCTCGTTCTGCAGCGGCACCTCGTGGCCGCTGACGGCGAGCAGTTGCGTCTCGGTCACGCGGCAACGACGGCGAAGCTCTTCGCCCATGGCGCGCAATCCGGCGGGCACCAGGCGCCGGTCGTACAGTGTTGCCACGCCGAGATCGACCTTCGCCATCACCATCTCGATGGAACCGATGGTGGTGCGGAAAAACGGCCAATGCTCGTGCATCTCCCTGAGCGCGTCGAGTTCGCCGTTCTCCACGGTCAGGCGGATGGCCTTGCCCACGCCCAACCATGCCGGCAGCATCAGGCGCGTCTGGGTCCAGGCGAAGATCCAGGGGATGGCGCGCAGGTGCTCCACGCCCTTGCCCTTGCGACGACGCGCCGGCCGGCTGCCGATCTTCAGCTTGCCCAGCTCGCTTTCGGGCGTGGCGTGATTGAAGTACTCGACGAAGTCCGGCTCGCCGCGAACGAAGGAGCGGAACTCCTCCATGGCCAGGCGACTCAGGTTGTCCATGTGATTCCGCCACGCGGGCCGCGGCACCGGCGGCGGCAGCAGGGTCGCTTCCAGCACGGCCGAGACGTAGGTTTCCAGGGTCTCCTGCGCCATGGCGCCGATGCCGTACTTGGCCTGGATCACCTCGCCCTGCTCGGTGACGCGCAGCGTGCCGTCGACCGAGCCGGGCGGCTGCGACCGGATCGCCGAATAGGCGGGTGCGCCGCCGCGCGCCACGGTGCCGCCGCGGCCGTGAAACAGCGTCAGTTCCACGCCGAATTTCGCCGACGTTTCCACCAGCGCCTCCTGGGCGCGATACAGTCCCCACGCGGCGGCCAGCTGGCCGGCATCCTTGGCGGAGTCGGAATAGCCGATCATCACTTCCTGGCGCCCGGCGATACGCGAGGCGTACCAGTCGATGGAGAACAACCGCGACATGCAGCGCGCCGCGCCTTCCAGGTCTTCGACGCGCTCGAACAAAGGCACCACGCGCAGCGGTCGCTCAATGCCGCATTCGCGTTGCAACAACTCGACGGCGAGCACGTCCGAGGGCGACGACGCCATGGAGATGACGTAGGCGCCGAGGGCGTTGGGGTCCTGGCGCGCCAGCATGCGAAACGTGTCCAGTACCTCGCGGGCATCGCGCTTGAGGGGGACGTCGGCGGGAATCAGGGGTCGTTTCTGCGACAGCTCACGCACGAGAAAGTCGACGCGACGATCCTCGTCCCACTTCAGGTACGAGCCGAGTTCCAGGTGTCGCGTGACGGCATCGAGCACCTGGCTGTGTCGAGACGCCTCCTGGCGAATGTCGAGTCGCATCAGGTTCAGTCCGAAGCCGTGAAGGCGCCGGATGATGTCGGTCAGCCGCCCGTCGGCAATGATGCCGTCTCCGCACTCGTGCAGTGACTGGTAGATCGCCATCAGCGGCGCCAGCAGCGCATCGACCGACGTGTAGGCGGGCGGCTGTTCGGACGCGGTACCCTCGATCGCCGCCTCGACGTGCGCCTGGCTGGCGCGAAGGCCGCGCAATACCCCCTG
>JAUIDF010000068.1 GCA_030429125.1 Gammaproteobacteria bacterium | reverse complement strand
CCCGGACCGATCTGCGTCACGCCGGACATGGTCGATCGGTCGGTTTTTGTTCCACGGGGCATGGACCGTTTCTCCCTGACGGACAGGCCCCTGGTGGTCGGCTGGGTCGGCAATGCGACGTGGGGCCAAAACGCCGTCGGCGGCGATCCCAAGGGTTTCCACTCGATTGTCCAGCCGGCCCTGGAAACGCTCAAGGACATGGGCGTAGCCGTCGAAGGGCATTTCGCCGATCGGAACCAAAACTGGCGAAGCCAGGCGGAGATGGCCGCCTATTACGGTGAAATCGACGTCCTGGTCTGCGCATCCGATCAGGAGGGAACGCCGCTCCCGGTGCTGGAGGCCATCTCCTGCGGCGTCCCGGTCGTCACGACCCCGGTCGACGGGCCCCACACGCTGCTCGAGGCACGCGCCGGCGAGCACTTCCGTCTCATCGATCCCGCCACCGGCCAGGTGACGAAGCATGAAATGCCCGATGCGGCCGCCAGGGATCCGCATACCCTGGTGTTCGACGGCCAGGGACACATCTGGTTTACCGCGCAGTGGGGCAACGTCGTCGGGCGTCTCGCCATGGATTCGGGCAAGATCGACCTGGTCGCGGTACCCATCGATCGCGCGCGCCCCTACGGCATCAGGATGGCGCCGGACGGTCGGCCGTGGATCGCCCTGCTCGGCACCCACCACCTGGCCACGGTGAATCCGTCTGACATGACGCTCGAAACCGTCGCACTGCCGCGCGACGAGGCGCGACCGCGTCGCCTCGAGGTGACCGGCGACGGCGCCGTCTGGTACGGCGACTACGCCGGCGGCCTTCTCGGCCGCTACGAGCCGTCGTCGCGAAAGTTCGAGGAGTGGGACCTGCCGGGCGGCAGCGACGCCAGGCCCTACGGCATGGCGCTCGACGATACCGGCGTCCTGTGGATTGCCGAGGGCGGCGTACCCAACCGTCTGGTCGCCTTCGACACCCGCGGCAAGGCGGTGCTGAGCGTGACCGACATCCCCGAGGCGCGCGGTTCGGTGCGACACATGTACTTCGATCCGGACCGCAGACAGGTGTGGTTCGGCGAGGACACCAACTTCCTCGCCCGCGCCAGGCTGGACTAGGGTCCCGCAGTCGACCGCGGCGTGACGCGCATGCCGGATGACGCCGATGCCGGGAACGAGGAACGCATCCGCGCCAGCTGGCGCGACAATGCGCGCGCCTGGACCAACGCGGTGCGCGGTGGCGCCATCGAGTCGCGGGTCGAGGCCACCGATGACGCCATCATCGGCGCCGTGCTCGATGCCGCCGGCGACGCCGCCACGGTGATCGACATCGGCTGCGGCGAAGGCTGGCTGGTTCGCGCCCTCGCCGCGCGCGGACTGAACGCCTTCGGTGTCGACGGCACGGCCGAGCTGGTCGAACGCGCCCGGGCAGGCGGCGGCCGCTTCGCGCTGATGAGCTACGCCGACCTCGCAACCCGGCGTCTCGATCGCCTGCCTCGCGCGCAGGTGGCGGTGTGCAATTTCTCCCTGATCGGCGAGACATCGACCCGCGACGTGTTTCGCGCCCTGCCTCGCCTTCTCGAGCGCGGCGGCCGATTCGTCGTGCAGACACTCCACCCGGGCGAGTCGCCCGAGGGCGCCGCCGTCGAGGACGGCTGGCTCGAGGGATCGTGGCGCGGGTTTTCGAGCGAGTTCACCCGCCCCGCGCCGTGGTATTTCCGCACCCTGGATTCCTGGCGGCGCCTGTTCGCCGAGCATGGCCTGACCGGTCTCTCGGTGCGCGAGCCGCCGAACCCGGCCACCGGCCGGCCGGCGTCGGTCATCTTCACGGCCTGCCTCGGCTAGTGCCGCCGCCGGCGGGCGCCGGCTTGCCATAAAACCCGTACCGGGGATAAAGTCTCGCGACTATTCGATAAATAATCCGTGGAGGAATCCCATGAAACGCCAACTTCTGAGCGCCCTGGTGGGCGCAGGGCTCGTCCTGTCCGCGGGCGCAACCATCGCCGCCGATCCCGAAAGCTGCAAGGAAGTGCGCTTCTCTGACGTCGGCTGGACGGACATCACTGCCACCACCGCCGCCACGTCGGTGGTGCTCGAGGGCCTCGGCTACGAACCGTCCGCCACCGTGCTGTCCGTGCCGGTCACTTATGCGAGTCTCGAGAACAACGATATCGACGTCTTCCTCGGCAACTGGATGCCCACCATGGAGGCGGACATCGCGCCCTACCGCGAGAAGGGCACCGTCGACACCGTCTCGCGCAACCTCACCGGCGCCAAGTACACGCTGGCCGCGAACAAGACCGCGGCCGACATGGGGGTGAAGGATTTCGGCGACATCAACAGCATTCGCGACGCGCTCGACGGAAAAATCTACGGCATCGAGCCCGGCAACGACGGCAATCGCCTGATCCAGGACATGATCGCCGACAACGCCTTCGACCTCGAGGGCTTCGAGGTGGTCGAGTCCAGCGAGCAGGGCATGCTGGCCCAGGTGCAGCGCGCCGACCGCCGCGGCGAACCGGTCGTGTTCCTCGGCTGGGAGCCGCACCCGATGAACGCCAACTTCGAGCTCACCTACCTCGCCGGCGGCGACGACTGGTTCGGCCCCGACTTCGGCGGCGCCGAGGTGTTCACCAACACGCGGGCCGGCTACACCGGGGAGTGCCCGAACGTCGGCAAGCTGCTCGAGAACCTCGAGTTCACGCTGGCGATGGAGAACGAGATCATGGGTGCCATTCTCGATCAGGGCGCCGATCCCAACGAGGCCGCCGCCGAGTGGCTCAGAAACAACCCGTCCATCCTCGACGGCTGGCTGGCCGGCGTGACCACCTTGGGTGGCGAGGAAGGTCTTGCCGCGGTGAAGTCGCACCTGGGTCTTTGACCGCCACGCCGGCCGCGGCGAACTGACTCCGCCGAGGCCGGCAGCCCGCCATGCTCGACTGGCTCACCGATAACAAGATTCCGCTCGGCCGCTGGATCGCCGACGGCGTCGACTGGATGCTCACGCACATGGCGTGGCTGTTCGATGCCTTCTCCGAGGGACTCGGCGCCGCCATCGAGGGCTTCATCGACGCCATGCTGTGGGTGCCGCCGCTGGTGCTGGTGGCGGTGTTCGCCGGCATCGGCTGGTACCTGCATCGTTCGTTCAAGCTGGTCGCGCTGATCGTGCTGGCGCTCTTGCTGGTCATCAACCTCGGCTACTGGGAAGAAACGGTCTACACCCTCGGGCTGGTCGTCTTCGCCACCGTGTTCTGCATCGTCATCGGCGTGCCCACCGGCATCGCCGCGGCGCATCGCCCCTGGCTCTATTCGGCCCTGCGGCCGGTGCTCGACCTGATGCAGACGATCCCGACATTCGTCTACCTCATCCCGACCATGATCATGTTCGGCCTCGGCCTGGTGCCGGGACTGATCTCGACGGTGATCTTCTCCATCCCCGCGCCCATCCGCCTGACCTACCTCGGCGTCTCGGGCGTGCCCACGGCACTGCGCGAAGCCGGCGAGGCCTTCGGCGCGACCCACCGGCAGCTCCTGTGGAAGGTTGAGCTGCCGCATGCCATGCCCACCATCATGGCGGGCGTTACCCAGTGCATCATGCTGTCGCTCTCCATGGTGGTGATCGCCGCCATGGTCGGCGCGCCGGGCCTCGGCATCCCGGTGCTGCGGGCGCTCAACACGGTGAACATCGCCCAGGGCTTCGAAGCGGGACTCGCCATCGTCATCGTCGCCATCCTGCTGGACCGCGTCTGCAAGCAGCCCGAGGGCGGGCGCAACAAGGATCGCAAATGAACCCGGCGGTCGAGTTCCGAGACGTCGACATCCTGTTCGGCGAGAGCCCGTCGAAGGCCATCCGCATGCTCGACGACGGCGCCGACCGCCAGGCCATCCTCGATGCCACCGGCGTGGTGCTGGGCGTGGCCGGCGCCAATCTCAAGGTGGAGCCGGGCGAAGTCTGCGTGCTCATGGGACTGTCCGGCTCGGGCAAGTCCACCCTGCTTCGCGCGGTGAACGGTCTCAACAAGGTCACCCGCGGGCAGGTCATGGTGGCCGATGGCGACGACCTCGTGGACGTCGCCTCCTGCGAGCCGGCCACCTTGAGGCGCCTGCGCATGAACCGCGTGGCCATGGTCTTCCAGCAGTTCGGCCTGCTGCCCTGGCGCACGGTGTCAGAGAACGTGGGATTCGGCCTGGAGCTGCGCGGCATGAGTCGCCGCGAACGCGAGCGGGTGGTCGCCGAGAAGCTCAAGCTGGTGAGCCTCGACCAGTGGAGCGGCAAGTATGCCCACGAGCTCTCGGGCGGCATGCAGCAGCGCGTCGGCCTGGCGCGTGCCTTCGCCACCGACGCCGACATCCTGCTGATGGACGAGCCGTTCTCGGCCCTCGATCCGCTGATCCGCACCCACCTGCAGGACGAGCTCTTGTCGCTGCAAACGCGCCTGCACAAGACCATCCTGTTCGTCAGCCACGATCTCGACGAGGCGCTGAAGATCGGCACCCACATCGCCATCATGGAGGGTGGACGCATCGTGCAGTTCGGCACGCCCGAGGACATCGTCCTGTCGCCGGCCAACCGATACGTCGCCGAGTTCGTCGCTCACATGAATCCCCTCAACGTCCTGCGCGGCGGCTCGCTGATGACGCCGGTGGACGATCTCGCGCGCGATGGCGATTCGCTGGTGCTCGACGACAAGGGCCACTACCGCGCGCGGCTCGATCTCGCCGGCGGGGTCGAGCAGGTCAGCTTCGACGGGCGGCCGCTGGCATTCAAGACGTTCAAGGACGAGGGCGGCGACGTGCCCAAGCCGCTCGAGGCCATCCCCGTGCTCTCGCCCGACGTGCTGATGAAGACGGCGATCGAGTACTGCGAGGCCTGCGGGCACCTGGTGCTGCTGGCCGAGCATGGCCGGCTGGCCGGCGTCATCGGCGAACGCGAGATTTATCGGGGCATCCTCAGGCAGAGTGGCGTGGCGTAGGTCGCAGTACCCCCTGCCGCGCGGCGGGCGTATCATCGACGCCCCGTTACGAACCGGTTCACTCGCGTGAATTCCCCCTCCCTCGACAGACTCGGCTACAAGCCGTTCTTCGCCAACCAGTTCGCCTCGTTCCAGGGCGATCTGTACCCGGCCCGCGTCGTGGCACGTCAACGCAGCGGCATCGTGACGGTGTGCGAGCGCGGCGAGCGGCACGTAGCCGCCGGGTTGCTCTCCCGGATCGGCGAGATTGCCGTCGGAGACTGGCTGGCGATGGATGCCGGCGGCGGGCGCCCGCTGGCGAGACTCGAACGCGCCAGCCTGCTCTCGCGCATGGCGCCCGGCGATCGCGGCGACATACAGCCCATTGCCGCGAACGTCGACACACTGCTCATCGTCACCAGCTGCAACCGCGACTTCAACCCGTCGCGCCTGCAACGCTACCTGGCACTGGCGCGACAGGCCGGCGTGACGCCGGTGGTCGTGATCACCCGCAGCGATACGACGGACGACGCCCTGGCGTACTGCGAGAAGGCCCGCGCGCTGCAGCCGGGTCTGCCGGTGGAAGCGGTCAACGCCCTCGACCCGACGACCCTGTCGTCGTTGGCGGCATGGTTCGTGCCGGGCGACACGCTGGCCATGATGGGCTCGTCGGGCGTGGGCAAGACCACCCTCGCCAACAGCCTGGGCGCCGCCGTGAATCGCACCGCGGCGGTTCGCGAAAACGACGCGCGCGGCCGGCACACCACCACCGCCCGGCAGTTGCATCGGCTGCCGTCGGGCGCCCTGCTGATCGACAACCCCGGCATTCGCGAACTCGCACTGGTGCCCGGCGAGGATGAAACGGACGAAGTCTTCGACGAGTTGCTGCGGGGAAACCACTGCCGGTTTGGCGATTGCAGCCACGGCCGGGAGCCGGGATGCGCCGTGCAAGCGGCCATCGCGGCCGGCCGTTTTTCGCAACGCCTGCTCGACAGCTACCGCAAGCTCGAGAAGGAAAAACACCGCCTGTCACGGACGCTCGCCGAACGGCATGCCGGCGAGCGGGAGACCGGCAAGCTCTACCGGCGCGTCCAGGGCGCCAGGCGGGCGCGCCGCGAGCCGAACTCGTAGTTCGCCTGCGCTGCCCGGTGCAACAGTGAATTCCACCGACGGCCGGCCGTTCGAGGCTTGTGCCCATCGGTCGATCCGTTACCATCGACGACATTCCCTCCATCCAGTCATTCCGCGCACCCACGGTGAATCAACCAGCATCCGGCCAGGAACGGTCGCCGTCGAAGTCATTGCTGCTCCTGCTCGTGGCCCTGACCGCCGCGGCGCCGGTGTCGCTGCAGATCTTCCTGCCGACGCTGCCGGCGATGCAGCAGCATTTCGGCGTGACCACCGGCGTGGTGCAGTACACGCTGACCTTCTCCATCCTCGCCAACGCCTTTGCCACGCTGGCCTACGGCCCGCTGTCGGATCGCCTTGGCCGCCGCCCGGTCCTGATCGGCGGCCTCGGCGTGTTCGTGGCCGGCAGCGCCTACGCCATCGTCGCGCCGGACATCGTGTCCATGGTCATCGCGCGCATCCTGCAGGCAGCCGGCGCGGCCTCGGGCATGGTGCTCGGCCGCGCCATCCTGCGCGACCTCTACGACACCGAGCAGGCGGCAAGGGCCATCGCCTACCTGACCATGGCCATGGTGGTGGCACCGATGATCGCACCCACCATCGGCGCCGTGCTGGTCGACGTCGCCGGCTGGCGCTCGGTGTTCGCGGCGCTGGCACTGTTCGCGCTGGCGGTGTTCACCTGGACGCTGCGACGCCTGCAGGAAACGCGACCCCGGGATGGCGGCGACCAGGCCGGCGTCGGGCTCGTGCAGGGCGCGATGCTGCTCGTCCGCCAGCCGCTGTTCGTGTCCTACAACCTGCAGAGCACGTTCGCCATCTGCACGTTCTTCGCCTTCCTTGCCGGCGCCACCTACTACATGGTGAACATCCTCGGGCGCACGGCGACCGAGTACGGGCTGTACTTCATCCTGGTGTCCGGGTCGTACATGCTCGGGAACTTTGTCTCCGCGCGACTGGTGCGGCGGCTCGGCATCCACTGGCTGATCACGATCGGCTCGACGATCTCGCTGGCGAGCATCCTTGTCTGCCTCGCCCTGATGCTGGCCGGCATCTGGACGCCGGTCACCCTGTTCGGACCGATGGCCGCCGTCGCCATCGGTAACGGGCTCAGCATCCCCAACTCGATGGCCGGCGCGATGAGCGTGAACCGGTCCCTGGCGGGCACCGCCTCCGGCGTGATCGGCTTTACCCAGATGCTGTTCGCCGCCATCGTCAGCCAGCTCGTCGGCGAACTGCAGGACGGTACGCCGTATCCCATGCTCGGCTTCATGACCGCGAGCGCCGCGCTCTCGCTCGCCTTCTACCTGTCGCACCGGTTCTACCCGTTGGGCCGGCGCGAATGACGGGCGCGTGATGACTCGACGAATCGGCGACCGATGGGTTGGCGTCACCCGGCTGATCGACACCGTCCGCCGTGATGGGCGCTTTTCGCCCGGCCGACGCCTGCTGCTGGCGGGCGCGGCGGTGGCCGGTGCGGGCCTCGGGTGGCTGGGTTGGCGACGCCGCACCGTATACGATCTCGAGACGGTCGTCACGGCGATCTGCGACCGGATTCTGCCCCCGCACGGAGAACACCCGGGCGCGGTCGCCCTCGACATTCACCGCACCGTTCTCGATGAATTGCGCGACACGCGAGGGGACGACCATCTCGACGCGCTGGTGTCACTGATGCACGCTCACGACTTTCTCGACCTCGCGCCGGCAGCGCGCGACGAGGTCATCGCCCGCCTTCTCGACCGCGATCGGGATCGCGCCGACGCCGCCATGATCGGCAACATACTGCGGCGCAGCGTGAACCAGTATCTCACTCATCCCGGCGCCTGGCCGGCGCTCGGCTATGCCAAGCCGCAGCCGCTCGGCTACCCCGACTACGCGAGCTGTCCGCCGGAGCGAAGCGCATGAGTCGAAACGAACCCGTCGACGTGTGCGTGATCGGCTCGGGTGCGAGCGGCTCGGTCGTCGCCGCCACGCTCGCGGCCGCGGGACGTTCGGTGGCAGTGCTCGAATCGGGAAGACCCACGCAGCCCGATCGCATCCCCACGGCCCGCGACGACTGGGAACGCCACCTGTTCGATTTCTTTCCGCGCGACGACGGTTCCGGGCGTATCGCCTACGCCGGGGACAACGAGCCCGGGTTCCATGTCAGCCGGTTCAAGGGCGTCGGTGGATCCACCATGCACTTCGAAGGGTTCTATATCCGCATGCATCCCGGCGACCTCCGGCGGCGCACCGAACTCGGCATCGGCGCCGACTGGCCGGTCACCTACGAGGCGCTGGCGCCCTACTACGATCGCGTCGAGGCGCGACTGGGCGTGTCGGGCACCCTGGACAATCCGTTCGATCCGCCGCGCGGCCCCTATCCGAACCCCGCCATCGCCATGAGCTGCGCGGTTCAGCGCATGAAGACCGGCTGCGACGCGCTCGGGCTGCATGCCGCGCACGCACCCGTCGCCATCATCTCGCGGCCCGACGGCGATCGCGGCGCCTGCAACTTCTGCGGCGGCTGCTGGTCGGGCTGCCTGCGCGGCGCCATCAGCAATGCGGCGCAGACCTACCTCGCCGACGCCCTCGGTCGCGGCGCGACGCTGCGGACCCGGGCGAGCGCCACGCGCCTCGTTCTCGACCGCGGCGGCCGCCGCGTGACGGGCGTGGAGTACCTCGACGAGAATCGCGAACTGCAACTTCAGTCGGCCCGCCAGGTGGTATTGTGCGGCAACGCCATCGAGACACCGCGGCTCCTGCTGATGTCCTCGCGGCACGACCATCCCGAGGGCCTCGCCAACGACAACGGATTGGTCGGCCGCTACTTCTCGGCGCACGTCACCGCGAGCGTCACCACCGTGTTCGACGAGCGCGTGGACGCCCACAAGGGTCCCAACATCAACGGCATGGTCCAGGACTTCTGGGATCACGACGACGCGCGCGGCTTCGCCGGCGGCTATGTCATCGCCCTGCGCAATGCCGAGCTCGGCCCCCACTACCTGTATCGTCGCCGCTTCCTCGGCCAGCCGTTGTTCGGCGCCGCGCTGCTCGATGCGCTCTCGGACACTTTCGGTCACACCGCGACTCTCTCGGCCTACGGCGAGCACTTCGCGTCGGCCGACGACCGCGTCGACCTGCACCCCGACATGAAGGACACCCTCGGCCTGCCGGTGCCCCGCGTGCGCATCCGCCACCGCGACAACGAGCACGCCATGCACGCGCACATGAGCGAGCAGCTACGGAACATCATCGATGCCGCGGGCGGTCGCGATTCGAGCCAGGCGACGTCTTCGCGAGCCCTCGGCACTCACCTCATGGGCACCTGCCGCATGGGTGACGATCCATCGCGATCCGTGGTCGACGTCGCCGGCCGCGTGCACGAACTCGACAACCTGTACATCGCCGATGGTTCCCTGTTTCCGACATCGACGCCGTCCAACCCGACGCTCACGATCCAGGCAATGGCCCTGCGCATCGCCGAGGGCATGGCTGCATTGCCCGGCTGACCCTCATCCTATCCGGGATCGTCGCGCGCAATACGCTCGAACGTTGTCCGGTCCAGTCGACTGAAGCCCTCGCCGTAGATCGCGAGCCACACGCCGTCGGCGGACGCGGTGACACCGGACACGCTGTCGTCGGGCAGTCCGCGCGCGCTATCGACGACGCGCCAGGCGACGCCGTCGAAGTGCCACAGCCCGGCACCCCAGGTGGCGACCCAGAGACCGAACTCATCGCCGCTGCCCGACTCGGCCAGTGCCGTGACGCGTCGGCCAGCGAGGTGTCGGACCCGTTCCACGTTCGTCCCGTCCACCTCGATCAAGCCGTCCCCGGTACCGATCCACCATCCGCCGGCGCCCCGCGGCGCCAGTGATTGCACCTCGCCGCCGCGCCAGACCCGGCGCCAGCGCCCGCGTTCACCCATCCACACCTCGCCGCCGATGGCCGCGGCCACCGCGCCGCGAGAGGATCGTGCCAACGCCCTCGCGCTACCGTGCGGCACGGCATCGATACGCCCCGGCATCAGGCCCGTACGCGGCACGCGCCACAAGCCGCCGTGCGCCGCCACCAACAACGCCTCGTCGTCGACGAGCAGCGCATGCACTCGCCCGCGGGCATCGGCGCCCGCCTCGTCGACGCGCCGCCAGCCGCCTCGCCCGTCGCCGCGATAGAGCGACCCCCTCCAGCCACCGAGCCAGGCGACGCCGTCGTCGCCAACGGCGATGGCCGAAAGCGATTGCATCGGTGCGCCGAACAGCGAGCGGTGAAGACGGCCGTTCAGGAGGGCCTCGTCCGTACCGCGCGCGCGACGCGTCACCGTGTACTTGTCGAGCGTCCACACCGTACCGTCGGCGTCCACCGCGACATCCATGGCATCGGCCCCGGTGCCGCGCACCGGTCGCAGTTCCACGTAGCCGATGGCGCCGGCGCGCAGCCCGTCCAGGGTGCCGGCGAGGAGGCGGTAGGAGGTCGGCGCGATCCAGGCGAGTGCCGCGACGAAGACGACGACCGCCAGCGGCAGCGCCACCTCGAAGGGCAACGCACCGCGCCGGCGGCGCAGGGGCGCCAGCGGCTCGACCGGCGATGCCGGCGCATCGTCGTAGACCGGCAGCGGGAAGGCGGCGCCAAAATCGATACCCGGCGAACGACTCCCGACGAGCAGTTCCCAGTAGCCGACATCGGGATCGGCACGCAGCCGCGTGGCGCGGGCCAGCTGCGCCGGCAATTCGATCGACAGCGGCACATCGTCACGGTCCGGGTCGGGGGACACCGACGTCGTGCGCGAGAAGAGCACTCGCGCCCGGTGCACGCTGCGGCGCCGTGGACCGCGACCGACCGATTCGAATCGCTCCTCCACGTATCGCAGGGTGACCGACAGCGCGTCGAAGCGATTGGGTGAAAAGGCGACATCGACGGTTCCCCCGGGCGCGAACGGGAACCGTCGAAACCCGAGGCGGGCGCGCCCGTACTTGGCCGCCCGCAACAGTCGCAGGACGACGGCCGCGAGTGCAGCCGCCATGGCCGCGTCGAACAGCAGCAGGATCGCGGCGACAAGGCGCGGCAGGTTCGGATCGGACAGGACGACCCAGTGTGCGGGCGTCATGATCGCCGCCGCCAGGCACCATAGCGCGAGGGCGCGGGTCCAGCGCCGATGCGGGTCGTCGTCGACGCCGCGCTCGTTCCACGGATAGTCGGCGAACCACGGAGCCGCCGAGTCCCGGCGCAGCGCCCGCTGCGCCCGTCGGCGTTCAAGCGTGCCGCGCAAGCCAAGGCCGGCAAAGAGCGCGCCGGCGACGAAGAACGCCAGGCCGACGACGGCAATGACCCAGGCAGGCGCACCCGCCGTCTCCCCCGGATCGAGCCATCCGGCGCCGACCGACGCGAGCGCGCCGCCGGCCAGCAGAAACGGGATCGACAGCCACACCGCGCGCCAGCCGTAGGCCGTGCGGCCGATGCGAAAGTCATGCGTTCCGGTATGGCGCCGGTGGTGGGGACGGTCAGTCATTGGGATCCGGGTCGATGGCGGTGTGCGAATCGTGGGTTCGCACGAATGCCTGAATCGTTCACGATCGGGTATGGTAGCCCCTGACGAACCGCCCCGGAGCCGAACCTTGATCCCACGCACGCTGTTCCTCGCCGCCGCCCTGCTGGCCGCCGTACCGGCGACGCCTGCAAGCGACGACGGCCCGCTGGTCATCGCCCATCGCGGTGCGTCGGGCTACCTGCCCGAACACACCATGGAATCGAAGGTGATGGCCTACATGATGGGTGCCGACTATATCGAGCAGGACGTCGTGCTCAGCCGCGACGGACACGCGGTGGTCCTGCACGACATCTACCTCGATGCGGTCACCGACGTCGCACGGCGCTTTCCCGGCCGTGCCCGGGAAGATGGGCGGTACTACGTGATCGACTTCGATCTCGACGAGCTGCGCACGCTGTCGGCCCACGAGCGTGTCCGCCCGCAGACCGGCCAGGCGCGCTACCCGAACCGCTTTCCCGCCGAGCGCGCCCTGTTCCGGATTCATACGCTGGACCAGGAACTGGCCCTGATTCGCGCCCTGGACACCGGGTTCGATCGCGATACGGGCATTCACGTCGAACTCAAGGACCCGGCGTGGCACCGCCAGGCGGGCATGGATATCGCCGATGTCGTCCTCGACGTGCTCGACAGTCACGGCTACCGTCGTCCCGGCGCGCGCGTGTTCATCCAGAGCTTCGACGACCTCGTGCTCGAACAGCTCGGCTCGGGCGCAGGCGCCGGTCTGCCGCTGGTGCAGCTCATCGCCGACGAACGCTGGTGGCCGGGCACGGCGGTGGACTATGCGCGCATGCGCACGCCCGCCGGGCTTGCCGAGATCGCAAACTACGCGGACGGTGTGGGCGTGTGGCTCGGTCACGCCCTGGCGACACCCGGCGACGACGGCAAGACCGGCGTGACCACGCTGGTGGACGACGCCCGCGCGGCCGGTCTCGCGGTGCACGTGTACACCCTGCGTCGCGACGCCCTGCCGGCGGGGATCGACAGCTTCGAGGCGCTGCTCGAGCTCGTCTACGGCCGCCTCGGCGTGGACGGCGCGTTTACCGATTTTCCCGATCTCGCGCGACAGTACCTGGACAGGCGCTAACGGCGTGACCCACCGGATCGAATTATCGCGCGACGCGGCGCGGCGACTCGCCCTGTCCAGCCAGGGTCTCGGCGATCGCGCCTTCGGACGCTCGCTGGCCGGGACGCGGGCCGCCATTCGCCATCTCTCCTACGTGCAGATCGACACCATCTCGGTGGTCGAGCGAGCCCACCATCACACCCTGTTCAACCGTGTACCGGGCTATCGCCGCGAGCACCTGGACCGCCTGCTGGCGCGCCGCGAGGTGCTCGAGTACTGGGCCCACGCGGCGGCCGTCCTGCCGCTGGAGCACTATCGCTTCTGCCTGCCGCGCATGCACGAGGTGGCGTCGAGAAAACAGCACTGGTTCAGCCACGACGATGCCGTGGTGCGCGAGGTCATCGCACGGATTCGCGCCGAGGGCGCGATGCGCGCAGGCGACTTCGAAGCGCATACCGGCACCCGCGGCATGTGGCAGTGGGGCCCGGTGAAGCGCGCCCTCGAATACCTGTTCATGGACGGCACGCTGATGGTGACCCGTCGCGAGAGTTTCCAGAAGGTCTACGATCTCGCCGAGCGGGTGCTGCCGGCGGAAACCGATCGGCGCATGCCCAACGACGACGAATACGCGGGACATCTCGTGGACTGTTACCTGCACGCCCACGGTATCGCCCGGCCGGTGGAGATCGGCTACCTGCGTCGCAACATGCGTGAGCCGATCCGGCGCGCGCTGGCGGCCCGGATCGAGTCGGGCACGCTGTTCGAGGCAGCCGTGCGCGGCGTCGACGACCCGTTCGTGATCACCGCGGACTACGAGCGACGGCTGTCACGGCGCGTGTCGCGACGGGCGCGACTGCTCTCGCCCTTCGACAACCTCGTCATCCAGCGCGATCGCATCGCCCGGCTGTTCGGCTTCGACTACCAGATCGAATGCTACGTACCGGAGAAAAAGCGCCGCTTCGGCTACTTCTGCCTGCCGGTGCTGTGGCGCGGACGGCTGGCGGCACGCGTGGACGCGAAGGCAGAACGGGCAGCGGGCGTCTTTCGCATCCACCGCGTCTTCACCGAACCGGGGCTGCGCGCCCTCGACGCCTTTGCCGACGACCTCGCCCCGGCATTGCGCGAGCTTGCCGCGTTCAACGGCTGCGAGACGCTGTCGGTGGACCGCACGCGACGTGGCGCCGAGACGATGCTGGCCCGGGCCCTGGCCCACTGAGACCGCACGTTGCGAGCGGCGCCGACGGCAGAGCGGCGACAGCCGCACCGACACCTCAATCCCGAAAGTCCGGTTCGTCGCGGTCCAGCAGGGCCTTGAGGTCGGCGAAGTGTCGCTCGGCCGAGTCCGGGTAGTGTTCCAGTTCGCGGGCCACGCGCTCGGCCAGGGCGTCATCCATCACCCGCAGCGGCTGTCCCGTCCACAGCGCCTTGACGTACGTTTCCGCGGCGCGCTCGAAGTAGTACAGCCGATCGAACGTGTCCGCCACCGTACGCCCGATGACCATGACGCCATGGTTGCCCATGATCATCACGTTCACGGCCGGGTCGGACAACAGGTCGGCGCAGCGCTCGCCCTCGGACTCGAAGGCGAGGCCGCCGAAGGACTCGTCGATCACGACGCGGCGAAAAAACGACGCCGTATTCTGGTCGATGGGCGGCAACGTGCTGTCGGCGAGACAGGCGAGCACCGTGGCGTGGATGGAGTGCACGTGCATGATGCAGCGCGCCCGCCGGCATCGGCGGTGCACGGCGCCATGCAGGCCCCATGCCGTCGGATCCGGCGCGTCCGGTCGATTCATCGTCTCCGGATCGTCGGCATCGACCAGCAACAGCTCGCTGGCGCGCACCCGGGCGAAGTGGCGCTGGTTGGGATTGATGAGGAATCTTGTGCCGGTGTCGTCGACGGCCAGCGAGAAATGGTTGGCAACGGCTTCGTGCATGCCGAGCCTGGCCGTCCAGCGCAAGGCGCAGGCCAGGTCGACACGCTCGTCGAGGTGGTCCGACTCGTCGGCGGCGCCGGAACGGATGTGGGTCAGTGACAAGTTCGCCTCCCGGGATCATGCC
>JAUIDF010000368.1 GCA_030429125.1 Gammaproteobacteria bacterium | reverse complement strand
GCCGCTTTCCTCGTGCGGCGTCACCCCGCGTCCAATGCGTCATCGACCGCCGAGCCCGCGTCGATCCCGCGACCGGAATCGGAGTCCGTGATCGAGGCCATGCGGCGCCTGTCGCGCACATACCCGATGCTCGACGCCGACGAGTTGCTGCACCGGGCCTCCGACCTGATGTCCCAGCACGTCCTCGGCGGGCGCACCGCGCGGGAGGTCATTGACGAGCTCGAGGCACTGTTTTCGCGCCACTACCGGCAATGGCGCGACACCCGCGTCGACGAGGGTGGTGGGAAGGACTGACGGGTCGACGGCCCCCGTGCGTCTTCGCGCTCGAGCCCGGCCGGTGTTTGCCAAAGCGGCGGGATCGTGGAAAAATACGAGAGGATCTTTACACTTTTATTTCAACGTCATGCATGGTTCCTCCGTTTCCGGCAAGCTAGATTCGGAAGGTTATCGTCCCAACGTTGCCATCGTCGTCTGCAACATCAAGGGCAAGGTGCTCTGGGCGCGCCGCTCGAGTCGCGACGGTTGGCAATTCCCCCAAGGCGGGGTGGAAAAGGACGAAACCGCCGAGGACGCCGCCTTTCGCGAGCTCTACGAGGAGGTCGGCCTGAGGCGCGAGCACGTTCGCCTCGTGGGTCGAACCCAGTCATGGCTCAAGTACGACGTGCCGCGATTTCACCTGTCTGCGCGTCGCGGCCACTTTCGCGGCCAAAAGCAATTGTGGTTCTTGTTCCAGCTCACCGGCGCCGATTCCGACGTGCGCCTCGACGCGGTATCCAGACCCGAGTTCGATCGCTGGCGATGGGTCGATTACTGGGACCCGGTGGACCGCATCGTCGAGTTCAAGCGCCACGTTTACCAACGTGCGCTGGCGGAACTCGAACCGCTGGTGGCGGAGTTGTCGCCGGACTACATGCTGATGCGCGAAACGCGGGTGGTGTAACGAACCACCGGGTTCGGGGCATGCTACTCGGCTCGCGCTTCGGGCGTGAACACCTCGATCTGGAACACCGTCCCCGAACGCAGCGTGAAGGCGACCCCGCGTTCGGGGTAGCGTAGTTCGCCCTCCTCGGTGATGACCGGCTCGCCGTAGATCATACTCACCTGGTGTCCCGGCATGCCGTAGCGCACGCCTTCCGCGGTGGCGATGCCGCTGCGGCCCTCGAGTCCGATCCGCTCCACCGTTTCGTCGCCGCTTATCAGCAGCCACGCGTCGATGCCGGCCTCGTAGAGCAGCGTCGTCGTCGGGTTGAAAAAGCCGCTGCGGTCGCTGCGGCTCGGCGCGCCCAGCGCCTGGACCACGCTGGCCAGCGGGATACCCAGGGTCACCCGGCCGAGTCCCCGGCCCGGCACGAGGAAGACCGCGTCGTCGAGATAACGAAAAATGCGTTCGGCCGGTTTCGTCGGTTCGTTTCCCTCTCGTTCCCCGTCGCTCCCGTCCTGTGCCGCCGCCGGGCCTTGTGTTGCCGCCAGGAACGCGGCCGCCAGCAGCCATGCCATGCCCTGTATCGCGCGGCGGGTCATGGTACGTCGAACAGGTTGTGAAAGGCCTTGATCCGGTTGGCCAGCGCGGTCGTCGATCGCTGGTAGCGAATGGGGACCGACTTCACCGAGCCGCCGTGTTCGCGCACCCAGTCGGCGCCGACGATCTGTGCCTCGGGCCAGTCGCCGCCCTTGACGAGGAAGTCGGGTCGGATGGCACGGATCAGCTCGATGGGCGTCTCGTCGTCGAAGCCGACCACGATGTCGACGGCAGCCAGGCCGGCCACGACCAGCATGCGGTCGAGCTGGTTGTTGTAGGGACGGTCGTCGCCCTTGCCGAGATTGCGTATCGAACGGTCGCTGTTGACGCCTATCACCAGCGTTTCGCCGAATGTCGCCGCCTGTTCGAGGTAGTCGACGTGCCCCGGGTGCAAGAGGTCGAAGCAGCCGTTGGTGAACACCAGCGGCCTCGGCAGCGAATCGATTCTCGGCGCCAGCGCATCGAGTGACTCGTGGATCTTGGATTCGTATCTCAGCATGCGCGCGAAACCGAGGTGTCGGAAAGGCGGATCACTGGATGTACTCGAACACCTTGACGATACGCTGCACGCCGCGCAGCTGTCGCGTCGCCGCCACCGCCGCGTCGGCCTCGGCGCGCGTCACCATGCCCATCAGGTATATGGTCGCCCGGTCGGTGACCACCTTGATGCGCCCGGCGCTGACGTCGCGCGCGGCAAGCAGCGCCGATTTCGCCTTGGTCGTCAACCAGGCGTCGTGGCTGCGTTCGGTGAAGCGCGACGTCGGCGCGACGACGAGTTGGTTGATGACTTGCCTGGCCTCGGTGTAACCGCGTGCAATGCCAACCGCGCGCCGGCCCTGTTCGTTGGCCGCCACCTCGCCAGTGAGCAACACGACGCCGTTCCAGGAGGTGACGCTGATATCGGTTCCGCCGCCGATCTGGGTATCGTTTTGCAGCGCGCGGCGGATCTTCCATTCCACCGCATTGTCGTCGACGTAGGTGCCCACGGTGCGGCGGTCGCGGGCGATGTCCACGGAGGTGACCACGACGGTGCCCACCGCCGCCGCCGCGCAGGCCGCGAGGTAAAGGCCCGCGAGTGCGCATAGCAGCACCGCGCGAAGGCATTCGGCGTGGATCGGGCGAAATTTTTCGGTCATGCGTTTTCTCCTTCAAACGGTGACGGGTTGGTCCGCGGTGCCTGCGAGAAAGCGCTGCTCGATCAGCGCGCACAGGCAGTGAA
>JAUIDF010000367.1 GCA_030429125.1 Gammaproteobacteria bacterium | reverse complement strand
GTGCCGGCACAGCCACGAGCCGTTCGCCCGTGACCGGGCAGTCGAACTCGACGAAGGGCGTGGTGCGGGTGTTCAGCACGTCGGTACCGAGGCCGAATCGGGACGGAATGAAGGGTAGACGCTTGGCGGCTGCTTCCAGTGCCGCCAGCATCAACCCCTCGGAGTACTCGACCACCTCGAGCGCACCACGCTCGCGGGCCGCGCGGAAATTCGGCGCGAGCCCGAGGCCGTCGAATCCGACGAAGGCGAAGTGCAGGCGGCTAATCTTGTCGAGCCCGATCAGCAGGTCCACTTCGGGACCGCCGAGGAAACTGATTACGTCAAGATCTTCGAGCCGCGAGCGTGCGATCGCGCTGGCGGCAAGCATTGGCTTGCGTTGCAGGCCGCCGCCGCCGAAGGCGATGGTCGTGCCGGGCGCAATGTCGTCGATCAGGTCGTCGATCGTTATGGTCTTGTCGGTTGGTCTGTTCATGCGGTCAATCCTGCCGAAGTCGAAGGTCGAGCAGTCGCTTCACCTTGTTCTGCAGGCCGAGGCCGGTATGCTCGGCGAGCGAACCGGGCTCGGTGATTTCCACGTCCACGCGTACGCCGAGGTCACGCCGCAAGCTGGCGGCCATGTCCGCGTGCAGGGCGGCGGCGTCGACGGCTTGCGATTGACGCTCGATGCGAACGACGAACTTCTCGCGTCTCGACAACCCTTGGCCTTCGTGGGAAACGACGCAGAGGTACTCGCCGGTCGTTCGGGGATCGCGACTGACGGCGTTCTGGTAGGCGAGTGGATAGACATTGGTTCCGCGCAGCTTGACCATCTCGTCGCTACGGCCGAGGAACGTGGACAGTTTGTGGGTCGACAGTCCGCACTCGCAGGTCTCGCGGTCGTACTGGATCATGATGTCGCGCATGTCGTAGCGGATGATCGGCGGCAGGGAACGATAGAGGCTGGTCGCGACCACGTTGCCTCTCTCTCCGTTCGGCCTCGGTTCACCGCTGTCGATATCGCAGATCTCGATGAAAACCGTGTCCTCGCTCAAGTGCTTGCGATCCTGGACGCGGCATTCGAAGGCAATCGGGCCGACTTCGTGCGAACCATAGTTGTCGTAGACCGGTGCGTTCCATGCCTGCTCCAGTCGGCGTCTCAAGTGGCCGTCGACGTCGGGACCGATGTGGGTGTGCAGGCTTCGCGTGCCGAGCGCGTGCAGGTCGAAGCCGGTTTCCTGCGCCACCTGGGCGAGGCGGGCCAGGTACTCGCCGCGTGTCCACCAGGCGGTGGTGCCCCAGGCGCGGGCGATCTCAAGCTGTCGCTCGCTTGGGGTGACAATGCCGGATCCCGTGGTCAGGGGCACCGCGCCGATCCAGTGATAGGCGCCGTTGTAGGCGCACCAGGCGGCATTGGCCAGCGAGTTGGTATAGGTAATCTGGAATACGTCGCCTGCTCTCAGTCCCTGTGCGTGAAGTGCGCGGGCCGTCTGGATGCCCTGGATCTCCATGGATTCGTGGTCGAACAGGGTCACCCGGGGCAGTCCCGTGGTGCCGCCGCTGGTCAGAATCCGGATTGCCCGGTCGGCGAGATCGGTGCGGGTTACCGGCTGATGCGTACCGAAGGGCGGACTCGCCTCGATCGCGTCCTTGAGGTCGTCGCTGGTAAACGTCGGGATGCGGGTGATGTCGTCGAGGCCGCGAATATCTCCCGGTTCGAGCCCCGCTTCGCTCCACCGGTCCCGGTAGAACGGCACCCGCCATGCCTCGTCCACGCGGGCTCGAAAGCGCTCGTCCTGCAGGGCGCGCATTTCGTCGGCGGATAGTCTGCCGCGAGAGCGCTCGAAATCCGGCGGCGGGGGATAGTCCCGTGTCAGCGACCTCCAGTCGACTTTCTGCCAGTAGTACGGGGTGGATTCGTTATTCACTCGGGACGCGTCGGATAGATCGGTGAGCAGGTCGACGAAACGGTGGATTCCGTCCGCCGTCGAAAGTCGCGAGTATTATTCAACATAGTCGTCGAATATTCAACACGCTCACCGATGCCGGTTCGTGCGACGCTTCTGACAATGCATGCTGCCAACGGTGGCGCAACCTGGTTTCCGGGGACGATCAGCCGGCCAGTTCGTCGTCGCCGCCGCACCCGTCCATAAACGCCGAAGGCTCGACGGCAAAGGTTGCGGTGTGCTTCCCGGTTTCGCGATGCCCTCTCGCGGCGCCGGTCGCGGCAACGACCCGGGCGACGCGCTCGCCTCTCTCTCGGTGGCTTGGCGAGATGGCGTCACGCGGACCCCGGCCCGGCGAAGGCGTGAATTCCAGTCGGCGTGAAGCCGCGCAAGTCAACGGGCACTTCGGCATGACTGGCACCGCATTCCGAAACGGCTTGCCGGCCGGGTACGGTGCATCGGGTCATGCGCTCGAATACACTAGCGCCACTATGACAGACTTTGCTTCACTCAATGAAATGCTCGCGCGGGCCGACGGCACGGCGCCCGCGCTGCTCGCTCCCGAACGAACGCCGCTGGACTTCGCCGGGCTTCACCAACTGGCCCGCGACACGGTCGCCGCGCTCAATGCGCGAGGCATCGGGCGTGGCGATCGCGTGGCCATCGTGCTGCCGAACGGCGCGCAGATGGCGGCAGGCTTCCTGTGTATCGCCTGCGGCGCGACCACGGCGCCTCTCAACCCCGCCTACCGTCGCGAGGAGTTCGAGTTCTACATGGACGATCTCGACGCCCGCGCACTGGTGGTGGCAGCGGGTAGCG
>JAUIDF010000067.1 GCA_030429125.1 Gammaproteobacteria bacterium | reverse complement strand
CACCATGGCGTTGGCCACCATCTCGGTGGGCGTCTTCGTGCCGCGCACGAGTTCGAGTGGCGCGCCGTGGAATTCGCTGGCGATGCCGAGTTCGTCGGTATCGGGAGGCGCCGCCTCCGAGGGCGTAGCGGCGGCGAAGTGCAGTCCCGGACCGACGCCGCAGTTGATGGTGAAATGCAGCGACTCCCCGCGTTCGGCCGCCTTGTTGAGATAGAGCTCCAGGTGGCGGCCGGCGTCGATGTTCACGTGCAGCGTGTTGCGGTTCACCACGAGGAAGCGCTGGATGGATGCATTGCGCACGCCGGTCTCGGGGTCCGAGGCGATGACGACGCCGGCGTCGAAGTACGGTCCGCCGTCCTCGAGCGCGTGGACGGGAATGGGTAACCTGTAGAGGTCGACGTCGCCTGCGTCGCCATCGCCGTCGAGAATGGGACCGTGGTCGATCACGACCGGTTCGACCGGGTTCTGCTGCCACGCCTTGATGCAGCCGGAGACGTACTGCGGCAGCGACAGCACCGGCTGTTGCAACAGGTCGGCGAGCAGTTCCCGGGACCAGTACAGCCCCGTGAACACCGGCATGTCGTGGCCGCCCGGCTTCTCGAACAACACCGCCGAGCCCTGTCCTTCGAACTTCGCCGCGATGCCGGCGAGGTCGTGTTCGAGGTCGACTTCGGAATGAACCCTCGTGATTCGGCCGCGCTCGTCCAGGTAGTCGATGATCGTCTTCAGGTCGCTGACGGGATGGGTCACGCGCTGGCCTCCTCGGTCGGTCCGGCCGCGGCGGCCGGATGGTTGTTCTGTTTCGTGTGTTTCGTGGTCCGGTCGACACGCCATTGCGGCAACCGGCCGTTTGGTTCAGGCGGCCATTGTAAGGGGGTGCGACCCGTTCAAAAAGTGCGCGCGGCGGCGATGGCGGGGCTCGGCCGACGGAGGCTGAGTATAAGGGTAAGGGTGTCAAGGGCGAACCCGTGGCCCGGGACACGGCGAGGTGCGTGGATTCGTGCCCGTTCGCGATCCGCTGCCGTGAGCGGCACACGGGTGTCAGGGACTTTTTCTCTCGCCCCAGATTTCCTCGAGCCGCGCATCGCGTCCACAGCCGAAGCGGTAGAACTTGTACTTCAGCGGGCTCTTCTTGTAGTAATCCTGGTGATAGGACTCGTTACCCTTGATGGGATAGAACGTGCCGAGTTCGAGGATCGGCGTCACCACCTCGCGGTCCGGGAACCGGGCGATGACTTCCTGGCGCGATGCCTCCGCAAGCCGCCGCTGGCGTTCATCGGCGACGAAGATGGCGGCGAGGTAGCTGTGGCCCTTGTCACAGAACTGGCCACTGTCGTCGAAGGGATCGTGGTTCACCCAGAAGTGATCGAGCAGCGCCTGGTAGTCGATTACCGCCGGGTCGTAGGTGATCTCGACGGCTTCGTAGTGGCCGGTATGCTCGCCGTTGTAGGTCGGGTCCGGGTGGCTGCCACCGGTGAAGCCCGAGACCACGTCGCTCACACCGTCGAGCTTCTCGAAGTCCGCCTCCATGCACCAGAAACAGCCGCCGGCGAGTACGGCTTTCGCACCGTGAGCCGCCGGGACGGCGGTGAAGAGGCACAGGCACAACAGCGACGTGACGATGGATAATCTAATCATTGAAAAAGTCCTCATGATGCTCCTTCGACCGTATCCGGCCGGTCGAGTTCAGCGCGTGCCGACTACCGGGGGTTTCTGCGCTGGAAAGGTCTGAGCCAGCGGCGCAGGCGCGGAAACGAGGCGCCCGGAATCACACGTCGAACCGGGTTGGCATCGACGAAACGATGATTCGCCGGCAATGTCGACATGTCGATGGAACGAGGCATCGACGGGTCGACGGCTCGACGCGTGAGCGCGTCGCTCGACCGGAATGCGTGGTAGATGCCGCGCACGATACCCCGGTCAGGGTGTGGCCGAAAAAATATTCTTTCATAGCCCGCCATGGTCAGCAGTTCCCGTATTAGCGCGGGATTCGGTCCCCACCAGTTCGTCGCATCGTTCGCGAGCGTCGCGCCGGGATAAAAGACCATGGCGGGCCGGGTCAACTCCAGGGCGTCGTGGTAACTCTCGATGACCAGTACATCCTTCGCGCATCCGGCGATCCGCAACAGGTCGGCGGGGGCGTCGAACAGGTGATAGAAAACGCCGAGAAACAGGACGACGTCGTGTCGGCCGATCGAATCCGGCCCGGTGTCGGCGATGGCCACCTGCTTGAACTCCAGGTCGGCCCGCAGCGTGGTGTTGACGAGTTCGATGGACTCCCTGCCGCGAAACTCGGGGTGTACCCAGGTGTACTCGTCCACCGCGAGAACGCGCGCCGCGCCGCGCCGTCGACTGTCCAGCGAGAAGTAGCCGTTCCACGCACCGATATCCGCGACGCTGGCGCCCTCGAGGCGTACCGGCCCGAGCAGGGCGTCCGCCTCGCTTGCCAGGACGTCGATGGACTTGGTGCCCCGCGTGACGATGCCGTTGCCGAGATCGATCGAGTGGAACCACGTGATGGCATCCACCCGGCGCTGAAGATCCTCTCGATCGGGATTGACGGTTTCTGTCACGGGCGTTGGCCTTGCCGAAGTAGATTGCGAGTCTGTTGCCGAAACACGATTCGAGACAGCGCTCGTTGCCGTGTCGCACCGCCGCGCTCCACCCGGCGCGGTATGCTACAGCTCGCTCATGCCGTGTGTCGAAAGCAGTTCGATGAGCATGTGGCCGCTCTTTTCACGGTGGGTGCGATGCACGCGCCGGGCCTCGTCGGCATCGCCGCGCGCGATGGCCTCGACCACGGCGCGGTGATCCTGGTTCGAGTCGACCGGCCGTGGCCGCATGCGCAGGGTGAGCATTCGTACGCGGTGCGACTGGTCCATGTACGTGCCGACCAGGGCGATGAGGCGCCGGTTGTTGCTGCAGCCCACCAGCTGCCGGTGGAAGCGCTCGTCGGCCTCGGCCCAGGCGTCGAGATCGTCGGCGTCGAGTGCCGCATCCATGTCGCGGACGGCGCTTCGCAGCGCCTGCAGTTCGGCGTCCGTCGGCCGGCGGCGTGCCGCCAGCGCGGCGGCCTGCGACTCGAGCGAAGTGAGTATCTCGTAGATCTCCCGCATGTCTTCGCGCGAGATCGGCTTGATGCGCATGCCGTGACGCGGGCGAATCTCGACGAAGCCCTCGTTGGCGAGACGGATCAGGGCTTCGCGAATCGGCGTGCGGCTCATGTTCAGCCGTTCGGCGATTTCATGCTCCATGTACTGCCGGCCCAACGACAGCCCGTTGTCCAGAATCTGGCCCTTGAGTTCGAGGTAGGCCCGCTCGGAAAGCGAGGGGCGGGTGCTCTTGCGCGCGGTCGACGGTTGCTGCGTGGTTGCCATGGCCCCCGGTTCGTCATTCGATCCCGCCAGTGGCGGTCGGAATCTCGTCGACGTCGATCTTAGCGCCTCGCTCGGCCGAGCGGTAGACGGCTTCCTCGATGCGCAGGTTCACGAGGTATGCCGTGGCTTCGTTCGACACCGGCGCGCCGGACACAAGGTGCTCGACGACGTGGCGATTGGTCTGGTAGACGCAATCGCCGGCGTAGCCGATGTCGTTCCACGCATAGTCGACGATCTCGCGGTCGTTGGAGCCGAAGCGACGCTGGCGGATAGTGCCGTATCCATCCAGCGTCAGCGTGCCGGCGGCACCCTCGATACACATCTCGCCCAGGGTCAGGCGACGATTGTCGGCGGCATGATCGGACAGGCGGTTGCCGTCGAATACGCCTCGCGCGCCGCATGCGAAGTCGAACAGGACGATGCCGGCGTCCTCGCCGGCGATGACCGGGTTGAGCCGGTCGAGCTGCGCGTACACCGAGGTTATCTCGCCGAACAGGTAGCGGAACGTGTCAATCAGGTGGATGGCCGTCTCGTGCACCAGGAATCGCGGCATCGACTGGAAGTAGGGCTGCCTCTCGAGATACGCGTCCGGCCCCTGGCCGTCACCCGGCCGCAGGCGGAAGCAGACCTGGTAGGGCTCGCCGATGGCGCCGTCGTCGACGAGCGTTTTCAGCACCCGGTACCAGGGCTGGAAGCGGAAGTTCTCGTGGACGAACACGCGGCCGCCGGCCGCCCCGACGTCGGCGAGGAGACGTTCGGCATCCGCGAGGCAGGGCGTGAACGGTTTCTGGCAGATGACCGCGATGTCACGCCGCACCGCGGCGCGCACGAACGCCGCATGGGTGGGCGGCGGCGTGACGATGTCGACGAGGTCCGGCTGCGCGGCGTCGAGCATGGTCTCGAAGTCATCGTCGACGACGGTCGTGCCGAGCCGCTTCGCGCCTGCCTCGGCCCGGTCGCGATCCCTGTCGCACAGGCCGACCACGTCGACCTCGCCGGCGTCGGCCATGCGCCGCCACGCCTCGTGGTGAAATCGGGCGAAATAGCCCGCGCCCGCCACCGCCACGCGCATCGGTGCGCTCACGCCGACGGCGCCAGGTGCGCGTGCCGTGACGCGAGTCGACCGTTGAGCGAACGCGTCACGGCGTCGCTGATGGCCTGCGTGCCGGCGTCGCCGCCCAGTTCCGCCGGAACGAGATCGCCGCCGGCGAACGCGGCGTCGACGGCTTCGCGCAGCAAGTCCGCGGCCTCGGCGCAGGCCGGCGCATCGCGGGTTTCTGCCAGCCAGTCGAGCATCATCGCGGCGGAGAGGAATGTCGCCGTGGGATTGGCCTTGCCGCTGCCGACGATGTCCGGCGCGCTGCCATGGCACGGCTGGAACACGGCGTGGGTGTCGCCGACATCGGCCGAGGGGGCCATGCCCATGCCGCCCATCAGCGCCGCGCCGAGGTCCGACAGGATGTCGCCGAACATGTTCTCGGTGACCAGCACGTCGTAGTGCCAGGGCTGGCGCACCAGGTTCAGCGCCATGGCATCGACGTAGGCGCAGTCGGCGGTGATGTCGGGGTGGTGTGCGGCACGCTCCTCGAAGATGCGGCGAAAGAAGGCGAAGGAGGTGAATACGTTGGCCTTGTCGACGCAGGTGACGCGCCCGGGCCGGCCGGCCTGGCGCCGCCGGCGCGCCAGGTTGAAGGCGGCGTCGAACAGCCGCTCGGAAGTGGCCCGGGTGATCTCGAGCGTGTCGCGCGCCACGCGATCGTTCTCGATGACGCCCTTGCCGTGCGAGGCGAACAGCCCTTCCGTCGATTCGCGAATCAGTACGAGATCGATGTGCGCCGCGCGCGGGTCGGCCAGCGGCAATGCCAGTCCGGGCACCAGTCTCACCGGGCGCAGGCCGGCGTAGAGGCCGAGCTCGAAGCGCAGGTCGAGCTGGGGCGAGATCTCGGTGCCGTCCTCGTAGCGTACGTCCGGCAGGCCCATGGCGCCGAGCAGGATGGCATCCGCCGACACGGCGGCGGCGCGCGACGCGTCGGGGAACGCCGCTCCCGTGTCCCGGTAGCAGGCGGCGCCGGCGGGCAGGGTTTCGAAGTCGAAGCCGAAGCCGCCCACGGCGTCCGCGAGCCGGTCCAGCAACGCCAGGGTCGGCGTCGTGACTTCGGGGCCGATGCCGTCGCCCGGCAGGACGGCGATGCTGAATCGATGGTCGGTGGCCATTACTTTATGTCACTTCTCGTCGTGTGCAGGCGTCGACGGCCGCTCGGGGCCGTCGAACCGCCAGTGCGTGGGAGGAAATCCCGCGACGGGCGCGGGCATGCATGCAATGTTATCGCCGAGCAGGCAGCCGAGGTAGGCCGTGCGCAGATCCGCGCCGCCGAAGGCGAGGCTGGAGACGTTGCGCAGACGCTCGCTAACGGTGCGATCGAGGTGAGGCCGGTCCATGCGTCCCTCTCGATAGGCCGATTCCACCGTCGCCAGGTGAACCGGGTCGCTGTCCTCCAGGATGACATCCTGTCGGCCGTCGGCGCGTACGCGGATGACGCGGTTGCTGACGATGCTCGTGATCCAGGCGTCGCCGTCGGTGTCGAAGGCGAGCCCGTCGGGAAAGGTCCCGTCGCCGAACTCGGCCGCCGTCCGTCGATTCGACAGTGAGCCATCGACGCCGATGTCGAAGGCGGTGAGGCGTCTTGAGAATGTCTCGTTGACGAACAGCCGCCGGCCGTCCGGGTGTACCTGGCACTCGTTGGTGTAGCCGAGCGCGTCGGCGACGATGCGCGCGCCGCGCTCGTCGACCAGCACAATGAAGCCGTCGGCGTGGTCCGCCCGGTAGCCCCGTGCTCGCGGCACGAGGCGCGTGCTCACGGTGATCCAGGTTCGACCGGCGTGGTCGAGGTGTGCGTAGTTGGTCGGCGGCAGGGCCATGCCGTCGACCTCGAGCAGGAAGGGCCGCAATTCGCCGCCGGCCTCGAGGCGAAACACGCCGCCCGACGCCTCGCCGAGATGGCAGACGAGGAATGCGCCATCGGGCAGCAGGGCGATGCCGTTGGGTCGCAGTTCGAAGCCGGCGTCGCCGGCGAGTACGGACCACTGGCTGCCGTCCGGTTCCAGCACCGAAACGCCGCCGCGCCAGTCGGACGCGTAAAGACGCCCGTTGGCGCCCGCCAGCACGCACTCGGGGCGCGCCAGGCCGGTGCCGAGAAAGCGGAGGGTTCGCGGGTCGATCATGGGGTTCATCGTTGCCGAAGTCGCCCGAAACCGGGAAGTTGCCGGGATGAAGTTCTGAAGTCGCGTGCCCGCACTGTAGCCAAAGCGGTAATGTATTGCAAAATAAATTTTTTAACGTATACAATAATTCGAGCGAGGGCGGGATGAGAAAACCGCGCTGCCTTCGCCGCCCGATACCACCGGCCCGACGACCCGGGCCGGACATGACAACGAACCCGGAGGAAAACCGATGAACAAACGGCTCACCATGGCATCCGCACTGCTGCTCGGTCTTTGTACCGTCGCATCGGCGCAGGACTATCCCGCGCGCGATATCACCAATGCCGTCGTCTGGGGCGCCGGCGGCGGCACCGACGTGTGCAACCGCACCATCATGGCGGAGATGTCGAAGGTGCTCGACGTGAACATCAACGTGATCAACAAGACCGGCGGCGTGGCCGGCTCCATCGGCATGAACTACGTGAAGGACCAGCCGGCCGATGGCTACACGCTGGTCGGGCTGTCGGAGTCCAACGTGACCTCGGCCGTGCAGGGCGGGTTCGACGCGCGCTTCACCGACGTCTGGCATCCGTTCATCGTCGGCGGCTCGCCGGACGTGATCTCGGTCATCCCGGACTCGGGCTACGACAGTTTCGCCGGACTGGTCGCCGCGGCGAAGGAAAAGCCCGGCGAGATCAAGGCCTGCGCCAGCGGTGCCGGGTCCATCCATCATCTCAACCTGCTGGCGGTCGAGGACGGCACCGGTGCGAAGTTCCAGTTCGTGCCCTACAAGGGCTCGGCGCCGTGTCAGAACGCCGCGTTGAGCGGCGAGATGACCGTCGTCGTAACGTCTGTCGCCGAGCAGGCCCAGCTCATCCGCGGCGGCAAGCTCGTACCGCTTGCCGTCCTGGTGCCCGACGCATTCGAGGTCGATGGCCACGGCTCGATTCCGTCGGCCTTCGATGATCATCCGTCCCTCGCCGATTTCCTGCCCATCATGCAGGCGATCGGCTTCGCCGTGCACAACGACGCACCGGACGACGTCAAGCAGGCCCTGGGCGCGGCCTTCGAGCAGGCCATGGCGAGCGACGCGCTGGCTACCTTCGGCGCGTCGAACTTCTACGTGCTGTCCGGCCAGCACGGCGACGAGGCGAAGGCCGTGTTCGATTCGCTGGAGTCCCAGTTCGCGTGGAAGCTTTCCGAGCTCGGCGCGGCCAAGTACAGCCCCGAGAAGTTCGGCATTCCGAAGCCGTAGTCGTCCCTGTCGGTGGCCCGCCGGGTCAAGCCGGCGAGTCGCACCGCGGGCCAACGTAGAGGAAACGCGCCTTGGATCAGCAGCGCCTGCGAAGGGCGGACTTCAAGACCGGCATCGTGCTCGTGGCGCTATGCCTGTGGCTGTTGTCGGTCACCTTCGCCTTCATGCCGTTTCGGGAGACATACGGCGGCGTGGAGAACGCCTGGTACGTCTCGCCGTGGATCTTTCCCGCCGTGGTGCTGGTGCTGCTCCTCGCGGTGTCCGTCGTCCTCGTGCTCAACGCCATTCGCTGTCGCGGCCACCTCGATATCGTCCGGTTCGCCGGCGGCGGCATCTTCGCGTTCCGGCTCACCGCCGCGGGGCGCGCACTGACGTCGGCGCTGGCGTTGGCCAGCGCCGCCGGCATGGTCTACCTGGTGGTCAACATCGAGGAAAAGATCCGGCTCTCGCGGGAAGAGGCGAAGTGGCTGGCGGATCCGTCGGCGGCCGAGGTGTTCGAATGGAGCAGCCCGCTCGCCCTGGTCCCGCTGGCAGTGGTGGCGCTGATCTTTGTGCTCGCCTGCGCCGCGCTCGCGGTCGGCTGGCGGGGCGCTTCGCGTGCCGGATCGACGCCGGACGCACCGGCGTACCGCCGTGAGACATCGGTGCGCGTGGGCGTCATCACGCTACTGTTCGCGGTCCTCGTCTACGTGCTGGTTCCCCGGGTCGACTTCTTCGTCTCGGCGATGCTGTTTCTGTACGCCTTCACTGTTTCCTTCCACGTTGCGCAAGCACCGGTGCAGCGCATGGCCATGGGACTCGTCATCGCGACGGCGCTGGTCGTGGTCCTGGCCGGGTCGATGGGTGCGAACGAGTCCGGTGGCATCGCCTTCGGGCACGGACTCGACGTCGGCGTGTTGCTGATCACGGTCGCCGCCATGCTCGTCAACGGGCGCCTTTGCGCGCCCGATCCGGGGTTGCGCCGCGCGCACCGCCAGTGTCTCCTGGTCGCGTGGCTCACGCCGATGCTGCTGGTGCCCGCATTCCGCTTCGGCCTGCTGGTACCGATGCCGCACGAGGGTATCGTGATCGAGGCGATGCACCAGCTGCGTTACCTCGCGCGATGAACGACGTCTCTGCCGGAGTGTGGCAATGGAGCTGATCGGCATGGCCCTGGAGCGGACCGGTGAATTCGCGCTCATCGTGCTCTCGCTGCTGACCCTGAAGAACGTGCTTGTCCTGTTCGGCGCCACCATACTCGGCATCGTGTTCGGCGCCATGCCGGGCCTGACGGCGACGCTCGGCGTGGCGCTGCTCACCACGCTGACGTATGGCATCGATCAGGACACGGCCTTTATCGCCCTGCTGTCCATCTACGTCGGCGCGGTATACGGCGGCTCCTACTCGGCGATCCTGCTGAATATCCCGGGCACCGCCGCGGCGGCGGCGACGGCGGTGGACGGCTACCCGCTGGCGCAGAAGGGCGAGGCCGGCAGGGCGCTCGGCATGACCACCACCGCCTCGCTGGTGGGCACCGTGTTCGGCCTGCTGTGCCTGGTGATGGTGGCGCCGTTCATCATCGAGCTGGCGCTCGAGTTCACCACCTTCGAGAAATTCTGGCTGGCGATGTTCGGCATCATCATCAGCGGCACGCTGACCAGCCGCGATCTCGTCTACAAGGGATGGATCGCCGGACTCATCGGCCTGTGGCTGTCGACCATCGGCCAGGAGCAGCTGCAGACGTTTCCGCGCTATACCCAGGACCTGCCGGCGTTGCAGGGCGGCATCGAGATCGTACCGGTACTGATCGGCGCCTTCGGCATACCGCAGATCATCAAGACGCTCGGTCAACGTGTCGAAGCGGCTCGGGAGGTCGTGCTTCATCGCATCGTGCCGGAGATCAGGACCATCGTCCGAAACCTCCACCACATCCTGCGCTCGTCGAGCATCGGCGTGTTCATCGGCTCGATCCCCGGCATCGGCGAGGACATTGCCGGCTGGGTGTCCTACGGCGTCGCGCGCAACACGTCGAGTCACCCGGAAACCTTCGGCACCGGCGAGGTCCAGGCCGTGGTCTCGACCGAGTGCGCCAACAATGCCTGCATCGGCGGCGCGCTGATTCCCCTGCTGACGCTCGGCATCCCGGGCAGTCCGCCGGCGGCCATGCTGCTGGGCGCGCTGATGCTGCACAACGTCACCCCCGGGCCCATGATCGAGTTCGAGAATCCGGGTTTCATTCTCGGCTTCACCGCCATCCTGCTGCTGGCTGCCTTCGCCATGTGGGCCAGCGGCATGTTGCTGGCGCGCCAGGTGGTGAAGGTGCTCCGGGTACCGCCGGCCCTGTTCATGCCGGTTATCGGCCTGTTGTGCGTGATCGGATCGTACGCGCTGGGGTTGCAGCTGGTGAACCTCTACCTGATGGTGATCGTCGGCGTCGCGGCCTATTTTCTTGCCGAGATGGAGTACCCCATCGCGCCGCTCGTGATCGGCGTGATTCTCGGTCCGATGGCGGACGAAAACCTGCGGCGCGGCCTGATGGTCGCGCGCGGTGACGTCTCGGAGTTTTTCACCCGGCCGTGGTGCATCGGCCTGCTCGCCGTCATTTTCTTCGTCGTGGCGACGCAGTTACCCGCCGTGCGACGTCTTCAGCATCGCACCTGGCGTCGCCTGACCGGCGGTGCGGCCGAGCGGCGGCAACAGACGCCCGGTGAGTGATCAGATCAAGAGATACTCGCCCGCGTTTACTCGAACAGTTCAGCGCGGAAGTGTCCGTCGAGGCAGAGCGAGATGCGCAGGTCGTCGCCGAGGTGGGGCGACAGCGAGGGGCGATGGTTGAGGAAGGAAGGGAACACGAGCATGCGGCCTTCCCGGGGCCTGAGCTCGCCGACCCGCGGCTGGAACAGGTTGGCGGCGAGCGGGTTCATGAACTGGAAGTTGCCCTCGTCCTGTCGCGCGGACATGCGCACGTAGTAGCAGGCGCTGAGCAGCGCGGGCACGTGCGTGTGCCACGGGTTGTCGCCGCCCGTGTCCCCGGTCTGCACGACGCCCCAGGCGATGGTCATGGTGTTGACCCAGCGGCGCTTCATGCCCGGCTCCCAGTCGGTGCAGGCATTGGCAAGGATCCGCTGGCAGGCGGCGCGAAAGCTCGGCGCGAGAATCTCGCGGAACCAGGGCGCGGGCCAGGCGCGCTCGTCGAGCAGGTTGGCCGGCGTCTGGTATCCAAATCCGTGAGCGTTGCGCGGCAGCGCGCCCGAATCGATTTTCTCGCGAAACGCGTCGACGATGGCGTCGTGGTGCGGCGCGAGTGCGGGTACGGCCATCTGGAAGACGGGAAGCGGGAAGACGTTGACCTGCTCGAGCTTCAGTGACTTGATGTGATCGGGAATGTCAGTTCCCGACTGTCGCGCGCTCGCCCTGTTGGAACTCATTCGCCAGCCCGTCGTTGTCGAATACATCGGTCGGGGAGACGGGCGCGTGAGCATGTCATCGGCGAACGAGTGGCGCCTCGTGCCTGTACGGATACCGTCGGCGTCTATCCGCCCCCTCGATAAAAAAAGACAGGCCGGTGGCGCGAAAGTTCCGGCACGAGCGGTGCAGCGCCGTTCGCCTTGCGTGCTGCCGGTCCCTGAGAGCCCCGCGGGTCGAGGGGGCTTGTCGCGTCAGCCCTCGACCCGGCTCGTCACCAACCGGGCGATTCGCGATGGCAGCCGGCCGTCGATGGCGGCGAGGCTGAGCGCGATGATGGCCATGCCGGCGACGTGGCGCGGTTCGAGCTGCTCGTGGAGGAATACGCTGCCGAGCAGGACCGCGCTGACCGGCACCAGCAGCGTCACCAGCAGCAGGTTGACGGCGCCGGCAACGGCGAGAATCCGGAAGTAGAGAATGTAGGCGAACGCGGTGCACAGGGCGGCCAGCCCGGCAATGGCGCCGACGGCGCCCGCGCCCGGCAATGGCAGGTTCCACGGCTGGTCGACCATGGCCACCAGCGGCAGCATCAGGATACTGGATGCCGTGACCTGTCCCGCGGCCGTTTGTACCGGGGTGACGCCGAGGCTGCGAAAGCGTCGTCCGAATACCCCCGCGAAGGCATAGCTGATGGAGGCGCCGACGAAGGCGAGCTGTGCGAACAGCGCCACGCCGAGGTTGGCGAGGGCGTCGACGCCGATCAGTATGACGACACCGGCGAGGCCGAGCACCACGCCGCCGAGTTTCATCGGCGTCAATCGCTCATCCACCGTCAGCCAGTGCGCGACCAGCACCGTGAACACGGGCGTGGTCGCGTTGAGGATGGCGGCAATGCCCGAGGCGACGTGCGACTGGCCCCACACGATCAGGCTGAACGGGATGACGTTGTTGACGAGGCCCATGCCGAAGAAGGCGCTCCAGGTGAATGCATCGCGGGGCATGCGGCCACCGGCGAGGTGGATGAATGCCCACAGCAGCACCGCGCCGCCGGCCACCCGCGCGAAGACCACGGTCAGTGTCGGTACCTCGGCCACGGCAACGGCGTTGAAAAAAAACGAGCCGCCCCAGATCAGCGACAGCGTCACCAGCATGCCCCACTCGGCGATGCCGAGATGACGCGGGGAGTCGCCGTCACGCATCGCGTCGTCTCACACCAGCAGCGCGCCTTCGTGGCGCAGCAGCCAGGCCTTGGTTTCCACGCCACCGCCGAACCCCGTCAACGAACCGTCCGCGCCGATCACGCGGTGGCAGGGTACGACCAGCGGTACCGGGTTGATGCCGTTGGCCCGCCCGACGGCGCGGGTGGCATTGGGACGGCCGAGTGCGCGCGCGACGTCGCGGTAGCTGCGCGTCTGTCCGGCCGGTATGTCGCGCAGCGCGCGCCACACGTCATGTTCGAAGGCGGTGCCGTTCACCTCCACCGGCAGGCCCGAGAGCGCGTCGAGATCGCCGTCGAAGTAGGCGTCGAGCGCGGCCGCGGTGGCGGCATGCGCCGGACCGTCGATGGGCGTTTCGTCGCCGATCACGCGTTTCATCTGCGCGGCGGCGCGTTCGCTCGGCGCGGGAAAGGCAATCAGGACCAGCGACTCGCCGCGCATCAACACGGTGAGCGGTCCGATGGGGCTGTCGTGGGTGAAGCGGTTCAGTGTCATGGGTTGTCCTCCTGCAGGTTCCATAGTCGCACGGTGGCATAGGCGCGCCACGGCCGCCACGCGGCCGAGCGTGCGTCGAGTTCGCGCCGGCCGTCGGCCGACAGGTCGAGTCCGAGCGCCTTGAGCACGCCGAGGTCGGTGCCCGGGAAGGCGTCCGGATCGCCGATGGCGCGCATGGCGATGGTCTCGGCGGTCCACGGCCCGACGCCGGGCAGCCCGGCGATGGTGGCGCGCAGCACGTCGGGCGCGAGGCTTCTTGCGTCGGCGAGCGGCCCGTCATGAAACGCCCGCGCCACCGCCCGCAGTGCCTCGACGCGCCGGCCGGGCATACCCAGTCCATCGAGGTCGGCATCGACCACGTCGGCCGCTGTCGGGAACAACCGGTCGAGTCCGGCGTCCCCGTTGCCGCTCGTACCGAGATCGTCCGGCAATGCCTCGCCGCAACGCGCTGCGAGTCGCAACGCGATGGTGCGGGCGCCCTTGACGCTGACTTGCTGGCCGATCACCGCGCGGCAGGCAAACTCGAACGGGTCCCAGGTGCCCGGTACGCGAATGCCCGGCCGGTGGCGCACGTCGGCGGCGAGCGCCGGATCGCGGGCCAGCTCGGCATCGATGGCGGCGCTGTTCGCGTCCAGGTCGAACAGTGCGCGGAGTCGCCAGATGGCCGGTCTCAGGACACGCGGCGAGGGCAGCGTCAGGCGCGCCACGACGCGTTCGCGTACCGGATCGAAGCGCGCGTGAACGGCGCCCGGTCCCTGCGCGGTATGAAACGTTCGAGCATACCAGTCGTCGCCGCAGGCCTCGGTGCCGGCCAGCGCGCGCCGACGGAGGAAGCCGAGCAGGTGGCGCCAATCATAGGGTCGACGCCAGGCAAAGGTGAGCACGAACGCGCAGTCGCCGGCCGACTCGACGTCGTCGAGACCGGCGCGTCGAAGCGCCGTGGGCGGTTGGCGAAAGCACTTGGCGAAGGCGTCGTTGAAGCGCCGAAGGCTTCCGAATCCCGACGCCTGGGCGACCTCGGTCATCGGCAGATCGGTGGTTTCCACCAGTCGCCGTGCGAGGTGCAGGCGCTGCGTGTGCGCGACCGCCGCCGGGCTGGCGCCGAGCCGTTCGTCGAACAGGCGGCGCAGGTGCCGGTCGCCGACGCCGAGCCGGTCGGCGAGGTCGGCGACGCTGCCGTGGTCCAGCGCGCCTTCGTCGATCAGTTTCAGGGCGCGGTTCACGGTGGTGTCCACGCCGGCCCAAGCCGGCGAGCCCGGCGCCGTTTCGGGCCGGCAGCGCCGGCAGGCGCGAAAGCCGGCCTGCTCGGCGGCCGCCGCACTGGGAAAGAACTTGCAGTTGGTGCGGCGCGGGCGGGGTGACGGACAGATCGGCCGACAGTAGATGCCGGTGGTGGTGACCGCGGTGAAGAAGCGTCCGTCGAATCGCGGATCGCGTTTTCCCAGTGCCCGGTAGCAGATGTCGTCATCGATCATGGCGACTTTTTACACCCGTTGCCCGAGCCTGTCTCGCCATTTTCGGACATGGGTGTTCGCGCCGTGTCCGCCACCGCCGACGTCCGGTACCCGAACGCGAGGGCGTCGTTGGTCCGCACCTCGATCGCCCCCACAGCGACCGACTCGCCGCCAGGGGTGTAGTTGACGACGAACGTCATCGAACCACCAACCTCGACCACGACGAGCTCTCCAGGCGCCTCGACGCCAAACGCCCCTTCGCCGTCAGCCGTCACACCGACACCGTAAACAACGAGCTTCTTCTTCGCCGAGCAGTTCGAGACCCTCACCACCCGAGAGGCCACCTGGTCAATGAGCACAGCGCCAAAGTCGACCCCACCCACATCCGACACCTCGACGCACGGCACATCGACACCACCGATGTCCCCAACAACGTCCTCCCCAACGCCAGGCTCCTCCCAGGCGTCCTCAGAGCCACACCCCACCCCACAC
>JAUIDF010000366.1 GCA_030429125.1 Gammaproteobacteria bacterium | reverse complement strand
TGAAAAAGGAACTCTCGGCGGCGGGGCTGGCCACCGGTGTCGGCGACGAGGGCGGATTCGCGCCCGAGGCACAATCCAACGAGGCCGGCATCACGCTGGTGCGCGAGGCGGTCGAGCGCGCGGGCTATGACTGCGGCGGTGACATCCTGCTGGGCCTGGATATCGCGAGCAGCGAATTTCACGTCGACGGCGTCTACCGCCTCGCCGGCGAAGGCGGACGCGAGCTCGATACCGCCGCCTTCGCCGATTTCGTTGCCGACTGGGCGACGCGCCATCCCATCGTCACCATCGAGGACGGCATGGCCGAGGACGACTGGGAGGGCTGGGCGTTACTGACGAACAAGCTCGGAGATCGCGTACAGCTGACCGGCGACGACCTGTTCGTGACCAATACCCGCATCTTGCGCAAGGGCATCGATGCCGGCGTCGCCAACTCGATTCTCATCAAGCTCAACCAGATCGGATCGCTGACCGAGACGCTGGGCGCCATCCGCATGGCGCAGGACGCCGGCTACGGCGTGACCATCTCGCATCGTTCGGGCGAGACCGAGGACACCACCATCGCCGACCTCGCCGTGGCCACCGGCGCCGGTCAGATCAAGACGGGTTCGTTGTGTCGATCCGAACGCGTGGCCAAGTACAACCAGCTGCTGCGCATCGAGCAGCAGCTCGGCACGAGCGCGCGCTTCGCCGCGCGCGAGGCATTCCCCTTCGCCCTCTAGGGGCAGGGCCCGAGTTGTCGCGATTCGTTCGAACCCGTACACTTTCGCGCTGAATCGAGCCAGGTCCGCATGCGGCGGACAGGATCAACGAACGTCATGGCGAGAAATCCGGATCGACACGCCGGCCTGGCCCGGGCCCTGCCCGCGGGGTGGCGGTGAGTACGACGCTCGGCAGCCGACGCCTCCTGCCGTGGCTGCTCGGCGGCATGCTCGTGTTCGTGCAGTGGGTGCTGTGGACCGGCAGCAACGGCATCATGGATTTCGTCAACCTGAATCGCGACCTGTCCGATGCGGCGGCGCGTAACGAGCGGCTCGCCGAGCGCAACCGCCTGTTGCTGGAGGACGTGCTCGATATCAAGAGTCGTGACGAGGCCATCGAGGAGATGGCCCGGAACCGTCTCGGCATGATTCGCGCGGGGGAGTTGTTCTACCAGGTGGTGGAGCGGCCCTGAGGCGCGCCTGCCGGTCGGACTACGCCTCGGCGTCGAGTTCCGGCAGTTCGTAGCGGGGAAGGGAATACGTCAGCCGCCGGCCATCGTCCAACGCCAGGTTTTCCCTGTCGAGCTGGGCGAAGTTCACGCTGGCGAGTCCGCGTGCGCCGGCGGTGCCGACGCCGGCCAGCACGAGTTGACCGATCTTCGCGCCGCCCGCCAGCACGGTCGTGCCCGGCGCGGGCGCCTCTCCCGTGCAGGCGACGCACACCATGCGCTGTTTCAACTTGCCGAGATAGCGCAGGCGCGCCACGATCTCCTGTCCGGGAAAGCATCCCTTGCGAAAATTGATCGCCTGCAGCCGGTCGAGGTTCAGCGCCTGGGGCAGGAACGCTTCGCTGGTGGCGGCGAATACCTGCGGCGTCGCATCGCATGCCATGATGCCGAACCAGTCGCCATCCGCCGCATCCGGCGTCCCGTTCGCCGGCGGTTGACCGTCGAGGGAGACGTACAGGTATCGATCGATATCGATGCCGCCGTTGAGCAGCCAGTCGTCGCCCAGGGCGATGGCGTCGAACGCCGCCGGCGCTGCGTTCGTCAGTTCGGCAATCCGCGATGCGTTGGGCATGCCGAACACCGCGGCCCCGTCGAGCGGCTCGAACACTGCCTTCTGTCGCAGCACGAACATGCGCAGTCGCCTGAGCACGGGTTCGACCAGGTCGCGCGGCATCAGCAGCAGGAACGCCGTGTCGCCGGTGCGCAGCACGCGAAGCAGCGTGATCACCCGGCCCTTGGGATTGCAATACGCTGCCAGCGTGCTCGCGGCCGGGGCGAGATTCTCGACGTCGTTGCTGACCTGGTTATGCAGGAACGCGGCGGCGTCGCGACCTTCGAGGGACACCACGGCGAGGTGGTCGAGACGGGCCAGGTCGAACGCCGACGCGGGATCGCTCCCGGTGGCGTCCGGCTCGCGTCGGTCCGTGCTGTCAGGTGCCGTCGATGTATCGCTCATGGAACTGACGCTCATGGGACTGAATTGAAACCTGTTCGCAGCCACGCTAGACTGATGCGGCGCAACATGCCGCGATTCAAGTCCCCGATATGATAGCGACTGACGACGAAAACAAGCCAACGCCAGAGTCCACGAAATCGAGGCCGGCGTCACCGGGCCGCGAAAACACGCCGTCGGCCGACGCCGAGGCCGAAATCGCCGAACGCGGCATCGCCGAACGCGGCGGTCCGTCCGGTCCGGAGCCGACGCGATACGGGGATTGGGAGCGCAAGGGCCGCTGCATCGATTTCTAGCGCCACGCCGGTCCCGGTATCGTCGGCCAATGCACCGGTCGAGGCAGTATAATCGGGTTTCCCGTGAGCCCGAACCACCGAATCTTAACCAGGGAGTGAGCCGTGGAACGTCCGATTTCCCCTCACCTGCAAATTTACCGTCTGCCCATTACGGCGATCATGTCGATCATGCACCGCATCAGCGGCATGGCCAACATCGCCGGACTGCTGCTGGTGTCGTCGCTGTTCATCGGCGCCGCCTACGGTCCCGAGGGATATGGTCGCGTCGCGGCGATCGTGTTCTCGTGGCCGGGGC
>JAUIDF010000066.1 GCA_030429125.1 Gammaproteobacteria bacterium | reverse complement strand
AAGAACTAAGAAACGACCTGGAATCAGATAGCTCACGACATATAATAGCTACCCTGAATCGTCTAAAGCGAGAAAAACTCGGACGAGAGATTCTGGAGTTTCTTCTGGACGTATGGAATATGAAAGTGGAAGTACATCCGGATCTCTCCTGGTCGAATCTGGTAATCGATACGGTTAGATTGGAGATTGCTGATCTTTTAGCTCAGGCAGCGGTAAATAATCGAATAGATTTGAATCTCCATCCTCTTCAGACATACGTATCGAGAAACATAGCTAGTGACAATTCCGAGGTCGCAGTAAAATCGATTCTCATATTGTCTATTTTTGATCGTGATGTTGATGTGGATAATGTGTTTTCCTTGGCTACGCATGAGGATAAGGAAATTTTTCGGGCGTCGGTCATTTCTTTGTCGAGGATGTGCAATAGCACAGCAGTACATGCGTTAGATCGACTCGAAGAGGATATTAAGGACGAAAAGAGAAGAAAATTTCTACAAGAAGTGAGAGAGAACATGGAGCGTTTCAAGAGAAGTAGTCGAGTCTGTGACTAAGTGTGCTATTCAAATACTTACCTGCGCGTATGAGTGTTCGATGCCTAATTGGGTGGTGAGATTTTCCGGCTAGGATTGTTCCATTGGGAGGACAAGCGTTGCCCGCTCCGAGTATCGGGCACCTCGTTTTACGAGCTAGTCTCCGACCGTTTTATCAGCGGAGTCATTCTTTTCGCTCAATGATGCGGTTGCGTTCTACAGAGATCGGTGGATTCGGTTGGCGCTGAGTATGGGTAACGATCTACTGGCGTGGTGCACAATACTTTTTGTCAGAGGAAACTAAATAGATTGGCCGGAGTTACCGATGACTGAGGGCGAAAAAAAAAATAGACATGATACAGATCGACGCTGGGTGTCGGTTGTTTCTTCTGTTCTGGTGGGTTGGAACGTTGGTTTGCTTGTGGCAGTTCTTGCTGCGATCGGACTTGGTGTCATTCTTCGCGGCTTCGTTCATATATCGGTGGGGGGCAGCAGTTTTTATATTGTCTCTGGCCTATCATTTGTGCTTGGAATAGTCATTGGCGCAATTGTAGGTAAAAAGCTGGTTACGTGGTTTTCCCGGCGGACACGTTTCTCAGCATACATCTGGCTGGTCTTATTGATTCTCTTTTCTGCAATATCGTTTCCTGCGTCCTTTTTTTCATCGCGACGTAAGGAGAGGGCCAAATACAATACTTCGACCATCGATACTATAATCCTTTCGTTGGAAGGTGTATTACTTCCGATCCCATTGGGTTAGCCGGTGGTCTGAATACATTTTCGTATGTGAACGCCAACCCTCTTGCAGAAATTGACCCTTATGGGTTACTCGCGGGAATCAATAAGAAGCGCAAGGAGGGTCTTATAAACCTTAGCGATCTGCTCGACTCTTCTGCTTGCCACTGGTGGCCGGCATCTTGCGTGTTCAAGTGCGTTCGTTGGGAGTGCATGATAATCGACGAGTGTGGCAATAAACGCGTTTGGTATGTGGGGGAGAATGCGCCGCCAGGAGCACAGAGCCCGGGATATGATCCTGATGATGATGAAAATTGTGTTTGCGCGAAAAAAGTGCTTAATTCGGATTCACGATAAACCTGCGGCAATTGTATTAATTACGGATGGCTACATTACGCATGAGGAAATTACCAAAGGTTTGCCTTTTTGTGTTTGTCGGAGCAGGTTTGTTTATTTCTGGCATGCATTTCACAAAGTGGCAGATATCAAAGTCCGCCGATAGGATACAAGCGGTTTTAGCTTTTGCTCACTGGAAGAACTATAGCGATCTTCAAGGAGATCTTTTGCGTGGCTGTCATCCCGGCGTTGTTGCCAAACTTGAACAGGCGGTAAATGTCCAAGAGATGTTGATGGCCGAGTATCTTCAGAAAACAGAAGACATCACTTTCGAGGACTACGTCGCTTTGCGCGACAGTGGCCTGGTGCAACGTCTTCAAACTTACGATGTTGACTGGAGCAAGGAGTGGACGATACCTGCTTGTGATGAGGGTGGCTAAAACTGTACAAGTTCAGTATTTACCCGACAGTCGAAATCTCCGGCGGCAGATAAGGCAGCGGTTTTTCGGTTTGATTCTCCTCCCTATTCCAACACTATCGCGCGGCGGTCACCAGAAGTCCGCTGCCGCGCCCTTTGTGGACGATCTCCTCGCATTGCGCCGGTGACAGGTGTGTGTTGGTAGGCGATGTGTCGGCGCGCATCAGGTTGCCCGGTTCGTCGACGTGGCTGCCATTGTCCACCAGCAGGTGGACCAGTTCGTGTGCGATGATGATGCCGGGGTCGCGGGCGTCCTCGATGATCCACACCGTGTTCGTCAGTGCCTCGCGTCCGGCGCTGTTACCGTGGCCGATGGCCTCGGCTTCGAAGGCAACGTCCTGCAGTGTATGGCGCAGGAAGAAAACCGCGGGGCGGGGCACGTCGACGCGTGCCAGCATGCCTGTCGCGGTGTCGTCGCGGAAGTACCGGTATTGATCGCCGCCGTCCAGGTGCAGTACGTCGATGGACGGCACGCGAATACCGCAGGTTGCGAGGATGGACGCTGCCTGACGCGCATACTCGTCGATGGCCCCGGCCTGCCAGTCGGTGGACTCGAACACGGCGAACGTCAGCGGCAGTTCGAGTGGCGCGGTTGCCGCGCCGGATAGGACGGGACCGGTTTGATCGATACCGTCCCGGGGGTCGATGACTCGTCGCCCGGTGACGCGCACGGCGTCGTCGATCACGACAGGATCAATGCGATCCGCCCGCGCGGGACGCGGCAGGAAGCCCTCGGCCACGGTGCCAGTACTGCCGGGATGCGGCGGAAGCGTGCGTTCGAGGATGGCGCGTTTCAGCTCGGCCGCCTTCCAGTCGGGATGCCGTGCGAGCAGTCGGGCGGCCAGGGCGGAGACGCGCACGGCGGCGTAGCTGGAACCGTAGGCGAGCGTTTCGCGGCCGTCGAATCCGGTCACCGGGACGCCCTCGGCGGGCACGAGCAGGTCTACCGACACGGCGCCCGAATTGGAGCCCCGCGCGAGGGCGCCATTCGGCTCGGACGACGTCACCGTGATCAGGTTGTCGAGATCCAGCGCCGCGGGGTACACCGGCGAGGCGTCGATGTCGCGCCCGTCGTTGCCGGCAGAAACAACGAACAGAATGTCGGGCACTTCCCGCGCGGCGTCGGCGAAGGCGAGCCAGTCCTCGCGACGGTTGCTGCCGAGCGAGAGATTGACGATGGCGGCGCCGTGTTCGTCGGCGTGGCGCACGAGGTTGGCCAGGCGTTGCATGTCCGGTCGCGGGTAGCGATAGGGGACGAGGCGCACGTTGGGCGCTTCGCGCAGCAGCAGCGTGGCCGTCCTCGTGCCGTGGCGCTGGGGAAAGAAGGGCGATCCGGCCGGGTTGGCATCGAAGGGTCGTTCGTCCATGTCCCAGAAGTCGTAGCCGATGGCGGCGCCGGATGCATCGCGGGCGAGGCGCGTGGCGACGTCCGGCAGCAGGTAGTTCACGCCGGCATCGACCAGCGCCACGGTCACGCCGCCGGGATCGGTGCCCGTCGGCACCGGCGGGTCGAGGGGCTCGACGATGCCGGTGGGTTCGAAGGCGGCATCGAGGTGCTCGATGCCGCTTGCCGCGACCTCGTCGCCGTAGACGAGGCGTCGTGCCGCGACCACTTCGCAGGCGCCGTTGGCGATGGCGGCGATGCGCGGCCGTGGACCGCCGTCGGTGCCGGCTTCGTGGTACTCCGCCGACAGTCGCCGCAGCCGGCCGCCGGGTTGAATGCGTTCAATGCGAAGTCGAGCGTTCCCCGGCAGGTCGAAGTCGCGCCGCCAGCCGATCGGCAATCCGGCGGCGCGCAGCAACTCGCCGCCGGCGAGCCGGGTGCCCGGCATCGCCGCGGCCAGCGTTTCGCCGTCCGCCGTCGGATGCCGGCACGCCGCGTCGAGCGCGTGGCGTAGCCAGTCCTCGCCGCCGGACGCCGAAGCGGCCGGTGCGTAGAGGCAACCGGCGACGATCAGAACGATCAGGTTCCTGCGCAGCATGGTGGTCAGTGTAGCCGAACGCGCCGGCACGGGTGGCAACGGGCCCGCACACAACGACGACGCGCATCGGTCAGCGGCGCCGACGGGCCGCTGCCGGGACATCGGCTGCGCCCGTTCACCGGCGCGGTCGCGCGACGCCGGGTACCTCCCGGTCGCGGCGTGGCGTGTGTCTCAGTAAAGGACGGAAGGCAGCGCCGCGCCCGACGGCGTCTTGTAGAGTCCGATGCCCATCAGGTTCATCGGCTGCACCAGCGCGAGGCCCTGCTCGAGGCACCAGCGCAGCAGTGCGGTATTGCGTAACGGCACCAGGAAGCCGGGCCCGGCGAAGCGGTCCGTGGCGCCGATCAGCGCCTCGACATCGGCGTTGCTCTCGCCGAGGGTGTGACCGAAAAATCCGACGCCCGTCGAATAGCCGCTGACGCGCCCGCCATGCTCGACGATCTTGAGCGTGCGCTTCGCCACCGCGCGCAGCACCTCGGCGCGGCGGTCGTGGCCGTGCACGCGCCGGCACAGCGAAACGCAGGCGCTGACGTCGCCGACGCGGCCGGCGCGCACGGTGTGCCCGGCGACGACCCGTTTCACGGCCGGTCCCTGCACCAGCATCAGCGGCTCGCAAACCTCGAAGCCGAGCTTCAGGTACAGCGCCAGCGAGGCGGTGTAGTAGCCGGTCTGCACCAGCCGCACCGCGGTCGCGTTGCGTGCGCAGGCGCGGTCGAGGACGTCTTCCATCAAGCGTCGCCCGACGCCGCCCGCCTGGCGTGCCGTGAACACGGTGAGCGGACCGGCGGCGGTGACGTCGGCAAACTCCCACAGGTAGTTGCTGCCGACGACCTCGCCGTCCAGCGTCGCCACCACCGCGTACACGTCGTCGCGGTCGATGAGATCGGAGGCGAGTTCGCGCGCGGAGACCGCGTCCGGGGCGTCGTCCGGGAAGCCGTGGCGAGCCGCCACGGCACGGAAGGCCTCGTGGCAGATGCCGCCGACGCACTCGGCGTCGGCGGCCGTGGCGCGGCGCAGCCGCAATCCGGCGGCATGCGCCGCGCGCCGGGGCGCCGCGACGACCTCGTCGTTGCCCGCGGACGTCATCAGTTGGACGCCGTCGCCGGAGCGGCCGGGGCCAGCGGCTCGGGCACCGGGTTGTGGATCGCGGGAATCGACTGCAGGTAGCTGTAGATTGCCTCGAGATCCTCGTCGGTGAAGTTCTTGTACATGGGTATCGGCATCGGCGGCAGGATCTCGCGGCCGCGGCCGAGGTGGCGGCCGGTGCGGATGGTGTCCACGAAGTTCCTGAGCGTCCACTTGCCGAGTCCCGTTTCCGGGTCGGGCGTGAGGTTGGCGGTGAAGCTCACGCCCCACGGCCCGGACCACGCCGTGTTGGTACCGGCCACGGCCACCAGCCAGGGGTCGCCGGCCATCGTCGCGGGCGAAGCGACCGGGAAGTCGGCCGGGTGCCCCGACAGCATGCGGCTCATGTCCGGCTCCGGCCCGTTGGGGCCGTCGATCCAGGGCGTGTGGCAGTCGTTGCAGCCCGATACGGTAACCTGGTACTTGCCACGGGCGATCTTCTCTTCGTCGCCGGCCACGGCCTGCGGGGCCGCAGCCACGGCGAGGACGGAGGCCGCCACGGCGGCGGCAAGCGGGGTGCGTGAGTGTGTCATCTCGATGTCTCCAGTGTTTTCGGTTGATGGTCGATCCAGCGCTCGATGAGCGCCAGGGCCGTTGAGTCGGGTAACGCGGTGCCGAGCGGCGGCATCTGCACGCGCGGGTTGCGCGACGCCATGCGCAGGGTGAGGACGCTGTTTGCCGCGTCGCCGGAACGGACGATGGCGGGGTCGCTCACGCCCGCCGGGCGGTAGCGGCTCGCCACGTCGAGCAAGGAGGCACGCACGCGCGCGCCACTGTCGGGCTCGCCGACCCGCTGTGCCATGCGCGCGTCCACCGGCACCGCGGCGCCGCTGGCGTCGGGCGCGGCGTGGCAGTGGCCACAGTTGCCGTGCAGGTAGCCGAGCGCGGCGCGCTCCTCCGGCGAGGCGGCATCGATGCGCGGCGGCGATTCGAGCAATGTCGCGGGCAGGTTCACCACCATGGCCCGTGCCGCGAGCCCGGGCAGGTCGAGGGCGCCGCTCGGCGGCGTCTCGGCATGGGGTGCGAGCGGGTCGCGATCCGGCGAGAGCTGAAGCGCGGAGAATCCGAGCACCGGCGAGCCGCCGCCGTCGTGGCAGGCGAGGCAGTCATAACGCGAGGGGACGGCGTAGCGGCCGCCGGGCGCCGCCGCCACCGGCAGCGAGACGCCGTCGGCCGGCGCCAGCGCCGCCTCGCCGTCGGCGTTCCAGGCATAGGCCAGGAAACGCCACGATCCGTCCGCCAGGCGCTCGATCATGCGCGTTTCCACCGGGCCGCCCATGGAAAATTCCTTCCACAGCCGCGTGCCGACTGGAAACGACCACGCATCGGGGTCGCTGGCGTCGATGGCGGTGCCGGGCGGCAGAGAGATCCAGCGGCGCTTCACGGCGCCGTCGGACCACAGCGGGTACTGGGGAGAGAACGGCATCACGCCCTCGGCCACCTGTGTCGTGCCCGCGGCATAGAGGCCGGTATCGGCAAGCCGCGCCGGCGGCTCGTCGCCTGCGTCGACGATGGTCGGCGCGAGTGCGGCGAGGCAGGCGGTGAGGAGCAGGGTATGAAGTGTGAAACGTGTCATGGCGGACTGGCATCACCATCGGATGGCCCGCATTGTGTCGATGGCCCGTGGTGCGCACATCGCCCGCGTGGAGCCATTGCGCGCCCGGAATGGAGCCATCGACCGGCAGCGGCGGGGTGGCCCGCGCGGTCACGCGGCTCGCGCGAACCGGCGCGGTCAACAATGGGGCGGGATCAGGAGATCTGCCGTTTCGTCGGTGCGTTGCCGACGCGCGCGGCGTGCCAGGCCGCGGCTTCGCGGCGCGAGGCCACGCCGAGACGATCGAGTATGTTGGCGACGTGGCGTTTCACGGTGTGGGGAGAGAGGTCCAGCGCGCGGGCGATCAGCTTGTTGCTGTCGCCGGCGGCGATGCGTTCGAGCACCTGGAGCTCGCGCGCGCTCAGCGGGCCGGTCTCGGCCAGGTCCGGCGCGGCGGCGGTGCGTCGGCAGCGCGCACCGAGACGCGCCCAGCGCCTGAGCCGGGACGCGCCGGCCGCCGGGAGCGAAGCGCCCCAGGGTTCGGCCGCGAGGGTGTCGAGCACGCAGCCGCCGGCGAGCAGCACGCCACCGATCCCGTCGTCGTTTACGAGGCCGTCGAACAGCGGCGAGAGGGCCGTGGCCGCCTCGGTCCGCCGGCCGACCGCGAGCAGCGCGTAAGCCAGCCGCAGTCGGGCCTCGTGCGCCAGTCCGGCAACGTCGATGGCGGCCTCGGCGTCGACCGCGCGCGACCACGTCTCGCAGGCGTCGGACCAGCGCCGGTCGGCGGCCGCGAGACGGGCGTCCAGGGTCGCCAGCGGCGCCGCCAGCAGTTCGAGGTTCTTGATGCGGGCCGGCGGCGGCATGCGCGCGGCGAAGGCGCGCAGCGATTCATGATCGCCGACGGTGTCCGCCAGGCGCGCGGCGTACAACAGGTAGTGCGCCAGCATCGACGTCGGCGTGTTGCCGGCACCCGAGACCGGCGCCGTGTCGAAGTAGCCGAGCAGGCGGTCGACGGCGTCCAGCATGGCCTCGCGCTCGCCGGCCACGGCGTGCAGCGCGGCCAGCAGGCAATTGACGAACATGCGAATGCGGTTCGGCTCGCCGAGCCAGCGCGAGGCGTCCTGGGCCTGGGCTACCCGTGTCCGCGCGGTGTCCAGGTCGCCCTGCCACAGTGCCAGCCAGGCCTCCATGACCCAGGCGATGGCCTGCATCTGGGTGGGCGAATCGACCGCGCGGCGTCTCACGCCGGCGACGAACCGCTCGATGGGCTCGCGCATGCCGGGAAACCAGACGTATAGCGGCCGTTGGAAGCATTGGTACCACACGTGCAGTCCGTCGATGCGTTCGAGGATGTCGAGCGCCGCGTGGTAGCGCGGGGCGATCGCCTGGAAGTCGCCCACGCTGATCGCATTCCACGCCATCAGGGCGCGGGCCAGCGCCCGGGTCTCGAGGTCGGACTCGTCGAGGTCGAGCTCGGCGAGGCCGCTGTTGGATTCGTCGATGTCGCCGTCGCCGCACAGCGCAATGAGTTCGAACACGCGGGCCCGGTGTGCGCGCAGACTGTCGCCGGCCACCTCGAAGCCGTGACGCGCGCGCGCCATCGCCACCGCCATGGCGCGCCAGTCCCACTGCGCCCAGGCGCACTGGCCGCGAATGAAGGCGAGCAGGGGCGAGTGCTCGATGCGTTCGCGCGGAAACTGGTCGACGAGGCGAAGCACCGGCTCGACCGCGCCTTCGGCGAGCAGGGTCTCGGCGACGCCGACCAGCACGTTCTCGGCCTCGTCCCAGGCGCCCGCCCGCAGCAGGAAGGACAGTTGCCGGATCGCGTCCGGCTCGGTCTCGGCGGCGCGGCGAAGCAGCGCCTGGCGACAGTCGGGACGCGTGCGTGCCAGTCGTTCGGCAAGGCAGTCGCGGAACAGGTCGTGCAGGGTGAGCGTGGGTCGCTCGGCATCGATGACGGAGACGAACAGACCGAGCCGCTCGATCTCCTCGAGGAGCTCGGCGGCGCGCGGGTTGCCGGTCACCGCCGCGCAGCGCACTGCCTCCAGTTCCGGCAGCACCGAGCAGGCGACGAGAAATTCGCTCAGCTCGGCAGGCAGTTCGTCCAGCACCTCGGTGGCGAGATAGTCGAACACGTGGCGGTCCACGCGGCGCGGGTCGGCGGCGCCCGCCCGCCCGTGGCGTGCCGCGTTGATCACCAGCCGCAACCCCGCGGCCCAGCCGCCGGTGCGCTCCAGCAGGCGCGCAACGTCGGCCTCGCTGCCACTCGCCGCCACCAGCGCCGCGACCTCGTCGCGGGCGAAGCGCAGCTCGGACTGGCGAAACTCGACCATGTCGTCGCCGGCGCGCAGGCGGGCCAGCGACAACGGCGGGTCGACGCGACTGCTGATCGCCATGCCCCAGCGGCGTGGCAGGCGGTCCAGCAGGAAGTCGAGAAACTCGAACACGGCCGCGTCGCCGATGCGGTGGGCGTCGTCGATGACGACAAGGCCGCGAGGGTGTTCGCTGGCGGCGAGGGCGTTGAGCACCGCCGCGGCGACCTCGCGGCGTGCTTCGCGCGAATTGACGGCCGCGGCCATCAGCGCGTCCGGCGCCACGCGCCACGGCAGGTCGTAGGGTTCGAGCGCCGCGAACAGGCAGCGCAGGAAGCGGTGCAGGTCGTCGTCGACATCGGCGCCGATCCAGGCCAGCGCGGTATCGGGCGGCAGCTGGCCCAGCTGGCGGGTAAGCGCGGCGGTCTTGCCGAAGCCGGCCGGTGCGCACAGCAGCGTGAGACGGCGCGTCGCCAGCGCGGCGCCGAGGTCGCGCTCCAGCGAAGTGCGGGCGACCAGGTTGGCCCGCAACTGCGGCGGCTGGATCTTGGTGACGGCGAAGCCTGGCGCCGGCGCGTCGGCGCGCAAGTCGTGGAAATGAGGATCGACGAACGGCGAGTTCATGGGCGCAGGTCCCGCTTCGGTTGCAATGCCGCTCGACCAACCGACGTGCGCATTACCGGCGAACCGGGCCGCTGCGTACGGAGTCGGATCGTTATATTAGCAACGTTTCGAAGCCGCGGAAGCGCCATTTCACGGTGCCGTCCGCCCCCGCGCCCTTGTTCCGCATCACGTTTTGTCCGCGCGGGTCGCCGTAATCGGCGACGTCAACCTGCCCGCCGACGCAGCTTCGGCGCGCGTGGCCGGCCCGCCAAGCCGCGCGACCGCGACAGGCAGGCCGCGGTCGACGGGATGATTCTCCGCTGCCGCCGCCGGCGTGGTTTCATGTGCCGGATCGAGCCCATGCAGGCAAACGAGATTTGTATACTGTCCCCGAAACTCGCGAGGAGCCGCCGCGCGGCGGCGCCTTGCCGCTACTGCCAGCCCTCGACTCCGCTCATGTCCGGCAGCTGGTGAGCGATGCCCTTGTGGCAGTCTATGCAGGTCTTGTCGCCGTTTATCAGTCCGTCCTGATGGGCTTGGGTCGCGCGCGGCGACTGGCGGGTGAAGTCCATGGATACCTCGCTGTGGCAGTTTCGGCACTCCAGCGAATCGTTTGCCGCGAGCCGCGCCCATTCGTGCTTGGCCAACTCGAGACGTTTGGCCTGGAACTTCTCGCGGGTGTTGATGGTGCCGAAGATCTTGCCCCAGACTTCCTTGGAAGCCTGCATCTTGCGCGCGATCTTGTCGGTCCACTCGTGCGGTACATGGCAGTCGGGACAGGTGGCGCGAACGCCGGAGCGATTCGTGTAGTGTATGGTCGACTTGAGCTCGGCGAACACGTTGTTCTGCATCTCGTGGCATGAGACGCAGAACGTCTCCGTGTTCGTTGCCTCCAGCGCGGTATTGAACCCACCCCAGAACATGATCCCGGTCACGAAGCCGCCGACGGTGAGAAATCCCAGGCTCAGGTGCCTGCTCGGCCGCGAAAATATGCGCCAGTACTTCTTCAGCCATTGAAACAGGGTCGACATGGGAACCTCGCGCTACTCTTCCTTCCGATCGCCGGAGAGCATGTCGGCGACGTCTTCGAAAGTGTTCTCGACCAAGAGCTTTGCATCTGTCTGCGGCGCGTGACACTGGGTGCAGAAGTAGCGGCGCGGCGAGACCTCGGCAAGCACGATACCGCCCCGGTCGACGTAGTGTGTAACGCTGACCATGGGCGCGCGGGTCTCGGCTACCCGGGTGCGGCTGTGGCAGGACAGGCAACGGTTTGCGCGCAGGTCCACCTGGTAATTGTCGATCTTGTGAGGAATCGTCGGCGGCTGCATCGGGTGAATGCGGGGGCGGCGATCGTCACTGTCGATAACGTCGGCGATCCTCGGTGGTTCGCGTTCCTGGTCGAGGGGCGCGAGCCGCATGGTGGCAATTTCGTCGTCCGTTGTCTGGGCGTACACGGCGAGGGTCGCGACGAGCGCGGCCGCTGCAAGTGCCATTCGCTTCATGCCGCCACCTCCGACGCCTTGAGGATGCGCGCCGCGCATTTCTTGAAGTCCGTTTGCTTCGATATGGGGTCGGTGGCGTCCAGCGTCGACTTGTTGATCAACTGGCTGGCATCGAAGAACGGCACGAACACCACGCCGCGCGGCACCTGGTTGCGTCCCCGGGTCTCCGCGCGCGAACGCGTGCGACCGCGTCGCGATTCGATGTACACGTCGTCGCCGCGCCGAAGGCCGCGCGCCTCGGCGTCGTCCGGGTGCATGAACACCACCGCGTCAGGAAAGGCGCGAAATAGCTCGGGTACCCGCTGGGTCATCGAACCCGTATGCCAGTGTTCAAGCACGCGACCGGTGACCAGCCACAGGTCGTAGTCTTCATCCGGCGATTCGGCGGGCGGCTCGTAGGGCAGGGCAAAGATCACCGCGCGGTTGTCCTCGTGACCGTAAAACTGGAAATCGCTGCCAGGTTCGACGTAGGGGTCGGAGCCCTCGCGGTAGCGCCACCGCGTTTCCTTGCCGTTCACCACGGGCCATCGCAGTCCGCGCACCTGGTGGTAGGTGTCGAACGGCGCGAGGTCGTGACCGTGGCCGCGTCCGAACGCCGCATATTCTTCGAACAGTCCTTTCTGGATATAGAAGCCCGCCGCTGTCGCTTCGACGTTTTCGTAGTCGGGGTCGATCTCGTCGAGACCGTAGCGGTCGACCTGTCCATTGCGGAACAATAGGTCATACAGCGTTCGACCCTTGTACTCAGGGTTGGCGTCGAGCAGTTCGGCCGGCCACGCATCGTCGGTGCTGATGCGCTTGGAAAATTCCATGATCTGCCACAGGTCCGACTTTGCCTCACCCGGCGCGTCCACCAGCTGGTGCCAGAACTGGGTGCGGCGCTCGGCATTACCGTAGGCGCCTTCCTTCTCCACCCACATCGCGGTAGGCAGCACCAGGTCGGCCGCCTGGGTCGTCACGGTCGGGTAGGCGTCCGAGACGACGATGAAATTGTCCGGGTTGCGGTAGCCGGGCAGGCGTTCCTCGTTGACGTTTGGCCCGGCCTGCATGTTGTTGTTGCACATCACCCAGTAGGCGTTGAGTTTGCCGTCCTTGAGCATGCGGTCCTGCAGCACGGCATGGTAGCCAGGCTCGGCCGGGACCGTGCCGGACGGCAGCTTCCAGATCTTCTCGGCGGTCTCGCGGTGCGCTTCGTTCGTGACGACGAGGTCCGCCGGCAGGCGGTGGGAGAAGGTGCCGACTTCGCGTGCGGTACCGCATGCCGACGGTTGGCCTGTCAGCGAAAACGGGCTGTTGCCTGGCGTCGATATCTTGCCGGTGAGCAGGTGCAGGTTGTAGGCGAGGTTGCTGCACCAGGTGCCGCGGGTGTGCTGGTTGAATCCCATGGTCCAGAGCGACATCACCTTCGTGCCCGGATCGGCATAGAGCTCGGCCAGCGCCTCGAGTTGATCGGCCGGCACGCCGGAAAGCGCCGACACCGAATCCACGTCGTAGTCGGCGACGAACCCGGCATACTCCTCGAATGTCATCGGTTCGCTGCCGCCGGCCTTGTCGCGGCCGGTCGCCTTCTGTTCGAGCGGATGTTCGGGTCGCAGGCCGTAGCCGATATCGACGGCGCCGCGTTTGAAGGTGGTGTGCCTGCCGACGAAGTCTTCGTTCACGCGACCGGTCTTGATGATGTGGTTCGCGATGTAATTGAGGATGGCGAGGTCCGTCTGCGGCTTGAAGATCATCGGCACGTCGGCGAGGTCGAAACTGCGATGGCGAAACGTCGACAGGACCGCCACCTTGACGTGGGGATGGCTGAGACGCCGGTCGGCGATCCGTGTCCACAGGATGGGATGCATCTCGGCCATGTTCGAACCCCACAGAACGAAGGCGTCGGCGTGCTCCATGTCGTCGTAGCACCCCATCGGTTCGTCGATCCCGAACGTACGGATGAAGCCGGCCACCGAGGACGCCATGCAGTGTCGTGCATTGGGGTCGATGTTGTTGGATCGAAAACCCGCCTTGTACAACTTCGCGGCCGCGTAGCCTTCCCAGACGGTCCATTGCCCCGAGCCGAACATGCCGACCGCCGTCGGACCCTTGTCGCGCAGCGTGGCCTTGAACTTCTCCGCCATCACGTCGAAGGCGGTGTCCCAGGAAACCGGCGTGAACTCGCCTTCCTTGTGGTAGGCGCCGTCGCGCATGCGTAGCAGCGGCCGGGTGAGGCGGTCGCGGCCGTACATGATCTTCGATAGGAAATATCCCTTGATGCAGTTCAGGCCGCGATTGACCTCGGCCTGCGGGTCGCCCAGCGTGGCGACGACCTTGCCGTTCTTCACCGCGACTTCGACGCCGCACCCCGTGCCGCAGAACCGGCATGGCGCCTTCGACCACTTGAGCTCCGTCTTCGCGCGGTCGGTCACGATATTCGCCGCCCGGCCCGGCAGGCTGATACCAGCCACGGCCGCTGCGTTGGCGGCGGCCGTGGCCTTAACGAATGCTCGGCGCGTGATCTTCATCGAGTAGTTCCTCCTCCAGCGATTGCGCATCTTCGCTGTGATGGTAGATCAGCACCGCCGACAGGATGCCGTCGATGCCGTTGATGTGATCGATATGGGTAACGATTGCCTGTTCGCTGGCCGTCTCCATGGTAACCACCAGCTTGCCGCGGCCGTCGGTGGCATGAACTTCCACGCCCGACAGCGACTCGATGGAGTCTCGAACCCGTGCCATGTGCTCCGGCCGTGCGTGGATGACGAGACTCGAGATATGGCATTGCGCGCTCACGAACGCCTCGTCTGCGCCGGAGTGCCTCGAACCACCTGTATCGCATCGGCAGGACATGTCGACAGGCATTCCCCGCATCCGGTGCATCGGGAAGCGTCCGGCGCGGGGACGGGAAGTCGCGCATTGCCGCGCGCGAAGACGAGTGCGTCGGCGACACATGCGTCGCGGCAGCTCATGCAGAAAACGCCCCGGTCGGCCAGGCAATCTTCGTTCACCGCGACGACGTGCTCCCAGGGCGGCGTGTCCCGATGCCGGTCGAACACCGGCTCGTCGCAGGCCTCGACGCAGGCGCCACAGAATGCACATCCGCCGTTTTTGAAATCAAGTTCCGGGTATCCCCGTTCGTCCAGAACGACGATTCGTTCGGGGCACGCCTCGGCGCAGTTTCCGCATCGCGTGCAGAATTCCAAGAAGACCTGTTCGGCCAGGGACCATGGCGGGCGAACGACGAGGCGTGGCGGCGACAGACGTCCGCGAAGCAATGCCCTGCGGTTGCGGTCGACGGGCGTGGACACGTGTCGTTATCCGGCTGCCGGCCCGGGAGGGCCGGCGATCATCTGCAAGACCCACACGGCGAAGCCGTAGCCGCCGACGATGGCCACGGCCAACAAGGGAAATACGATCAGCGTCACGGCCAGGAACAGGTAGAGTTCGCGACGCTTTTCCACTTGCGCGGTCGGACCGTCTCCTGGCACGTGACTATCGTTCGGTCGATTCATGAAAACCTGCCTTACCTCGGTTCCAGGCGATTGACACCGGGATGAACGCGATGTGGTGCGACCGCACCCTGTCCCGGCAGCCGCGCCCGGTGGTGGTCGATGGAAGTCGCGATTCCTGTTGACGGAGTACCTTATGACAGGACGCGGTGGCGGCGACTTGATCCAGGTCAAGTTACGGCAGTTGAGGCGTGTCTTCCGGTTGCCGCCGGCGGTGGGTTTGCGGTCAAAACCGGATGTGTATACTGTCCCCGAAACTAGTTGAAACTTTCGAATCCAGGAGAGAAGTCATGCCGCTTTCCGCGGATCAGGTCACACAGTATCAGCGCGACGGCTATGTCTGCCCGGTGTCGGTCATGTC
>JAUIDF010000365.1 GCA_030429125.1 Gammaproteobacteria bacterium | reverse complement strand
GCCGCCGGCGCAGAACGGCACCAGCTACCTGAACTTCATCGCCTCGCACGACGGCATCGGTCTGCGTCCGGCGGAGGGACTGCTCGACGAAGGAGAGATCGACGCGATGCTCGGCGCCATGCGCGACTTCGGCGGCCTGGTTTCCTGGCGTTCCGATGCGGACGGCAACGCGCGTCCCTACGAGATAAACATCAGTCTTTATGATGCCCTGGCCGGTACGCTGTCGGGCCGCGACGAATGGCAGGAGGAGCGCTTTATTTGCGCCCACGTGATCATGATGTCACTGGAAGGAATCCCCGCCTTCTACATTCATAGCCTGCTGGCCACCGGCAATGACCACGAAAGAGTGCGCCACAGCAATCACAACCGCCATATCAACCGGCGGCGGTATGATCGCGACGAACTGAACGCGATACTCGAAGCCGGTGGTGAACAACGCCGCGTGCTCGATCGCTTGCGCCGGCTGATCAGCACGCGTAAACGACAGGCGGCATTTCATCCGAATGCCACGCAGTTCACGCTGCACCTGGGCGAGGCGCTGTTCGCCTTTTGGCGCCAAAGCGTCGACCGGCGGCAGAGCATATTCTGCATCTTCAACGTGAGCGACCGGGTCCAGCCGTTGTTGTTGTCCGACGTCAACCTGGTTGGCACCGACGCCTGGCGCGACCTGATCGGCGGCGCGCTGTACACGGACCACCGCGAGCGTATCGACCTGGCGCCCTACCAGAGCTTGTGGATCAGCAACGTGGACGATTGATCGTCAATCGTGGGTGCGCGGACGGCCATCGGGGCCGCAGCGGTCAACGGGGCGGGGCGACTTCGCCCGCCACCAGTGCACGGGTATGCCGGGCGACGACGAGTTCCTCGTTGGTGGGGACGGCCGCGATGGCGATGCGAGAACCGCGCGCGTCGAGTCGACCGGTTCCGCCGTCGTTGCTCGCGTGGTCGAGAACCGCCCCCAGCCAGTCCAACTCGTCGACGACCCGCGATCGTATCTCGGCCGAGCGTGCGCCGATGCCCCCGGTAAACACCAGCGCGTCCGCGCCGCCGAGCGCCGCGGTCAACGAACCGCATTCTCGCACGATGCGGTAGACGAACAGGTCGACGGCGAAGTGCGCGCGAGGCGCGTCACTGGCGAGCAAGGCGCGCATGTCGCGACTGACGCCCGATATGCCGGACAGGCCGCTGTCGTTGTAGAGCATGCGTTCGACACGGTCGGCGTCGCCGCCGTGATCGCGGATCAACTGCAGCACCAGTCCCGGGTCGAGCGCGCCGCAACGTGTGCCCATGATCAGACCGTCGAGGGTCGAGTATCCGAACGTCGTGGCCACGCTGCGGTAGTCGCGCAGGGCGCACAGGCTCGCGCCGTTCCCGAGGTGGGCCACGATCACCCTGCCCGGCGCGAGTTCGCGGCCCAGGATGTCGTCGAGTCGGGACGCGATGTATTCGTAAGACAGGCCATGAAAGCCGTAGCGAATGTATCCGCGCTCGGTCAACTCCGCCGGCAGCCCGTACGTGCGGACGATTTCGCTCTGCGTGGCGTGAAACGCCGTATCGAAACAGGCTACCTGGGGCAGAGACGGTTCAAGCCGGCGCAGCACGTGGATCGCGTTGAGGTTGTGCGGCAGGTGAAGGGGAGCCAGCAGCACGAGTTCGTCCATGCGGGCCAGCGCGTCCTCGTCGACGCGCAGCGGCCGAGTAAAGGCGGTGCCGCCGTGCACGACGCGGTGCCCCGCGCCCGCCAGCCGCTCCGTCAGCTCCCGTTCGTGGAGCCAGTCGAGCAGCGCGGAAAGGGCTTCGAGCTGAAAATCGTCCCCGCCGAGGGTCGTGCGCCGTGACTCGCGCCCGTTTTCCTCGATGACGATATACGATCCATTGGCGCCCTGTTCGGCCGCGCCGCGAATGCGGCAGTCGAGGTCGGACAGCGTGAACAGCGCGAACTTCAGGCTCGATGAGCCGGCGTTGAGTACGAGCAGAAGATCTGACACGGGATTACGCGAAAAACTCTCTATGTGGGCGCGGCGGGTTCGCGGTGTGGGATACCACGCTACCGCACGGCCCGCCGGGTTGGCTTAGGCGACGCGGTCGCCGGGTTCGTCGCCGGCGAAAAAGGTGTCCAGGTTGTCGAGCGCGCGAAAACCCATGGCATCGCGAGTCTCGAAGGTGGCGCTGCCGATATGCGGCAACATGAAGATGTTCTCGTGCTCGGCAAAGCGGGGATTGCCGCCCGGTTCGACCGCAAAGCAGTCGAGCCCGGCGGCGGCCACCTTGCCCGATTCGATTGCATCGAGCAGGGCATCCTCGTCGACCAGCGCGCCGCGGGCCGTATTTACGAATACACAGCCGTCGGGCAGGCAGGCAAACGCCTCGGCATTCATGATGCCTCGGGTCGCCGGGGTCGCGGGACAGTGCATCGAAAGAAACTCGGATACGCGAAGCAACGAATCGAGGGACTCGTGGTACGTCGCTCCGGCCTCCAGGTCCGCGGACAGACGGCTGCGGTTGTGGTAGTGCACTTCCATGCCGAAGCCGCGCGCCCGTTGGGCCATCACGCGCCCGACCTTGCCCATGCCGACGATGCCCAGGCGCTTGCCGGTGACCTGGCGCCCTACCATGAACGACGGACTCCACGACGTCCAGCGGCCGTCTCGAACCAGTCGATCGCCCTCGGCAGCGCGTCGCGCCGCGCCGAGCAGCAGAAGCATGGCGATCTCGGCGGTGGCGTCGGACAGGACGTCGGGGGTATTGGTCACCACGATGCCTCGAGCCTTCAGCGCGTCAAGATCGCAGTGATCGACGCCGAC
>JAUIDF010000065.1 GCA_030429125.1 Gammaproteobacteria bacterium | reverse complement strand
CGTCGCCGCCGAAGGCCTCGTCCAGCACCATGTCCCGGAGTTCGAAGTAGGCCGGGCCGAGCAGGCGAAGCTCGTCGAGCAACGGGGAATCGCGGCTCGCGGGGCGCTCGAGGTCGTCGAGCGCGTGCTGCCACAAGGTGGTGTGCTCGAAGCGGAACGCCGCCGGCGGCGCAGTCGCTTCCTCGCCGGCGGCCAGCCGGTCGAGCAGCGCCACGGCGTCGTCGTGCTTGACCGATCGCCGACCGCCGGGAAGCCAGCGCTCGAGCGCGTCGAGTTCCTCGACGTTGCCATCGTCGGTCCGGGCATCGGCGATCAGCGTCTGGGTGGTACGCTCGGCGTAGAAACGCGTCCGGCCCAGGGCGACGAGCCGATCTCGCGTCGTGTTCGAAATGACCCCGGCCCGCGCCGCGTCGGCGAGCGTCGCGCGAATGTCCACCAGTGCCTCGGACAAGGGACGGTAGCCGAGCGCCGGCGGCCCGTGAACGATGGCCACCTCGTCGTCGCGATCGAATTCGTCCGCGTAGGGCGCAAAGCGGCCGTCGCGGTAGGCGGCGAACACCCTGCCGACGCCCTGCATACCGAAATCGGCCAGCTCGGCGGCGCGCAGCGCGCCCATGCTCGCCGCGCCGAAGACGCGAATCCCGGCGCTGATCGCCCACAGGATCTCCTTGTGCCACACGGACGGCACCTGGTTGAAGTAGCCGTCGATGATGGCGATCACACGCGGCCGCAATGCGACCGACGCCCGGTAGACATCGCCGAACCGCGCCGGCGGCAGGTAGCGGGCATCCAGGCGGGCACGGCAGGTGTCGGCCTCGAGCGTCGGACCGACGAACACGACGATGCTCATGACACCAGCGCGGCGAGTTCGTCGGGCAGACCTCTCGCCTCGCGCGCGCGGCGTCCCGCGACGTGGGTTTGTCCGTGGTGTGCATGCGCGCCCTCCAGGGTGGGCACGATGACCTTCACCACCGGCAGGCCGATGCCCGGCCGCGCGAGATCGACCACCAGCACCTGCTCGACGCCCACCGCGCGAAGTCGCTCGAGCGTTTCCGCGAGATCGAGGCCGATGTGATCGTGGTCGAATGCGGGCGATTCGCCGAAACGAATCGACGGACGCTGCCGCGCCGCGAGCGCGCGGCAGCAGGCACGGCGCCGACGCCGGTTGTCCGGCGCATAGGGCGCCGCACCGATGTCGTCGCGCGAGCCGGCGATAAACGTCGTGCGTGCCTGCGCGGCCTCGGTGAGGGCGCGCGCCAGCGCGATCTCGCGCGCGGGATGACAGCCGGCGCCGAACTCGGGGTCGGCCCAGTCGGCGTCGTGGCCGATCGCCAGGCAAAGGTAGCATGGCACCCGCGTATCCGACGTCACGTCCCAGGCACGGATCTCGATACCGGCGGAGGCGAAGCGCGCGAGCAGTTCGCGGCAGACGGGATCGTCCACGCTGTCCATGTCGACGCCGCGGGCATCCTGCTGGCGCGTGGGCCGGTACCGCCACAACGATTCCGCATCGCGCTCGATGACCTCGAACAGGGCGTGGCAGATGGCCTCCTCGAGGGTGTTGCCCGAGGCCAGGCCATTGGTGTCGGCGGCGAAGTAGCCCGCGCCCGGCGGTTGCGGCACGGTGTAGTCCGCGCTGACCATCTCGTAGGGCACCCATATCGGGGACGGGTCGAGGAGGTTGCGGGACTCGATCCAGAAGATCGGCGAGTGTTCGTCGAAGCCGGCGGCGCCGGTGCGGGGCAGGGTGCCGGTGTCGACCACCGCCAGCCCGTCGCTGACGAGATCCGCCGCCGGCCCGTATCGGAGCGGCAGGCGAACCCGCTCCGCATGCCACGTCTCGATGGATTCCATCACCGCGGACGCCTTCGCGGCAACGAGGTCGACACCCTTGCCCTGCGACACGGAGACCGAGCGGGCATTGGGACGCGACACCATGACCACCGGGATTCCGAGGCGATCGAGTCCCGTGATGTCGCTGACGCGGGTGATGCCCATGTGCCGAAACCATGGCCTCGCCCGCGACAGCGTGTCGGCGGGCAACCGTGCGCGGTGCGTTCCCCTGCGGTAGCGTTTCGTTCCCTCGTGATCGACGGAATCATTCACGATGCGAGCATTCTATACCGCCCACGGCGGCGCGACGCGCCATTGCCGCTGGCTTGTGCGGGCAGTCAGGCGGTGCGGTCCGGCGCCGGGGCTAGGAGGCGCGCGTTGCCTGGGATTGGGCGAAATGCAGGAGTACGCCGGACGGATCCCATGCATAGGTCACGACGGCGCCGTAGTCCTCCTCGCGCGGCGGGTCGACGCGCGCGCCGGGAAACTCGCCGCCGGCCAGCACGGCCTGCACGTGCTGGTGCCAGGCGCGGGCGTCGTCGACCGGTACGTAGATCATGAAGTTTTCCGCCCACTCCCTGGCGTAGTAGTTCTGCAGGTAAAGGCGCACCCCGGCCAGTTCGATCTCGGCCAGGCCGTCGGCGTGGCTCCAGTTCATGTGCCAGCCGAGCGACGTGTAGAACGAGAGCGAGCGTTCGAAATCCTTCGCCGGCACGAAGACCTTGACGTCGTTGGCGCCGGGCGAGGTCAATGTCGTGCCCGGCTCATCCACGCTGCGCCCGGGGGACGTAGCGGGTATCGTCGTAACTGGCGAAGGGTCCGTCGTGTATCACCGCGACGTCCGCGCGCCGCTTGACGTAGCACCAGGCGCGGCAACGCTCGCCGTCATCGCGCTCGATCTCGATTGCGATGCGGTGGTAGCCGCCCGGGCGTGCCACGCCCTCGATCTCGTCGAGCCTGTCGAGGCCGGTGTCATCGACCTCGTAGAGCTCGCCCGACACGCGACTGCCGATGCCGGGTTCGTCGAACAGTACGGGCGAATACCACGGACCCGCGACCACCAGCGGGTAGGCAATCACGCTCCGGGCGGGGCCGGCAAACCACGGCGTCATCCATGCCGCGTCGTGGTTGACGAAGCCGCGCTTGAGCGTTCCGTAGACGAAGACAGCGTGCATCGGCGGCGGGTCGGAAGAATCAGGTCCGCGAGTGTGCCATGAATCGTGCGTCGGCGTATGGCTATACTTTTCGGGCGCCGCGGGTAGAATAGCGCGCCACCGCGGTCGATACGCGGGCAAAAAAAAGCGCCGATGGAGAATCGGCGCGAAGATCACTTAGGAGGAGGAAATCGGGAGGTGGCGGGGCGTTGACCCGCCACCTCTTGTTTTTTCGCCCGGGTGATCGACCGGGCAGAGGCCTGGCGACGTCGTTAGGCGGCCTTTTTGGCGGCTGCCTTGGTGGCGTCGCTGGCGGAGTCGGATACCAGCTTGCCGGCGGCCTCGAAGTAGCTCACCGACAGCTTCACCGCGGCCTCGGCATCGGCGCGGGCGGTGTCGGCGAAGGACTTCATTGCCTCGGGCTGCTTGGCGACGTAGGCCTGCAGGGCCTCGGCGTCCTTGATCTCGACGAATTCGCGGGCGTTGGCCAGCGCGATGTCGGTGTAGCGACGGGCGACGTCGAAGTTCATCTGGACCAGCTTGGCGGCGTTGTCCAGGGTGAGCTGGTTGAAGGCGCGCACGGGGGCGAAGACCTTGTCGGCTTCGGGCAGGGACTTGGCGTTGGCCATGGACTGAATACCTCGTTGGTTCTCAGAAGTGTTCGTTGATGTTGCGGTGCATCATACCGATCTCTTTTGTGCATTGCAACAATCCATTGGCCCGCCAACACGCCCGGCACCCCAAAATGTTTTGATCGTTCCTGCTGCACTGCACAAATTCCCTTTATGACCGCGCGGCCCGTCTCCGAAAAACGCACCGATCACGGGCTCATCGGCGCGTTCGGTCCGTGAGCGCAATCTCGCCGGCCGGTACCCGGGACCACCTGCCGGTGGCGACGCGCTATGCGCTCGCCGCCGCCACCCTCGGCACCGGCATGGTGTACCTGGACCAGAGCGCGGTGAACGTGGCGCTACCCGCCCTGCGCGCCGGCCTGGATATCGCCGTCAACGACCTGCAGTGGGTCATGAGCCTGTACGTGCTGTTCGCCTCGGCGCCGCTGCTCGTCTGCGGCGTGCTCGGCGACCGTTTCGGACGGGTGCGCTTCTACGTCGCCGGCATGAGCCTGTTCGGCATCGCCTCGCTGGCGTGCGCGTTGTCGCCCGGGCTCACGGTACTGCTGGTCGCGCGCGCGGTGCAGGGCATCGGCGCGGCCATGATGGTGGCGGTGGGCCTGGCCCTTCTCAACGCCAACACCCCGCGCGCCGTGCGCGGACGGGTCATCGGTCTGTGGGCCAGCCTGACCTCGCTCGTCGTCGCCATCGGTCCCGCCGCCGGCGGCGCGCTGGTGGACGCCGCCAGCTGGCGACTGGTGTTCGCGATCAACGCGCCGCTTGCGCTCATCGCCGTCGTCGTCGCCTGGCGCGGGCTGCCGGAGAGCCGCGGTCCGGATGACGCCGGGGCCGTCGACGCCCTGTCGGTGGTGCTGATGCTGGCGGGCATGGGCGCGATATTGTTCGGTCTCATCGAGGGGCCGAGGCGCCACTGGTCGATGTCGCCGCTGGCCGGACTCGCCACTGGCGCGATGCTGATCGCCCTGTTCGTGGTGCGACAACGCACCGCCGCGGCGCCGCTGCTGCCGGCCCACCTGTTTCGACACCGGGTTTTCGCCGGCATCAACGCGGTGACGTTGCTGCAATGGATCGCCATCAGTGCCGTATTCTTCTTTTTACCCATTAACTTGCAGCAGGTACAGGGATTCACCGCCACCGTGTCCGGTCTGTCGATCCTGCCGGTGAGCTTCGCGGTGCTGGTGCTGTCGCGACTCTCGGGCCGGCTGGCGGACCGCTTCGGACCGCTGCCGCTGATCCTCGCCGGCATCGCCCTCGTCGGCATTGCCCTGGCATGGTTCGCCTTCATGAAGCGCATCGATCTCTACGCCGCCGACCTGCTGCCGGGCACCGTCGCCTTCGGCTGCGGTCTCGGCCTGCTCATCGCCCCGCTGACCCACGTCGCCATGAATGCGCTCCCCGACCGGCACTCGGGCCTCGCCTCGGGCGTGAACAATACCGGCTCGCGCCTGGCCAACATGATCTCGGTAGCGCTGCTCGGCTCGCTGATGGTGACCGGCTTTGCGGCGCAACTGGACGAGCGAATCGCCGCATTGCCGCTGTCCGCCGACGCGGCGACGGCCATCACCGCGCAGTCCCGAAACCTGGGCGCGGTCCAGGCGCCGGCCACGCTCTCCCCGGCGCTGGCCGCGCGCGTTCACGAGGCAGTCGACGCGTCGTTCTTCGACGCCTGGCGCCGGGTGATGCTCCTCGCGGTGGCGCTCTGCGGATTCAGCATGGCGCTGGCATGGCTGGCGCTGCGCCGGCCACCGACGTAAAGGGGTCGTCGCCTTTGCCCGGCGCGGCAGCAGTGTTACCTTGAAACCCCCGACCCATGAAACGGACATGACCTCGCACGCCACCGCCTTCACCATCGCCTGCCTTCAGAACCGCGCCGACAATACCGACCGCGGCCTCGACGAATGCGTCGATCTCGCGCGCGCCGCCCGCGAGCAGGGCGCCGACCTCATTTGTACGCCGGAGTTCTGCCACCGACTGTACATCGACGGCGACGTGTTCGAGACCGGCGCGGCAGCGCAGGGCGAGCATGCGGCCATCGGGCGATTCCGGTCGCTGGCCGCGGAACTCGGCGCGTGGATCCTGGTGGGGTCGGTGGCGGTGCGCGAGGCCGACGGATCTCGGCGCAATCGCTCGCTGCTGATCGACGACGAGGGCGCCATCGTCGCGCGCTACGACAAGATTCACATGTTCGACGTCACGCTCGGCAACGGCGAGACGTACCGGGAGTCGGCCCGGTTTACCCCGGGCGAATACGCGGTGACGGCTGATACGCCGTTCGCCCGGCTGGGACTCTCGGTCTGCTACGACCTGCGCTTCGCCGCCCTGTACCGCGCCCTCGCCAAGGCCGGCGCCGACGTGCTCACCGTGCCCGCCGCCTTCACCCACACCACCGGCAAGGCCCACTGGCACGTGCTGCTGCGCGCCCGCGCCATCGAGACCGGCTGCTACGTGGTGGCGCCCTGCCAATATGGCCTGCATGGCAAGGCGCGCACGTACGGCCACTCGCTGGTGGTGGATCCGTGGGGTGAAATCATCGCCGAGGCGGGCGAGGACGCGGCAGTGATCACCGCGACCATCGAGCCGGCCCGGGTCGCCGACGCCCGCCGCCGGATTCCCGCACTCGATCACGACCGGACATTCGAACCGTAGGCGTGCACGTGCCGGCGGGCGAATGGCCAGCGGACCACGCCCACGCTGAACAACGCCCACCAGATGAACAGTGGTTGAAACGCGAGCCGTACGCGGTAGTACCAGTCGGCCTCGGGAAGGCCCGGCAGGGTCGGACCGGTGAGCATGTTGTGCACGTTGGCCGGGAAGACGGCAACGAAGTACACCGCGAGACACCACCCGGCGAGCCGGCGCAGCCGCGGCACCAGCAGGGCGAACGCGCCGGCGATCTCGGCGGCACCCGTCAGCAGCACGAGTTCGCGGTGAAAACCGATCCATGGCGGCATCATCGGCAGGTACCGCTCCGTCGTCAGCCAGTGATCCGTGCCGACGGCCACCAGTGCGATCGACATCGCCAGGCGCATACGCGACGGCCAATCGGGCAGGAACGGGAGGATGCGCGCGGCCAGGGCGAGGGATACCAGCAAACCGAAGAACAACATGTTTTGACTTCTGCCTGTGTGATGTTGACAATGACAACATCAATATACAGACCGAATGTTGTCAGTGTCAACATCGACTCGCTACCATCATGGAAACCTGCGCGACGTACTGCTTGCCGCGGCTCGCGCCGTGCTCGAGGAGAAGGGTCCGGATGCGCTGAGCCTGCGCGAAGTCGCGCGCGAGGCGGGCGTGTCCCACAACGCGCCGTACCGTCATTTCGCCAGTCGCGACGCGCTGCTCGCTGCCCTTGCCGCGCGGGGATTCATCGAACTCGCGACGGCGCTGTCGCGGGGCGAGCGTCGCGAGCGCGGCGTCGCCTACGTGCGATTCGCGCTCGCCAATCCGCCCCTGTTCCGCCTGATGTTCGGCGGTTCGCTGCGCATCGAAGCACATCCCGAGCTTCGCCAGGCGGCGGCGGCAGCGTTCGAGGCCCTTCGGGGTGGATTCGGGGCGGCGGGATCGGCGACGAAATCCGCATCGGGGTTGCCGCCAGCGCCGTCGGCCGCGTGGGCGCTCGTTCACGGCCTCTCGCAGCTCATCCTGGACGGCCACCTGCACGAGGCCGCTGGCGACGACCCGGAGGATTTCGCGCGTCGGGTCATTGGCGTCGTACAGTTCGGCGACGAGACCGAACCGCGAACCGGGTCAAGGTAGTCGCGGGATCGCTGCCGGTGCGGCGCCTGTTCAGGTATCGTTCGAGGCCTCGATACGCCGCTGGATATGCCAGGCGAACCAGCCACGGTAACGCCGCTGCAGTTCCGGCTTCTGCCAGTCGCGGCCGCTGATGACGCCGCGGCAGGACGGCGTGCCGCAGTGGCACTCGAGTTCGAAGTCGGCGTCGTCGGTGGTGGCCCAGTCGTGGGTGAGTTCCTCGCCCGCGGCGATGTCGCGCATGGCGACGAACACGATCTGGCCGTCGATGGCGATGTTGGGCTCGCAGCTGTGGTTGGTGAACAGCATCGCGCCTTCCCACTGCGCGACGTCGGCCGGGGCGATGAACAGGTGTTCGCCCACCTGGATTTCCGAACTGTCGAGGCGCTCTCGCGCCGCCTCCCATTGTGCCGCGTCGTAAATGTAGCCGCCCTTGACCGCCACCACGTCGCCCGCGGCAATGTCGGCGACGGCGAACAGGCCGCGGCCGTGAATCGGGCTATGACGCACCTCGGTCTTCGGCGACCGCCAGGAGAGGGGTCGATCATTCATTGGCGGGTTGCGTGTTGCGCTGTCACTTTCGGTCGACGGATTCTCGCACGTGCGCGTCGAGGCGTCGTCCCACGTCGGCGACGAGCGCCGGCGAGGTGCGGCAGCAGCCGCCGATGAGCCGGGCGCCGGCATCGTACCAGCGCGGCGCCAGTTCGACGAACGCCCATTCGCACACGCCCTCGCCCCAATGCCGGCTCTGCGCATCCCAGCGTCCGCCGCGATTGGGGTAGACGACGACATCCTTTTCCGGGAGCGCGCCGTGAATCCGTTCGACGAGCGTGTCGACCTGCCCGGGATCGGAACAGTTGACGCCCACCGCGGCCACGCGCCCGACGTCGGTGAATCGCGCCGCGGCGCGCTCGATGGCGGTTCCGTCATTCAGATACTGCCCGTCGCGGCAGCTGAAGCAGACCCACGCCGGCGGCCCCGGTGATTCATTGAGCAGCGCGGCCAGCACGCGGGCTTCGGCGTCGGCGGGGATCGTCTCCACCGCCAACAGGTCGGCGCCGGCGTCGCCGAGCACCCGGAGTCGTTCGCAATGGAACTGTCGCAGCACCGTGTCCGAGACGCGGTAGTCGCCGCCGTACTCGGCGCCGCCGCCGAGCATGGCGCCGTACGGTCCGATGCTTGCCGCGACCAGCGCCGTTGCACGGTGTGCGTCGCGCGATTCGCATGCCAGGCTCACGGCCCGGCGCATGATCGCGCGGGCATCGGCCCGGTCCACCCCGGCGGCGGCGAATCCCTCGAAACTGGCCTGGTAGGTGGCGGCGATGATGACGTCCGCGCCCGCGGCCAGGAAATCGTCGTGCACCGCGCGGATGGCCTCGGGCCGGGTCTCGATCAACGACGCCGACCACAGGGAGCCGGAGAGACTCTCACCGCGTTGCTCGAGCTCGGTGGCGAGTCCGCCGTCCACGAGCACGTAGCCCCGCTTGGCCAGGATGGCCTGCCAGGGCGTCGCGATCACGGTAGGCCGTCGGCGCCGGGTGGCCGGTTCATTCGGGGTCCGGGCGGGCGCGCGACCGCATGAATTCGCCGAGCATTCGGCCGTAGGCCGGATCGCCGGCAAAGGAGTTGTGGTCGTGGCCGGACAAGACGTCCCGGGTCACGGGGGCGCCCAAGAGTGACGCGACGAGGCGGGCGGTACTCTCAGCGGGAACGATGTTGTCGCGCTCCGCGATCACGACCAGTGTCGGCGCCGTCACCTCCGGTGCGTCCTGCACGGCGCGGTAGGGATCCTTGATCAGCAGCGAGACGGGCAGCAGCGGATAGACACGCTTCGCCAGTGATTCGACGCTGTCCATCGGCGTGACCAGCACCAGCCGCTCCACGGGCCGGCGCGCCGCCACGCGGGTGGCGATGGCGCTGCCGAGGCTGCGGCCGATCACCGCCACCGATTCATGGCGGCTGACGACGTAGTCGAAGACGTTGAGTGCGTCGGCATAGAGCCCGTCCCCGGTCGGCTGCCCGGAGCTGCCGCCGTAGCCCCGGTAGTTGACGAGATACGCCGCGCGGTCGGTCAACACGGTTTCGAACAGGTCGCGGTTGTAGATCACGTCCTCGCCATTGCCGCCGAAATAGATCACGGCTCGGTCGCGGTCCGTGTTGAGCGGCCACAACTTGAGCCGCTCGCCGTCGCTCTCCAACCACAGCGGATCGAGGTCCGCGACGTTCGCGGGCGGCGTGGGAAAATAGAGTAGCTGGCGTTGCCGCACATAGGTGTAGAGGCAAATGGCGGCATAGGCCAGCAACGCCGCGAGAACGAGGAACGTGATCGAACGCATCATGCCTGGGTCGTTCGCCGGCTAGTGTCCCGATCCGTCACCGGGTCGCGACGAGATCGCTTGGCCGTAGCGGTGCCCGGCATGGCACGCCGACGAGTCATAGCGGACCGCCAGGCGCGAAGGCCCGGCGCCGCCGGGGGCCGTCGCAGCCGCGCGACCCGGGGCATGTTGTGCGATCCAGAACACTAGCTCCAGTCCCGTGCCTCGATGTAGAGCCGCAGTTCGCTGGCATTGCGAAACTTCTTCCGGATCAGCGACTGCTTGAGGCCGCAGCAGATGTCGCGCACTTTTTGCGGTTGGCGCGCGTACGCCTTCTGTCCGCCGAGCGCGTCGTAGAATATCCGGATAAGGCTGCAGATATCGTGATGGCGGTTTTCGCGGTTCGCCGGCCCCCAGTGGAACAGGTCGAGCAACTTGAGATCGAAGGTCAGGCCGAGACGCTGCACGATCACGTTTTCCGAATGCAGGTCGCCATGGTATTCGCCCATGCGATGAATGCTCTCGACCCCGACCGCCAGGGCGTGGAGCAGGTGAACGGCGGGAAACAGCGGCAGGCGATTACCGCGAAACCGTTTCACGTAGTTGACGAGCAGTTCGCCTTCCACGTACTCGGAGATGAACAACGTGAGGTTTCGGTCCTCGTGGCGGATCGTCTCGAAGGTGTGATACTGGATGAGGATCGGACAGCTGCGCAGCTTGTGCAGCTTCTTGGCATAGGTCGACGCCGTGCGGTTGCGCACGTTTCGCTTGGGATAGAACACCTTGGCGGCGCGCTCGACCCGCGTGCCGCGCTCGCGGATCTTGTAGACCTCGCCCTGCCAGCCGCCGCCAAGGTACTCGAGCACCTCGTACTTGCCGGCGAGCAGGTGGCCGGGCTGGAATGCGAATCCTCCCCTACCGGCCATGGAAACAACCGCGCTGCGCGGCAGGCGCGCGCCCGACGGCCGGTACCGTCACGCCCGCGGCGCGCCGCCCGCGACTGGCGTGCCGACGCTCATTCGTGGGCGATGGGCTTGTCGGTGAACAGGTAGTCCTTGAGCTCGTCGTCGAGCCGCGAATCGTGACGCCGTATCCACTCGAGCACCATGGCGGCATGCTCCTTTTCCTCGTCGCGATTGTGCTCGAGAATCGCCTTGAGTTCCGCGTCGCTGCACGCGTCGACGCGCTGGTTGTACCAGTCGACCGCCTCGAGCTCCTCCATCAGGGAGATGATCGCTCGATGCATATCGCGGGTTTCGTCGCTGAGTTTCTCGTACGGCTCGTGGTAGCCCTCGTTCGCCATGGTTTGTCTCCCCTTCGGACGGTCGGCTCGTCGGTCATCGTGGGAGTGACATTATGGCGCACCCGGGCAGCCCTGTGCACCGCCAGCGTGAGATCGGCAACGCCGGTGCGTCGGGAACGTCAGGAACCGGCGGCGCGCGCGGGTCGCGGCGAGAGAAGATCGAGCGTCACCCGCCGTGGCACGCGCCCGATCTGAATCATCATCGACAACAGGTCCCAGGTCTCGTGCGTCTGGACGATGCGGCCGCCCTCGATGCGGGCGAATCCGCCGCCCCACACGGTCACGGGATTGCCGCTGTAACGGTGCGTACCGCTCGCGAATCCGCGCATGCAGATCCAGTCGTTCTGCTCGATGGCATGGGTGACGTCGACCCGGATGTCCGGCACCAGTTCGCACATTCGTTCGTAGAATCCGAGGAACCGGTCGCGATCGAGCGGTTCCACGGACAGCCCGTTCAACACCACGTCTTCGGCCAGGAAATCGAAAATCGCGACGGCGTCGTGCTGACACCAGAGACGATCGTAGAACGAGCGGATTAACTCGGTATTGGACATGGTACGGCTCCTCTCGCGCCAGCGACGCGATATGACCGGTGACTGGCAGCATAGGCTGGCTCGCCGTACGGCATCGTTCAGCCCAGCTCGAACGTGGTGATCCCGTATACCCGCTCCTCGCGTACCGGCGGCGGCTCGCCCCGGTACATGCGCGCGGTCTCGAACACCACCTCCATGCCGAACGACTCGGCGAGGTCAACCGCGCCGCGATTGCACTCGGGCACATCGAGAAAGACCGGTGCATCGACCCGGTCGCACAGCCCGACGAACAGTTGTCGGGCGATCCCGGCATCGTCCGCGAACAGGGGCCCGACCTTGTAGCCTTCGCGGCAGGCGCGCGCAACGCCGTAGCCCCGGACGCGGCCGTCGCCGAGCAAGGCGAGCGCGGTGGCGTCACTCGCCGTGACCCAGCCTTCGAGAAACTTCTCGCGCGGCGCCTGGAAGCATTGCCGGTCATAGGACGCCAGGTCCGCGATGGGCAGCGACGCGGCGGGTGTCAACGACGACGATGGCGATTGCGGCAGCTGCGTCAGCCGATAGCGGATGTTGCGGTGACGAAGCGCGAAGCCGGCGCGCGCATAGGCCTGCTGCTGCGCCACGACGCCGTCGAGCCCGATCGCGTGACCGTCGAGATAGCGCATGGCCTCGCCCCACAACGCGCCGCCGATGCCCTGGCCCCGTCGCCCGGGCACGACGATGAACAGGCCGAGAAAGCCGAACCCTCCCGGATAGGACACGGCGGACACGCAGCCGACGGGTTCGTCGTCGAGGCGCGCGATGAAAAAACCGCGCGGATCGGCACGGTGGAACAACTCGGCGTCGGCTCGCCCCGGGTTCCATCCCTCGGCCGCAGCAAGCCCGATGGCCCACGACACCTCCCGTCGAGTCATTGTCGAAATTTCGAGCACGCCGTCTCCTCGGTTGATGTGGTGATTTAACCCAACTTCGGCGGCACGCGCAAAGTGTCGCACCGGAATCGAAAGTTCTCCCGACCGAATCCCGACAGACGGTTGGCAGGGGTCGACAGAGCGTCGGGTTTTTACACCGATCAACGACGTTGCTACACGATTGAACGCGATTCACACAATTTCACAAACGGCGGGAAAATTTTAGAAAAGTCTCGATAAGACAATAAGTTGGCGCCAAATTTCCAGCACGTTCGCGGCGTAGCGTCCGGTTCCACAATACGAACCGGGTGCTTTGAAAATGTCGAAACTGGCCTCCCTGGCCGCTGTGGCTCTCGCTGCGCTGGCCGCCCTCACCGCTCCGTACACCGCCACCGCCAACGTCGCGACCAGTGCCGAGATCACGGTCAAGCGGGTGGTCATCCGCTTCCTTGCCAAGAACGAGTTGAAAAGCGTCTGCGGCAAGCGCGCTCGCGCCTGTGCCTACTCGCATGCGAACATCGTCATCCTTCCCGAAGACGAAGCCTACGGCTGGACCGGCACCCGCACCGCCCGCCTGCAAGTGCAGTGGCACACTCGCAGCAGCCTGAAGTCCCTCGACTGCGGCAGCCGCTACGCCTGCCTTCAGGGCGGCGTGGTGCATGCGCGCAACGTGGGTTTTCACGATCGCGGCATCGTCTGGCTGGGCGAGGCCTATGCCGCCGCCATCGGACTCGAATACAACCCGCGCCGCGTCGAGCTGCTCGCCCACGAACTCAAGCACGTGCTGACCGGCGAGCGCCACGAACACGGCTGAACACCGCCTCGACTCGAGCCGGCGGCGCTCAGCGCCGCCACGCCACGGAGACGATACCGTGCCGCCACGGCGGTCTTGCCCGCACGTTCGCGGGTACCGGCGTGAAGGGCAGGCGAACAAGGTGGGCCTGGCAGCCGCAATCGCTCGCACCGAAGCCGGGCAGCGGCACCACGGCGGACGTCGTCCGGTAGGCGAGATCGAGCAGGCGGTCGGCCCACTCGTGTTCCAGCCGGCGCGACGCGGTGCAGTACCACACCGCCTCCAGCTTCAGAAACGGCCGCAGGTAGTCGATGTGCCAGCGCTTCTTCTTGCGAACGCCCATGTGACGGGCGACGCGTGCCCGCAGGCCGCCCGGGCCGAACGCCGAGCCGCAGTAAACGTAGTACCCGGGTTCGGTGGTCAGATCGCCGAGCGCACCGATTTTCACCCGCCGTGCCATGTTGCACTGTAGTACCAGGGCGTAGGTGCCGGGCTGGTCGGGAATCCAGGCGAGGCGACGGCTCGAATTCATGGGCTAGCGGCCGGTGACGCCGTGCCGGGTACCGCTGCCCGATACGACTCGTCCACACGCCGCCACGGTCGCGCGATGTTCATGCCATTTGTTCACGCAAAAGCACACCTGTTGCCTACGATCCGTCAACGTCGGGGTGTCATCATACCCTGAGCGGGGTCCGATGGCGGCGACCCGGGTGCGCTCGCAACGCGTCTTTGAAATAATGCCGAGGTTCGAATTCGAACATCGGAGTAATTCATGACGACCTACGTAATCAGTGGCGCGGGCCGTGGTATCGGCCTTGAACTGACCCGGCAACTCCAGGACCGCGGCGATACCGTGATCGCCCTGTGCCGGCGCGCGGACCAGGCGTTGGCCGACACCGGTGCCGACGTGATCGAAGGCATCGACTTGACGTCGGACGCGTCAATGCGCGAACTGCGCGAGCGCCTCGGCGACACGCCCGTCGACGTGCTGGTGAACAACGCCGGCGTACTCACCCGGGAAAACCTGGACAGCCTGGACTTCGACGCCATTCGCCGGCAGTTCGAGGTCAATACCCTCGGCCCCCTGCGACTGACGGCGACGCTGCTGGGCAACCTCGAGTCCGGTTCGCGCGTCGCCATCGTCACCAGCCGCATGGGGTCGATCGCCGACAACGGCAGCGGTGGTTACTACGGCTACCGCGCATCGAAGGCCGCGGTCAACGCCGTCGGCATGAGCCTCGCGCGCGATCTCGCCGATCGCGGTATCGCCGTGGCGTTGCTGCATCCGGGCATGGTGGCGACCGACATGACGGGCGGCAACGGCATCCCGCCGTCGCAGGCGGCTGCCGGCCTCATCCAGCGCATCGACGCACTGGACCTGGACTCCACCGGCACCTGGTGGCACGCGAACGGGGACGTGCTGCCGTGGTAGCCGGCGTCGGCAATCGCCTGCTGGCCGGTTTCGGCACCACGGTGTTCGAGACGAATACCCGGCTCGCCATCGAACACGGCAGCGTCAACCTCGGCCAGGGATTTCCCGACGACGAGGGGCCGGAGTCGATGAAGCGCATTCTCGCCGACCACACCGCCGGCCAGTCCAACCAGTATCCGTCCATGATGGGGTTGCCGGCCCTGCGCCAGGCGGTGGCGCGACATGCCGCGCGCTTCTACGACCTCGATCTCGACTGGCAAAGCGAGGTGCTGGTGACCAGCGGCGCCACCGAGGCGCTGGCCGCCAGCCTGTTCGGGTTGCTCAACCCGGGCGACGAGGCGGTCGTGTTCGAACCGCTCTACGACGCCTACGTGCCACTCGTGCGCCTGGCCGGCGCGACGCCGGTACCGGTGCGACTGCATCCGAACGACTGGTCGCTCGACCTCGGCGAACTCGAGGCCGCCTTCTCCGATCGCACCCGCGTGGTGCTGCTCAACAATCCGATGAACCCGACCGGCAAGGTCTTCGACGCCGGCGAGCTGGCCGCGATCGCCGGGCTGGCGCGCCGGTTCGACGCCGTGGTGATCTGCGACGAGGTCTACGAGCACCTCGTCTTCGACGGCCTCGCCCACGTGCCGATGATGACCCTGCCGGGCATGCGCGAGCGCTGCGTGCGTATCGGCTCCAGCGGCAAGATCTTCTCGTTCACCGGCTGGAAGGTGGGCTTCGTCAGCGCCGCGCCGGCACTGCTCTCGGTGATCATGCGCGCCCACCAGTTCCTGGTGTTCACCACCGCGCCCAATCTGCAGGCCGCGGTGGCCCACGGCCTCGACAACGAGGTCGACTGGTACACCACGCTTGCCGATCGCCT
>JAUIDF010000064.1 GCA_030429125.1 Gammaproteobacteria bacterium | reverse complement strand
CCAAAGGCCAAGCACGGCAAGGATGCGTCTCGGTGATGGGCGTCGAAGCGTGAGCGACATGACCGGGTCTTTCGCAGTGAATCCTTTTGCGGCGAAAATTATCCGTGACGCTAAAGTGGTTTCACCGTCACGGTTCATTTGATGTTGTTGGTTGGATTATTGACCGGAAACGAACGTGGATGAAGTTAAATCTGTGTAAGTTCACCTGGCGACGCGCGTGTCGACAGTGCGCGCCGCCTACTTCTAGTCCGACGGCGAACATGTTCGCCATTGGCGGCGCGTACGGCGACACCCGGGAATGACGCCCGGAACACGCAAGTTCGAGACCGCTGCGAAAACGGGTACGTGGCGCGTTGGCGTGACCGGCTTTCTCGACTGGCCCGAGACTCGCGAAGAAGCCGCGGGCTTTGATCATTGGCGCTGCGTGACGAATCCGAGCGGCCTGCTGTTCACGGGCGACAGCCATCCCGGCATCGTACCTCCTGAGCCCGGGCGCGGTCCCCTGCCCCGTCTCCTGTCGAGTATTTCACGCACGAGCGATCACCGCGACGTCGAGTGGCATTTCCAGTTGCTCCCGGTGCTGTGGGGTATCGCGAATCAGATCGATACGGAAGCGATTGACGCCGTCGTCAGCCTGGGGCTGGGCGTCTACGATGCGGACGACCGGCTCCGGGTCGAGCAAGGTGCCTTCAATCGCCGGGCAAGGCAGTGCGACGCGGCTGGCGTCGTACCGACGGAGGAATACGGCCCCTCGGAGGTGATCGACCCACGCTACGGTAGAATCATTGAGGAGCCATCGGGCAGCAGGGTGTCAATTGCTGCTCTTTCGAGCGAGTTGGACACGACGGGTTATCGAGTGGAACAGGTATCGGCCCGAGAGACCAACGCTTTCGTGTGTAACGAGACCTACGCCTTGTTGCTCGGTCAGCTCGGCGGCGGCGGCCGACTCGCAAAGGCGGCGTTCATCCACGTGCCACGCACTGATGACGACCCCGGCCTCGATCGACTTGCCGAGGCCGTTACCCGGATCATCCGGCACGTCGCGCTGCCCTGATCTCCCGGTTCAGTTATCCCGGCCCACGATGGCATCGCCCTGTCGAACCAGGGATTCGATATCGGTGTCCGCATAGCCTGCTTCACGAAGTACTTCGACAGTGTGTTGTCCCAGGCGCGGCGCCGCACGGTGGACGCCGCCAGGGGTCTCGGAAAACTTCACCGGCTGGCCGATCGTTCTCACGCTGCCCGCGACCGGATGCTCGACTTCGACGACCATGTCGCGGGCCAGGGCCTGGGGATCGTCGTGCATATCGCCGACCGAAAGGATGGGGCCGGCGGGGACCCCGCCGGCTTCAAGACGCGACAGCCACTCGCGGGTCGAATGCTTGCGAAAAACGACGCCGAGAACGTCGGAAAGGTCGTCGAGATTGGCCATCCGGTCGGCGTTGGTCAGAAAGCGGGCGTCGTCCTTGAGGGCAGGCGCGCCGGCGATATCGACGAGCCGTTCCCAGTTGGACTGGTTGGCTGCGCCGACATTGATCCAGCCGTCGCGGGTCTCGAACGCCTGGTACGGCGCGTTGAGCGGGTGCGCCGAACCCATGGCGCCAGGCGAGATCCCCGTGGCCATGGCGATGGCCGATTGCCAGTACGTGTGCGTGATCCCGGCTTCGAACAAAGAGGTATCGATTTTCTGCCCTTGCCCCGTCTGGAGGCGATGGGCATAGGCGGCCGACACCGCCATGGCGCCGAGAATGCCGGCGGTGATGTCGGTGACGGGTGCGCCGACCTTGACTGGCGGCCTGCCCGGCCCTTCCCCGGTGATCGACATGAGCCCGGACATCCCCTGGGCGATCAGGTCGAAGCCACCGCGATCGCGGTACGGACCGGTGCGCCCGAAGCCCGAGATCTCGCAATAGATGATGGCGGGATTGATCTCGCGAAGCGTCTCGTAGCCAAGTCCCAGTTTCTCCATGGTGCCGCGCCGATAGTTCTCGATGACGACGTCGGCAGTCTCGAGCAGTCGTCGCAAAACCTCTCGCGCGCCGTCCTGTTTCAGGTTCAGGACGATACCGCGCTTGTTGCGGTTCATCATCATGAATGCGGCGCTCTCGCCCGCGATGGTGGGCGGCACCATGCGGCGGGTATCGTCGCCGCCGGGCTTCTCCACCTTGACGACGTCGGCACCCATGTCGGCCAGCATCATGCCGGCGACCGGACCGGCCATGATGTGCGCCAGTTCGATCACGCGGCAACCGGCCAGCGGACCCTTGCTCATCGACCCTTCCACCGTGGCTTGCGCTTGCCGAGGAACGCTTCGAGCCCCTCGCGAAAGTCCTCGCTGGTATAGCAACGCACGATCCAGTCGCGATCGTCGACCTCGACCCGCGCCAGCCGGCGCTGGATCTCCTTGGTCGCACGCAGCGTCAACGGTGCATGGTCGGCGATCCTCTGCGCCATTTCGCTGGCACGGGTCATGACGGCGTCGGCATCGTCGAGGACTTCGGACACCAGTCCGACACGCAGCGCCTCGTCCGCATCGACAAGACGGGCAGTGAATATCAATTCGCGCACGCGACCCGGTCCCATGAGCGTATTCAACCGGGAAAGGTTGGCGGCCGAAAGACAGTTGCCCAGGGTCCGCGCGATGGGAAAGCCGAACTTCAAATCACGACTGGCGAGGCGGATGTCGCAGGCACTGGCGATGGCCGCGCCACCGCCGGTGCACGCGCCCGTCAATGCGGCGATGGTCGGCAGCGGGCAGGACTCGATCTTTCCAAGCACGTCGTCCATCGTCGCCTCGTAGTCGATGGCGTGCTCCGGCGTCGTGAACCCGCGAAACTGCGAGATGTCGGTGCCCGCCGCGAAGGCCTCGCCGCCCGCCCCGTTGATGACAAGCACGTCCACATCCGACGGCGGCGCGGCACAGAGGTCGGCAAGCCGTTCGTACATGCCGAACGTCAGGGCGTTGCGCGTGCGCGGACGATTGAACGTAACCAGGCCCAGCCGTCCGCTTCTGGCGAACAGGATTTCATCGTCGTCGGTCATGTCAGCGATAGAAAACGTCGACGAGGAACATGGGAATGGCCGGAATGTACGTGCACATGAGCAGAACGGTCAGCAGAACGGCGATGAAGTAGATGTTGACCTTCGACACTTCCCAGATATTGGCGCGCGCAATCGAGCAGGCGGTGATGAGGACGGACGCCACCGGCGGCGTCTGCTGGCCGATGGCCAGGTTCAGCGTCACGACGAGTCCGAAGTGGATCGGATCGATGCCCACCTGCTGGATCAGCGGCACCACGATGGGCACCACGAGAATGATGGCGGCGACCGAATGAAGGAAAAAGCCGATAACGAGGAAGAACACGTTGAGGATGAGCAGGATCACGTACTTGTTGTCGGTCAGGCTCATCATGTACTGGGCCAGTTCCTGCGGCATCTGTGCACGGGTCAGGAACCCGCCCATCAGCACCGAGGCGGCGACTAGAATCATCACCACCGCGGTCTGCATGCCGCCGTCCAGCATGGCGCTCTTCAGGCGCTTCAGGTCCACCTGTCGGTACCAGGCGCCGACCAGCAAGGCCGCCGCCACGGCGAGGCCCGCGGCCTCGGTGGCGGTGACGAAGCCGCCGAAAATTCCGCCGAGAATGATGACCGGCAGTGAGAAAGCCGGTAGCGCGTCCATGAACGTGCGCTTGAGCTGTGCGAGATTGAACGCCTCCTCGACCGGCAGGTTGTAGCGTCGGGCGAACATGTAGGCGACGCTCATCAGTCCGGCCGCGCCGAGCAGACCAGGGATGATGCCTGCCACGAACAACTGCTCGATGCTCGTGTTGGCCGACACGGCGTAGATGATCATCGGAATCGAGGGCGGAATGATGATCGCCAGCGAAGCCGACGAGGAGGTGATGGCGGCCGACAGCGCACCGGAGTAGCCGCGCCGCTTCATCTGCGGGATCAGCACCGATCCGAGAGCGGCCACGTCGGCGACCGCGGAACCGGAAATCTCGGCAAAGAACAATGATACACCGATATTTACCATGCCGAGTCCGCCACGGACGAAGCCGATCAGGGCACTGACGAAATTGATCAGGCGGTCGGTGATGCCGCCGGCATTCATGATCGCCCCGGCGAGGACGAACATGGGAATGGCGATCAACGAGAACTTGGTCGATCCGTCGTACATGTCGAGGGCGACCGTGACGAGGGCGCCCGTCCCTTCCGTCATCAGCAGGCCGATCACCCCGGAAATCGCCAGCGCAATGCCGATGGGCACGTTGACGAAGATCATCGCCAGCAGCGCAATGAATATCACCAGGACGGTCATGCCTGTTTGGCCCTCTCGATTTCCTCCTCGATCTCGGTATGCTCGAAGGAGATACCCGCCGCCGTCGTGCGCCAGTATTCCGGGAGGCTGGCCAGCTCGCAGATGATGAACAACACGGCCCCCACCGGGATCACCGATTGCGTCACCTGCACCGGCACCCAGGTAAGGCTGATCAGGCTCATGCCTTCGAGCACCTGGAGCACCTCCCAGCCTGCCCAGGCGAGCAGGACGAAGAACCCGATGACCAGCACCTCGGCGGCCGCCACGGCCCACATCCGCAACGGCATCGGAATGGCCAGCAGGACCGTATCGAAGCCGATGTGCTTACGCTTCAGCGCGGCCAGCGCGGCGCCGTAGTAGGTGACCCAGGAGAGCAGAACCGACGCCACTTCGTCGTACCACGACAACGACGCGTCGAGCTTTCGGTAGATGACGGCGATGACCACGACCAGCGTGAGCGTCACCATCAGCAGGATCAGGACCCATTCGAGCAGGGTCTCGAGGGCATTCTTCATCGGTTCCTTGCCGGGCGTCGGTGCGATGGCGCACACAGGCAAACCGCCGGAGGCGGTTTGCCCCTGACAATCCGGCCGCCCCGGTGACGGGGCGGCCGCGTGTCTTCGGTGTGGATCAGTTGGCCTGGTCCTGCACCGACTTGACCAGTTCCGCACCGCCCTCCATGGATGCGGCGAACTCGTCGTAGATCGGCTTCGAGGCGGCGATGAAGGCGTCCTTGTCGGCCGTGTTCACTTCCATTCCGCCTTCGGTGAGCTTCGCCAGCAGGTCCTGCTCCAGCGCCGCGGCGGTATCGTAGACGAAGATCTGGGCTTCCTGCGCCGCTTCGACCAGCAGGTCCTGGACGTCCTGGGGCAGATCGCCGAAGTGCTTGTCGGAGACCAGCACGTAGGCCGGCGTATAGACGTGGTCAGTGATAGACAGGTACTTCTGCACTTCCTGGAACTTGGCGCTCCAGATCTGTGCATAGGGATTCTCCTGGCCGTCGATGACGTTGGTCTGAAGCGCGGTGAATACCTCCGAGAACGCCATCGGCGTGGGGTTGGCCCCGTACAGCTGGAACATCTTTACGCGCCAGGCGCCCTTGGGCGTACGCAGCTTGACGCCCTGCAGGTCTTCAGGCTTGTTGATCGGACGCACGTTGTTGGTAATCTGCCTGAATCCGTTCTCCCAGTAGGCGAGGATTCGATAGCCCTTGGCCTTGGCGGCCTGTTGGAAAACGCTCTCGCCGATGGCGTCCTGAACACGTTTCATGTGTTCGCGGTCCTTGATGATGTACGGCATTTCGAAGACGCCGAATTCTTCCGACACCGAGGACATGACCGAGGACGGCAGTGCGAAGGTCACCTGTCCGAGCTTCAGCTTCTGGAGCAACTCGGTGTCGTTGCCCAACTGCGACGAGCCGAACACCTGCACCGTTGCCTTGTCTCCCAGTTTCTCGTTCGCGATCCGGGCGAATTCCTCCGCCGAGGCGGAGAACAGGGAGCCGGGATTGCCGACGTGACCGAACCTCAATTCCAGCGACTGGGCGTGAACAGTGGTCGCACCGACCATCAGTACGGAAGACAATGCGACCGATCGAAAAACGTTTTTCATCCTGTGCCTCCTGGGAAATCGATTGGCGGCGTCCTCGGGGACAGCCTGTTTATGGTTGCAGCGCCGGTCGTGCCGGCGTCCGCCGTATCGATCGACACTACACGCTGCAATGCCGATTTCGAAAACTTGACCGCGGCGCCCGTCAGGCGTGCGCCCGTCTTGGCGCCGGATTCGCAGAGCGCCCGGAAGCCCCGCTCGTCAACAGCCGCATCGCTGCATCGACGCCCCCCTTCTGGTGGGGCACAGCGGCAATCCCGAGTCCCATCTCGACGCCGGCAAGCGTCGCCATCAGCATCAGGTCGTTGAAATCGCCGAGGTGACCGATGCGAAACACGCGCCCGGCAATGCGACCGAGCCCGTTGCCGAGCGACATGTCGAAGCGGTCGAGCACGGCGGCGCGAAATGCGTCGGCGTCATGACCGTCGGGCAGGCGCACGCCGGTCAATACCGGCGAGTAATCGGCGCTTTCCACGCACTGGACTTCCAGGCCCCACGTCGACACCGCCAGTCGCGCGGCCTCGCCGTGCCGGCGATGGCGCTCGAACACCGCGTCGAGACCTTCCTCGTGCAGCATGTCCACCGCCTCGGCGAGCCCGTAGAGCAGATTGGTCGCGGGGGTATAGGGAAAGTATCCGCGCTCGTTGGGTCCGAGCATTTCATCCCACGACCAGTACGAGCGAGGGCTTCCCGACTGCTTCGCGATCTCGAGCGCCCGCTCGCTTACGGCGTTGAAGGAAAGCCCCGGCGGCAACATGAGCCCTTTTTGCGAACCGGCGATGGCGACGTCGACACGCCACTCGTCGAAACGAAAATCGGCGCAGGCGAGGCCGGATATCGTGTCGACCATCAACAGGGCCGGGTGGCCGGCGGCATCCATGGCCGCGCGCACGTCACCGACCCGCGTGGTGGCGCCCGTCGACGTTTCGTTGTGAACGATGCACAGCGCCTTGATCTCGTGGTTGGCATCACGCCTGAGCAGATCCTCCACGGCATCGGGGTCGACACCGCGACGCCAGTCGGTATCGATCACCTGCGCTTCGATGCCGAGCCGTGCGGCCAGCGTCTGCCACAGGCTGGCAAAGTGGCCGGTCTGAACCATGACCACCCGCTCGCCGGGCGCAATCACGTTGACGAGCGCCGCCTCCCAGGCACCGGTGCCGGAGGACGGAAAAATGATCACCGGACCCTGGCACTTGAAAATGGACTGCATGCCCTTGAGCACGCGCCGGCCCAGGTGGGCGAAATCAGGGCCGCGATGATCCATGACCGGCTGGTCCATGGCGCGCAGGATGCGATCCGGCACGTGGGAAGGCCCGGGAATCTGAAGGAAATGTCGGCCGGCTTTTCGCATGATTGCGCCCTGTTGAACCGGCGTCGCGTCGGTTGCGCCGCCAGGATCGATTCAAGATAATATTGAATAATGAATTCATTTTGAAGTCAACTGATGCCGACCACATCCGACGACGACTTCGTTCGACACCTGAAGCGCAATTTCCGCGGGACCATTCACTCGGACGTTTTCAGTCGTGGCCGATATGCCACGGACGCGTCCATGTACCAGGTGTTCCCGAGCGCCGTGGTCGTTCCCGCCGATGCCGACGATGTCGCCGCCACCTTGCATGCAGCCCGCGAAACGGGCACGCCCGTGTTGCCGCGGGGCGCCGGCACGTCCCAGTGCGGCCAAACGGTCGGTGATGCCGTGGTTATCGATCACACCCGACACCTCGACGCAGTGCTCGACCTGAATGTCGAGGCGCTCACCTGCACGGTACAGCCCGGCATCGTTCTCGACGAACTGAACCGGCATTTGAAGCCGCACGGACTCTGGTTTCCCGTCGATGTCTCGACGGCATCACGCGCGACGATCGGCGGCATGGCGGCAAACAACTCGTGCGGCAGTCGTTCGATACGCTACGGCCTGATGCGTGACAACGTCATCGCCATCGACGCGCTGACCATTGACGGCCAGCGACGCACGTTTGGGCCGCTCGGAGAGAACGGCGACGCAGTCGACGACTCGATAGAGTCCCTGTTGGCCATCGGTGCGCGAGAGCGCGAGGAGATCGACGCGCGGTTCCCGAACGTGATGCGTCGCGTCGGCGGCTACAACATCGACGCACTGGCCTGCGATCGCGACAACATCAATCTCGCCCACTTGCTGGTCGGCTCGGAGGGCACCCTCGCGGTGAGCGAGCGATGCACCCTGAAGCTCTCTCCCCTGCCCCGCAACAAGGTACTGGGTGTTTGCCACTTCCCGCGTTTCTACGACGCCATGGACGCGACCCAGCATCTCGTCACGCTCGGCCCAACCGCCGTCGAGCTGATCGACCGCACGATGATCGAGCTGTCGCGCGACATCCCGCTGTACCGTCCGATTGTCGAGCGCTTCGTGCGCGGCGAACCCGAAGCGCTGCTGCTGGTCGAGTTCGCCGAGGAGGACCAGCACGACAACCTGAGGCGACTGGCCGACCTGAACGAGATGATGGGGTCGCTGGGATTCCATTGGTCGAATCCCGAATCGCGCCGCGGCGGCGTGGTGGAGGCCGTCGATCGTGCGTTCCAATCGGCGATCTTCGAAGTGCGCAAGTCGGGCCTGAACATCATGATGTCGATGAAGGACGACCGCAAACCGATCTCCTTCGTCGAGGACTGCGCGGTGGAACTCACCGACCTTGCCGAATACACCGATCGCTTGACGTCCATTTTCGAGAAGCACGGAACCCGCGGAACGTGGTACGCCCACGCGTCGGTGGGCTGCCTGCACGTCAGGCCGGTGCTGAATCTCCGGCAGGACCAGGACGTTATTGCCATGCGCGCCATTGCCGAGGAATGCTTCGACATGGTGCTCGACTACAAGGGCTCGCACTCCGGCGAACACGGCGACGGACTGGTGCGCTCGGAGTTTCACGAGAAGATGTTCGGCCGGCGCCTGGTCGACGCCTTCCGGGAGGTGAAGGGAATTCTGGACCCGGACGGGCTGCTCAACCCCGGAAAGATCGTCGACCCGCCGAAAATGGATGACAGGCGTTTGTTCCGGTATCCGCCCGGGTATCGGGTAGAGCCCATGAACACGGTCCTCGACTGGTCTGGCCATACCGGCGCCGGCGGCGGCTTCCAGGGCGCGGTGGAAATGTGCAACAACAATGGCGCCTGCCGGAAGCTTGCGGGCGGCACGATGTGTCCATCGTTTCGCGCGACGCGCAACGAAAGGGACCTCACGCGCGGCCGCGCCAACACGTTGCGCCTCGCCATCTCGGGTCAACTCGGTGCCGACGCCTTTACCTCCGACGACATGGCCGAGACCATGAAGCTGTGCGTCTCCTGCAAGGCCTGCCGGCGCGAGTGCCCTACCGGCATCGACATGGCGCGGATGAAAATCGAGGTGGCCTCGGCGCGCTACGCGCGCCATGGCGGCACCCTGCCCGAGCGGCTCATCGCCGACCTGCCCCGGTTCGCACCGCTGGCGTCCAGGTGGCCCGGATTGTTCAACCTGCCCGGTCGTTCCCGTTGGCTGCGGACCGTGCTGGAACCCTTGACCGGTATCAGTCGTCATCGCGTACCGCCCCGTTGGCGCCGCGACGTATTCCGTCAACGTGAACCTGCCGGACCCGCCCACGGGACGCCCGTGGTCCTGTTCGGCGATACGTTCAATACCTATTTCGAGCCGGAAAACCTCGTCGCTGCACGCAACGTGCTCGCCGCCGCCGGCTGCCGTGTGATCGCGGCCGCGCCCGCCGATGGGGGGCGGCCATTGTGTTGCGGCCGGACCTGGTTGACCATGGGCCGGGTCGAGGCCGCCCGCGCCGAGGTCACGCGGCTGCTCGACGGCATCGAGCCATGGCTCGACGCCGGCGCCGCGGTCGTCGGCATCGAGCCGAGCTGCATCCTGGGTCTGCGGGACGAAGTACCCGCGCTGGTCGACGATCCAAGAGCGGAAAGGCTCGCCGCGTCCGCGCTGACGTTCGAAGAATACCTGGCGCGCGAACGGCCGGCGCTGTCTCTCGGTCCGATCGCCGGCCGGGCGCTGTTGCATGGCCATTGCCACCAGAAGGCGTTTCACGTGATGAGCGACGTGGAATCCACGCTCGGCCTGATACCCGACCTCGTCGTCGAGACCGTGGAGTCATCCTGTTGTGGAATGGCCGGTGCATTCGGCTACGGCGTGCACACAGCCGAGGTGTCGCGACAGATGGCCGAGGCGGCGCTCCTGCCCGCGGTACGCGGCGCGCCGAGCGATACCCTGATCGTCGCCGACGGAACGTCGTGCCGTCACCAGGTCGAGGCCGGCACCGGTCGCGAGGCCATTCACGTCGCGCGCGTGCTGGACATGGCGCTGTCATCGGCAATGCAACAATGAAATCCATCGATCAAATTCAAACGATATCCCGTCGCACACTGCACGAAGAGCTGGTGGAACGACTGCGCGAGATCATCCTGGAGGGAGGTATCGAGGCCGGCGCAAAGGTGCCGGAGCGCGCCCTGGCCGAACGTTTCGGCGTATCGCGAACCCCGCTTCGTGAAGCGCTCAAGGTGCTCGCCGCCGACAAGCTGGTCACCCTGGTGCCGAATCGGGGCGCGGTCGTGCGCCAGCTCACGCCCGATGACATCGACGAGCTCTTTCCCGTCATCGGTGCGCTGGAGGCGCTTGCCGGGGAACTCGCCTGCCATCGCATGGACGACGCTCAGATCGCCGACATTGCCGCCCTGCACGAAGACATGCTGGCGCATTATCGGGCCGGGCAGCGCAGCGGCTATTTCCGGCGCAACCAGCAGATTCACGAGGCGATCGTGAACGCGTCCGGCAACTCGATACTGATCGAGCAATACCGCGCGTTGTCCGCGCCGCTTCGACGCGCGCGCTACGTGGCCAACCTGTCGGGCGATCGCTGGGCCCAGGCCGTTGCCGAGCATGAATCAATTCTTGCCGCGCTGCGCAAGCGCGACGGCGCGGCACTGTCCGGCATTCTGAAGGCGCACCTGCAAGGCAAGCACGAGGCGGTACTGAGGCGCATAGACGCCGGCGCGACGCAGGCTTCCTGACGCGTCGCCGCCAGCGGCCCGCGCCACGGACGGTTATCGGACCATCGCGTATACTCTCCCGCAGATGACAATCGTGAACAATGCGGGTGCACAATGACCTCGATCGCCGACGACCGCGCCATCGCGGCCTTGAATCACCGACGTCGACCGAATTTCCCCACCACTTTCCTCCTGCCCATCCTCGCCTGCGTGCTGCTGCTGTTACCGGCTCACGCCAGGGCCCAGGGCGATCCCGCGGCACGAGTCGTGGAAAAGGCGGGCGACGTCGCGGTTCAGCGAACGGGAGGCGAGGCGTGGCTCGCCGCGATCGCCGACGAAGCACTGTTCACCGGCGACACGATACGCACCGGAGCCAACGGGCGTGCCGTGCTGCTGATGGCGGACGAGTCCTCGGTCCAGCTCAACCGCGATACGCGACTGACCCTGACGGCCATCGACGGCGGCGCCGGCTGGAATCGCCTGCGCGGGCTCGTGCATGCCGCCTCGCGGTCGCTGCGGTCGCTGTACCGCCTGGTCGACGGCGAGATGTGGATTCGCAACAACAACCCCGATGTCCAGGTCGAAATCTCGACACCGACTGTCACCGCCACCCTGCGAGGCACCGAGCTCAATATCGATGCCCGCGATCCCGCGGTGGTTCGCATCGCCGTACTGGAAGGCCGCGTCCTCGCCGTGAACGAGGCGGGACAGGTGGAGGCAGTGGCCGGCGAGACGGTCATCGCGCCGCTGGGACAGGCGCCGCGGCGGGAAGTCCTGCTGACACCGCGTGATGCCGTGCAGTGGACCGTGCGCGTACCGCCGCTGTTAGGCGTGGCCGACCTGCCGCCCGGCAACGCAGACATCGCGAACGCGCTCGATCGCGTGGCCGCCGCCATGGCCGCGGGTGAACCACGAGCCGCGGCCGAGCAACTTGCCGAGGCGCGCGCCGCGCATCCGGACGCCGCCGTCATCGAGGTCGCCGACGCGCTGCGACTCGCCGAGTCCGGCGACGCCGAGGCCGCCGAAGCGCTGTTGCGACCCCTGTCGGGTGCGTCTGCCCCGCCAATGGTCAGCCGTGCCCTTGCCTTCGTGCTCCTGCTGCGCGGCAACCACGACCAGGCCCTCGAGGTTCTCGACACGGTATCGGCGGACGACGACGCCGCCGCCTGGACGCTTCGCAGCTACCTGCAGCGGGCGCGATTCGATCTACCCGCGGCCGAGGACGCTGCCGAACGGGCGGTCGCCCTTGCGCCGGACGACCTCGCGGCGTGGGTGAACCTCGCGACCCTGCAGTTCGCCGACGAGCGAATCGACGACGCCGCGGCCAGCCTGCGGCAGGCGCTGACGATCGCGCCCGATGACAGCAATGCGACGGCCCTGGCCGGTTACATCGAGCTGGCGCGCCAGGAGACGGCAGCGGCGCTTGCAAGTTTCCAGGCGGCCATCGACCAGGATGCCGGCAACGCCGAGGCGTGGATGGGTCGCGCCATTGCCCGCATGCGCGGTGGCGAGGTGGCCGGGGCGATGGAAGATATTGCCACGGCAGTGGCCATCGAGCCGCAGCGCTCCCTCTTTCTCAGCTACTGGGGCAAGATGCTCTACCAGGTGGAGCGGCACGACAAGGCCCTGATCGTGCTCGACAGCGCTGCCCGACTCGACCCGCGCGATCCAACGCCGTTGTATTACCGTGCAGTGATCCTGCGCGACCTGAACCGTGCCGGCGAGGCCATCCGCACGCTGAACCAATCGATTGCCCTCAATGACAACCGGGCCGTCTATCGATCGCGATTCCTGCTCGACCAGGACCTGGCCTCGCGCAACGTCGATCTCTCGGTGCTCTACGACGGACTCGGCCTGAACGCCTGGGCGCGTGCCCGCGCCATCCGCTCGGTCAAGGCAGACCCTTCCAATTATTCCGCGCACGGCTTTCTCACCGGCGCCCTGCTCAACGAGCCGGATCGCGCCTATCCGGCCGCCAACGAGGGGCTGCTGACGCGCATCCTGCTGCCGGCAAACGTCAACTCGTTCAACAGTTTCAACGAGTACACGGCATTCTTCGAACAGCCGGACTTCGACGCCAGCGCCACGGTGACGGTCGGCACCCAGGACCGCGAGGAGTTGGGACTGGCGCTATCCGGCGCGGTGCCCGATGCCAACCTCGCCTACAGCGTCGGCTTTGCCGACAACGAGAACTCGGGTTGGCGCGACACCAACGGCGACGAGTTCGACGACCTGGCGACCATCGTCAAGTGGCAGCCGACCCCGGTCGATGGATTCCTGTTCGCCGCCAGCGACTTCACCGCGCGGCAGGATGACGAGAACTTTCCGCGCTTCGAGTTCGACGCGCCGCCGGATCCCGACGCCTTCACGCGCAGCGACAACACGCGCATCGAGCTGGGTTATCACCGCGACTTGGACCCACGCAGCGACTTTCTGCTCTACGTCGCAAGCTTCGATACCGAACTCGGCCTGCGCGACGATCGCGACACGCCCCTGGGCGGCGGTGTTACCCGGCGCGACGTGCTGCTGGCCGAGGCGGCGCGACCGTACGACCAGGTCCAGGCCCAGTACATGCGGCACGTGGACGAACATTACCTGGTGGCCGGCGCATTGCATTTCGACGGACGACAGTCAGCCTCGACGAGCACCCGCGTATTCGGCATCAGCGACGGGATCACGGTGCCGTTTCCCGAATTCGATGCCGCCAGCGACTTCGATCTCGACACCCGTTTTACCAGCATCTACGTGCAGGATTCATGGCAGTACTCGCCCGAGGTTCTCATCGAGGGCGCGGTGCATCACGAGCGAATGGATAACGCGAATGCCTTCACCGGCGGATCGTGGACCGTGGAGGAAACCAATCCGCGCCTCGGCCTCGCGTGGACACCGAATCATCGCGACACGGTTCGGGTGGGCGCGTTTCGCTACCTGCTGCCGTTCGTCGCACCGCGCCTCGACCCCACCGACGTCGCCGGCCTGTTCATCTTTCGTAATACCGAGGAAGGCGCGCTCGTCACCGAAGTGGATGCCGCCTGGGAACGTGAACTCGACGATGCGTTCTTTTCCGTCAATGTCTTCAGCGTGGACCGCGAGCTGACCGAGCGTCCCGCACCGGGTGCACCGTTGACCGTCACCCGCGGAAACTTCGATGGCGTGGAGTTTGAGTACAACCGGCTCCTGAACGAGCGCACCGGCCTGGTCGCCAGCATCGGCACCGCCTCGGTCGACGATGGCTTCTTTACCGAACTCGACCGGCGTGACACCGCCGCCTCGCTGGCACTGAACTACATCGCGCCCGGCGGCATGTTTGCCGGCGTGACGCAAACCTGGCGCCGAATCGATTTTGACGGCGCGCGCGAGGACGAGGATATCCTGATCACCGACGTCAACCTGGGCTACCAGCTTCCGCAACGACGCGGCGTGGTCGCCTTGCAGATTCGCAACCTGTTCGACAACGAGTTCAACTGGGTCACGGATCGTTTCATTGCACTCGGGCGTGCACCGGCACGGGAAGTGCTGGCCACGGTGCGGATCAACCTGCCCTGAGACGGCATCCGGCGCACCGTCATTTCGTCGTCATGACAAACACGCCGTCCCAGTCCGGCGGCGGCGGTCTTTCCAGGTACAGCGCGCAGCGCTCGACGAACACGCGGCTCGGTCCGTCGTCGGGATCGCCGGCCAGCACCTTTGAAAAGCGTTCTTTCGCCGCGGCGAAATCCCTTTCGCGATACAGCGCCAGGGCCTCGGCATAGCCCGCCAGCGTCTGTCGGTGAGCGGCTTCGACTTCACCGGCCCTGCCGACCAGTTCGTACACCGTCACCGGGCGGTTCTGGCCCTTGACGCGGAGCGAATCGAGTTCGCGCAGCACGAACGAGCTGCCCGCCAGGCGCGCCGTTTCCTCGCCGATGATGATGCGCGTGCCGTATGCCTTGTTGATGCCTTCCAGGCGAGACGCCAGGTTGACGTCGTTGCCGAGCACCGTGTAGTTGACCTGTCGCGCACCGCCGATATTACCGGCGACGAACCGTCCGGAGTTGATGCCGATGCGCGCCAGCAGTTCGACGCCCGAATGCTTCGCTTCCTCCGCGGCCAGCGCTTCGAGCTTCGACTGCACACCGAGGGCCGCGGCGCAGGCCCGCTGGGCATGGTCTGCCTGCGGCAGCGGTACGCCCCACTCCGCCATGACGGCATCGCCGATGAACTTGTCGATCAACCCGTCGTGGTCGAGAATGACCTCGCTCAGGTGACCGAGATTGCGATTGAGCAGGTCGATCAGCGCCTCGGGTGCAAGCCGCTCGGAGAACGTCGTGAAGCCCGCGAGGTCGAGAAACATCACCGAGCCCTCCGCCTCGCGCCCGCCGAGCGCCAGGCGCTCGGGCTGTGCCACCAACGCGTCCACCACACGTGGCGCAAGATAAGTGGAGAACGCGCGGCGAATGAAATTGCGCTCCCGCCAGGTCACCACGTAGTGCACGAACGGACTCGACAGGTAGGCAAAGACGATCGGCATCGTCGCCAGCGACAGCGACAGGTAGAGATGGCGGGTCGTGAACAGCCAATGGATCGTACCGAGTACCGCGGCCAGGATGGCGGCACTCGCGAACCCCGCCGCGACCGGCTTGTAACGGTAGGCGACGAGGCAGGTCGCGACACCGAGTACCAGGGCGATCACTATCGCCGGCAAGGGTGTGACT
>JAUIDF010000364.1 GCA_030429125.1 Gammaproteobacteria bacterium | reverse complement strand
CCCTGCCCGGCCTGTCGGAACGCGCATCGCTGCGACGATTCAATCGCGTCTATGTCGAGCTGGTGCGCGCCGTGCCGATCCTGGTGCTGATCCTATGGGTTTACTACGGCCTGCCGCAGGTCACCGGCATGTCGATCAGCGTGTTCTGGGCCGGCGTCATCGCCCTGGCCTTGTCGGACAGCGCCTTCCAGGCGGAGATCTTCCGCGCCGGCATCCAGTCGATCGGCCGCGGCCAGTACGAGGCGGCCCACTCCATCTCACTCGGCTACGTCGACACCATGCGCTTCGTCATCCTGCCGCAGGCCATCCGGCGGATTCTTCCCGCGCTCGGCAACCAGCTCGTCTACATGCTCAAGATGTCGTCGCTGGTTTCGGTTATCGGCATGGGCGAGCTGACGCGCAAGGCCAACGAGCTGGTGGTGACGGAGTATCGCCCGCTGGAGATCTACACCGTCCTGGTGCTCGAGTACCTGGTGCTGATACTCGTGGTGTCCTCGATGGTACGGGCACTGGAACGGCGCATGGGCGCCGACGAGAGACACTGACAACGAGGACGATTATCGACATGTCGGCATGGATACGAATGATCGCGGACGACGAGGCCGACGACGAGCTGCGCGCCGCGCTCGACCTCGCCCGCACTCCCCACGGTACCGTGGACAACGTCATGCGGGTGCACTCACTGCGTCCCTCGACACTGCGCGGGCACGTCACGCTCTACCGCGCGGCGCTGCATGACGAGGCTAACCGCCTGCCCGCCTGGCTGCAGGAAACGATCAGCTCGTGGGTGTCCATCCTCAATGACTGCCCCTATTCGCTGGCCAATCACTGGCAGAATGCGCGCCACCTGATTGCCGACGAAGCACGTGCCGACGCCATCGAGGACGCCCTGCACAATCGCCAGCCGCAACGGGTATTCGACGGTGCCGAACTGGCGTTGCTGCGCTACGCGGAAAAGCTGACGCTGCGACCGGGCGCCATGGAGGAAGGCGACGTCACGGCGCTGCGCGATGCCGGCCTGGACGACGAACGAATCCTGGAGGCCAACCAGGTCATCTGTTATTTCAACTACGTCAACCGCTGCCTGAACGGGCTCGGCGTGACCACCGACGGTGACGTGGTGGGCTACTACGCAGCCACAGATGGTTGATTCCGTGAAACCCTGGCCCGACCGCGACACGATCCCGGTCATCGACATCACCTCGCTCAGGGACGGCAGCGACCCGATGCCGGTGGCCCGTGCGCTGCACGACGCCAGCCGCGACCTTGGCTTCATCTACGTTCGCGGCCATGGCATCGACCCCGACATCATCGAGGCAGCGCGCGAGTCCGCCTACGCGTTCTTCCATTCCGACCCGGAACGAAAGCGTCTCGTGGCGGTCTCCGCGAACCACCGCGGCTGGCTGGCAACGGGCGGCGCGCGAATGCACGACGACGCCCAGGCGGACTACAAGGAAAGCTTCATCTGGGGCTACCAGGACGATGACGGGCAGGCGCCGGACGACCACCCGCTGCGCGGTGCGAATCGCTGGCCCCACTGGCTGCCGGCATTAAGCGACCATGCCATGGGGTTTTTCCACTCGGGCCACGCGGTGGCGCGCCACCTGCTGCGCGGTTTCGCCCTCGCCCTCGACCTCGACGAATCGTTCTTCATGCGCCAGTGCGAACGCCCGCTGAGCCGTGCATCCTTCGTCTACTACCCTCACCAGGGAGACGATATCGCGGCCGGGCGATACGGTGTCGCACCGCACACGGACTTCGGCATGCTCACGGTCCTGTGCCAGGACGACGTCGGCGGCCTCGAAGTGTGCGACGCGCGCGGCGAGTGGATCCAGGCACCTCCCGTCGACGACACCCTGGTGGTCAACGTCGGCGACCTGCTGTCGCGCTGGACCGGCGGCGCCTACCGGTCGACGCCCCATCGCGTGCTGAACCGTTCCGGCCGCGAGCGCTTGTCGCTGGTGCTGGCCTTCGACCCGGATCCGGAGACGGTCATCGACCCGCGGCAGATCCATGGTGCAAACCACGACGGTGCAGCGCCGACCACCTGCGGCGACTATCTCGTGTGGCGCTTCGGCAAGGCGTTCGCCTACCGCACGGCGTCATGACGAAGGATCGCCGCCGCCCCGACCTACCGAATGCCGGCGAGGGCACCGCGCCGGCCGAGATCGATCCGGCCATCGGCGCGACGCTGCGCGAGCTGCGCGAGGTCCGCGAACTGACCGCGCGCGAGCTGGCCGACCGCGCCGGCATCTCCGCGGCCATGATCAGTCGGGTCGAGACCGGCCAGGTGTCCCCGTCCATCGCCACGCTGACCGCCCTCGGCCGGGCGCTGGGCGTGCCGCTGGTCAGCCTGTTCCGCGATACGAGCACGGGACACACCGACTACACGCATGTACGAAACGGCGAGGGACTTAAATCGACGCGCATCGTCAACGGCCACGAGCACGAGTTCATCAACCTCGCCTTCCACACCCGCCGCGACCTCCAGTTCGAGGCGCGACGGGTCACGCTGGTTCGACAGGCGGCGCGGCCGCCCGCGTACATCGGTCACGGCGTCGTGTTCATCTACGCGCTGGCGGGCGAAGCCGTCTACCGATACGGCCCTCGCGAACTGACGCTGTCACCCGGCGACAGCCTCAGCCTCGACGCCGAGTTGAGCCACGGCTTCACGCAGGTCGTCACGCCGCGGTTCGAGTTTCTCACCCTGCAGGCGGAGCGGCGCCGGTGAACGCCGCGCTCGGCGCCGCCGCGCGCAACCTGCTGGTCGATTGCGCGGGCCTGCGCCCGGGCGCCAGCGTGTTCTGCAGCATCATCGAGTTGGACGACCGCGGCGACAGTGATGGCGACAACGCGCTGAATGCGGACGACAACTG
>JAUIDF010000363.1 GCA_030429125.1 Gammaproteobacteria bacterium | reverse complement strand
CGGAGCGTCGGCAGCGGTGGTCCGTCGTCTACCGGACGAACAGCGCCGAGGTGTTCCTGAAACACTACCTGCCGCGCTCGGCCTTCGAGCGAATCAAGTACCTGCTCAGGCCCAGCCGCGCCAGCGCCGAATGGCGAAACGCCAGGACGCTCGAGCGAATCGGCGTGCGCGTGCCCGCGGTGTTGGCGTGGGGAGAACGGCGCGGCCTGTCGGGCTGGCGACAGAGCTTCCTGGTGACCGAGGCGTTGCCCGGGGCGCCCACGTTGCTCGAGTGGAGTCGACGACGCCATCCGCGCGCCGAGGCGCGCGCCTTGCGCCGCACGCTTGCGCGCGCCATTGCGCGCATGCACGAGAACGGCCTGTTTCACCGCGACCTGCACGGACACAACGTCCTGGTTGACGAGAGCGCTGGCGCGCCGGTGCCTTGCCTGCTGGACTTTCACGAGATGTTGCGACTGCCGCGACCGGTCACGCGATTTTGCATCGACGACCTGGCGCGGCTGAACGGATTCGTCGAGGCGAGTCGTTGGCAGAGGATTCGCTTTGCGCGCGACTACCTTCTCGAACGCGGTATTCACCGCTCCCGGTTGAGAGACTGGGTCGTGTCGGTGGACCGCGCCACCCGATCGCTGTGGGATTATTACGAGGGAAAGGGGCGCGACTATCGGCTTTACGACTGATTCGTCCCGCGCGGCGCGGTCACTGTCTCGTGCAGACCACGATCGTCTTGACGCTGAACGGCCCGGCGCAACGATGCATGGATCGGATTCGCATCCCGGCCGCATCCACCGCTGCCTCGACCCGGCCGCGGGAGATGGACGTGCGCATGCTGCCCCGGCGCCTCGCAAACGTCGTGTTCAGCCAGGCGTAGAACACGACGCCTTGCCGGCACACCCGGCGCAGGCTGGCGAGTACCGCCGCGCGGTCGGCTTCGTTTTTCAGGTGATGAAAATACCGATGACAGATCACCCAGTCGAAACTGGCATCGTCGAACGGCAGGTGAAAAATGTCGGCGCAGCAGGAGCGTCGAGAGACATTGCCGTCGTTGTACACCGAAAGCATCGGCACCGAACTGTCGGCGCCGACGATCTCGTCGAATCGCTCGCGCAGCAGTTCGTCTATGCGGCCGGTGCCGCAGGGCACGTCGAGCACCGTATCGCCGGCGGTCGCGGCCAGGGCGCGTCGCACCGCCGCCAGTTCCAGCCGCTGGCTGATCCCCGGCCGGCCGTTCCCATGGGCGCTGGCGTGGTAGGCGAGGGCCTGCTCGCGGGCGCGGTAGCGCTCCGGTCGGGTCTTGATCGGCTGGTTCAACGATTCGGTCCCGGAAGTAGACAGGAGCGGCTTGCGGGCCGCGCCGGTTCGTGAAGAAAAAATCGGTCCTGGTTTTCGACGGCCCCGGCGGCGAGGCGCTGCGTGAGGCCGGCCTTGCGACCTTCGAGGTCATCTGGTCGTGGCCCGGCGAGGCGGTCGACGCGCCGAACCGCCGCGGCGAGGGATTCAGCACCGTCAGTCGGCACAGGCTGCTCGACGCCGGGGGCGAAGCGCGATTCTACCTCAAACGCCAGCAGGACTATTTCCCGCGCAGCAGGCTCGGCGGGCGCGAGCTCCTGCTGTGGCGCGAGTATCGCGCGCTTCGGCTGTTCGATCGCCGCGGAATCGACACCCTGGAAGTGGCGGCAATCGCCCTTCGCCGCGACGCCGGACACCGGCGGGGATTCCTCGTGACCACCGCGCTGTCCCGGCACGTGGCGCTGGACGAGGCGCTCGCGCGCTGGGGCGGCCGCGTGCCGGATTCGGTGTCGAAGGCGGTGGCGGAATTCCTTCGCCGCATGCACCGCCGGCGCCTTTTCCACGGCAACCTTTACCCGAAACACTTGTACGTGCATCGTTCGCTCGACGCGGGTGTCGCGGTGGACGACCCGGTCCGCGTGATCGACCTGGAGGATGCACGGCGCGTGCCCTGGCCGGGCTACGCGGCGCTGCGCGACCTGGAAAAGCTCAACCGCTACTGCGAAGGCGTGAGCACCTTTCGGCGCCTGCGATTCTTCCTGCGCTACGCCGGCGTGTCCCGGCTCACCCATCGCCAACGCCGCCTGCTGGAGGCGATCGTCGCCAGGCACCTTCGTCGTGTGCGGCGCGGCCCGCGTGTCTCGTAGCATGCCTTACGCGTCGCCGCGTCGGCCGAACCCTGACAATGCCGACAGGCAGTCTCGACCAGGCGGTCATCCGGGTTAGAATCGCGCCACTTCGACATCACGACGGATCGCAAACGATGGATCAACCCGTAACCCGTGACGGTGACGCAAGGGAGCGCCTGTCGATGCATGCCGACGCGGTTTCCAGACTTCGCGGCTGGATCGAGTCGCGCGTGCTAGGGCAACCCGTGCTTGTCAACCGCCTGCTGATCGGCCTGATCGCCGACGGCCACCTGCTCGTGGAAGGCGCCCCGGGCCTGGCCAAGACGCGCGCCGTGCGCATGCTGGCCGAGTGCGTGGAGGGCGAGGTTCACCGTGTGCAGTTCACCCCCGACCTGTTGCCGGCCGACCTGACCGGTACCGAGGTTTACCGCCCCCAGACGGGCGAGTTCGAATTCCAGCGCGGACCGCTGTTCCACAGCATCCTGCTGGCCGACGAGATCAACCGGGCCCCGGCCAAGGTGCAATCGGCGCTGCTGGAGGCCATGGCCGAGCGCCAGGTCACCGTCGGGCGGCAGACTTACCCGCTGCCGCGATTGTTCATGGTCATGGCGACCCAGAATCCGATCGAGCAGGAGGGTACGTATCCGCTCCCCGAGGCCCAGCTCGACCGTTTCCTTTTGCACCTGAAGCTCAACTACCCGGACGCCGGCACCGAGCGAGATATTCTTGCGCTTGCCCGCGGAGAG
>JAUIDF010000063.1 GCA_030429125.1 Gammaproteobacteria bacterium | reverse complement strand
CCGGCATGATGAACGTTCGCCCGATGTAGCGGTTCTTGATAAAGCCCTCGCGGTACTTCAGACCCAGCTCCCAGGCCATTTGCAGTGCCGAGGTGCGGCTGGTGTCGGGTACCGGGATGACGACGTCGATGTCGTTGTCGGGCCAGTCCTGCTTCAGTCGGCGGCCGAGCTTTTCTCCCATGCGCATGCGGGTCTTGTAGACGGCGACATCGTCCATGATCGAATCGGGCCTGGCCAGGTACACGTACTCGAACAGGCACGGCGCGAGCTTCGTATCGTCGGCGCAGACCCGGCTGTGCACCTTGCCGTCAACGCCGAACAACACGGCCTCGCCCGGCGCCACGTCGCGCACCAGGTCGTAGCCGAGCACGTCGAGCGCGACACTCTCGGAGGCGAAGATTCGGGATACCCCGCCGTCGGCTTCCTCGCGCTGTCCGAACACGAGCGGACGGATGCCGAACGGGTCGCGGAATGCGAGGATGCCATAGCCGACGATCAGGACGACGACCGCGTAAGCGCCACGGCAGCGACGGTAGACGCCGCGAACGGCGTTGAAAATGTCGTCCGGCGTCGCCTTCAGCCGTGCCTCGCCGACCGCCGCGTACAACTCGTGCGCGAACACGTTCAGCAGGATTTCCGAGTCCGAGTTCGTGTTGATCTGCCGCAGATCCTCGCGAAACAGCGCATCGCTCAACTCACGCGTGTTGGTGAGGTTGCCGTTGTGTCCGAGGGCGAGTCCGAACGGCGAGTTGACGTAGAACGGCTGCGCCTCGGCGCGTGAATCGCAGCCCGCGGTGGGATAGCGTACATGGCCGATGCCCATGTGGCCCATCAGCTGCAACATGTGCCGGGTGTGAAACACGTCGCGTACCAGCCCGTTGTCCTTGCGAAGGTACACGCGGCTGCCGTCGCAGGTCAGGATGCCGGCCGCATCCTGACCGCGGTGCTGCAATACCGTGAGCCCGTCATAAATAGCCTGGTTGGCCGGGCTCGACCCGATGATTCCGATGATTCCGCACATGACTGGTGTCCTGTCGCGTAAATGGGTTGTATCGCGATGAGCGCGGCCGTCGCCGGCAACGACGGGGCGGTCAGCCGCTCTGGATGGCGGCGTCGGCCGCCCGGCCCGGCAACGTGTGCAGGGGTTGAAGAAAGTCGCGGTTGTCGAGGTACTCGTAAACCGGTTCGAAGTAGGGTACCAGCACGGAACCGGCGAACCAGGGTTTGCCGGTCGCCGGCGTCAGGCGTATCACGAACACCAGGGCCAGCGCGATGGCCAGCCCGCGCGCCAGGCCGAACAACCCGCCAAGGGTACGATCGGTGCCGGCGACCCCGACCCATGTCAGCAGTTTCACCAGTATCATCGCAGTCATCGACAAGACCAGCAGGCTGGCGACGAAAATGCCCGCCAGCGCCACCATGTACTGGATTTCCGGCGATTGCAGGTAGGGCTCGAGGTAGGTGGAGACCGGCTCGGCGTAATGCAATGCCAGCCACAGCGACACGATCCAGGACAGCAGTGCGAGCACCTCGCGCACGAAACCGCGCACGATACCGACCAGCGCCGAGATCGCGAACACCGCGATCAGGACGTAGTCCAGCGACGTCAGGGTGACGTTCAGGCCGGCGACCCTGCGCGAGCGCCCGCGCTACGGCTGGCGTGCGACGAAGCCATCGAGGCCGAACTGGCGTGACAGGTCCGACTTGGCACGCACCGCGCTCTTTCGATCGGGAAAAGGTCCAACCCAGACACGCACCATCGACTTCCCGTTCACCGTGACCGACGCACTGGAGGCGTCGTAGCCGCCCTCGCGCAGTCGCTGGCTGACACCTCGCGCATTGGACTGCTCGCTGAAGGCGCCGACGCGCACCACCCAGGAGTCCACCGAGGCGACCTCCGCCGCCGCATCGCCAGGCCTCGACGTGGAGCCGTCGCCACCGACCGGGCTGACGTCCACCGTGTTGATTTTCGGGGCCGGCCCGGGCAGACGGGTCGCCTGTTCGAGGACCGGTTCGACGTTGAGCGCGGGCTCCCCGACGCCGGCCTGCGTCGGCGTCGACGATCCCGGCGCATCGCCCGCATCGGGCAGCGTGCCGTCGACCAGTTCATCGGGCGCCTGCGCGAGCGGCGCCCGCGGTTCGTCGGGCGCCGTGGCCGGCGCGGGCACCCGGAATTCCTCATTGTCTTCGGCGCTCGAAATGCGCGACACGAACGATTCGCGCGGCTCGTCCTGCCGAACCTCGGCCACCGGGTCTGCCGGATCGCTGTCGAGGACGAGCGACATTACCGCGACCGCGATGCCGATCAGGATGACGGCGCCGGTCAACCGGTGCTTCAGGTTCAGGGGTTGGTCTTGGGCCTGGCCGGGCATGGGAAGAATTGGGGCAGCCGTGTCGTCAAGCGGGCGCCGAGTAGGGGTCCAGACGCAGGTGTCGCATTATATCACCCACCGCGTAGAAGGACCCGAAGACGACGACGAGATCGTCGCCGACGGCGGCGCGGATGGCGGCGTCCGCCGCAGCCTGCACACTGTCCCAGGCGGTCAACGGGGCCGTACTGACGCCGCCGATCGCGGCCGTCAGCGTGGCGGCGTCGGCGGCGCGCGGATTGTCCAGCGGCGCCACGTACCATTCGCCGACGAGATCGGCGACGTGGCGGACGGAGGAAACGATGTCCTTGTCCGCGAGCATCGAGAAGACGCCGAGGATGCGCCCTCGCGGCCGGTTTTCGCGCAGCCACCGCGACAGTACCGCGAGACCGTCCGCGTTGTGCGCGACGTCGAACACCAGCGGCGGATTCCCGCCCGCCCGCTGCAGGCGGCCGGGTAGCCGCGCCCCGGCGATGCCGTCGGCCAGCTGCCGCTCGGACACCGGGAGAAAATCGTTCATCTGCCCGGTAACCGCCACCGCACCGGCCGCGTTGGCCAACTGGTGAGGCCCGCCCGGGGGCAGCGGAAGATCGGTGAGGGTTGCCCGCGCGGATCGCGACCGGGCCGGCCCGGTCCAGTGCCATCGACCGCCGTCGTCGACGACGCGGTAGTCCACGCCGTACTGCCACAGGTCGCAGCGACGCGCGGCGGCGATTTCCGAGAGGACGCGCGGCGGCCGTGTACCCGCGCCTACCGCACGGCCGCCGTAGCGCAGGATACCGGCCTTCTCGCGGGCGATTTTCTCCACCGTGTCGCCCAGCCACTGCTGGTGATCCAGCCCGACCTCGGTCACCAGGGCGACATCGGCGTCGACGATGTTGACCGCGTCGAGGCGGCCACCCATCCCCACTTCGAGGACGACGACGTCGGGCGAGGCCTCGGCGAATACCTGCAGTGCCGCCAGCGTGCCGAACTCGAAATACGTCAGCGGAATGTCGCCGCGGGCGCGCTCCACCCGCTCGAAGGCCGACTCGAGAGGCGCGTCGTCGACCGGTGTGCCATCGACGCGCACGCGCTCGTTATAGCGCACGAGGTGCGGCGACGTGTAGGCCGCCGTCCGGTATCCCGCGCAGCGGTAGATCGATTCGAGGTAGGCGACGCTGGATCCCTTGCCATTGGTACCGGCAACGACCACGTGGCGGCACCTCGCCGGGAGACGCAGCGCATGGGCGACGCGGCGGACGCGATCGAGGGTGAGATCGATGGAACGAAAATGCACCCGCTCGATGTGCTCGAGCCAGTCGGCCAGCGTTTGCCTGGACACGCTCACGAATCAGGCGCGACAGCGGCCGCGGCGTCGGTGACTGTGATTGCAATCAGATCGGTTCATGATGCTATGCCGCGTGGTTTCCCGTGAGTCCGGTGCCCGCGAGGTGCGGACGGGCTCGACAACACCGGATGAACGGGTCGACGGATTGCCTGTCCAGCCGGGTTCGCGCAGTGGTCGCGTCCTATTCGTCGTGCGACGACTCGGCCGGCACGATGTCCTCGAGCGCCGGCACGATGGAACCGCCGAAGCCCAGCGTGCCGAGCAGCGTCGCTACCGTGTCGCGCATCTGCAATCGCCCGACAATCATGTCGATTGCGCCGTGCTCGAGCAGGAACTCGGCGCGCTGGAATCCCTCCGGCAACTTCTGTCGCACCGTCTGCTCGATGACGCGCGGTCCGGTGAAGCCCACCAGCGCCCCCGGTTCCGCGATAATGATATCCCCCAGCATGGCAAAGCTGGCCGACACGCCTCCCATGGTCGGGTCGGTCAGTACCGAGACATAGGGCAGGCCGTCCTCGTGCAGCCGCGCCAGCGCCGCCGACGTCTTGGCCATCTGCATGAGGGACAGCAACGCCTCCTGCATGCGCGCACCACCCGAGGCACTGAAGCAGATGAACGGACAGCGCATGTCGCGCGCGGTTTCCACGCCGCGCACGAATCGTTCGCCGACCACCGATCCCATGGAGCCGCCCATGTAGCGAAACTCGAGGGCGGCGGCGACCACCGCGGCGCGCCTCAGGGTACCGCGGGCGACGATCAGCGCCTCGCGTTCGCCGCTCGACTTCTCCGCCTCGGCGATCCGGTCCTTGTAGCGCTTGGAGTCGCGAAACTTCAGTGCGTCGACCGGACGCAATCCAGCCGCGATTTCGTCCATGCTGTCCCGGTCGAGGAATGACGCCAGTCGCTGTCGAGCCGCGATGCGCATGTGATGGCCGCACTTGGGACACACCCGCAGGTTGCGTTCGATCTCCGCGCCGTACAGCACCGCGCTGCACGACTCGCACTTGCTCCAGACGCCCTCGGGTACGCCCCGCTTGCCGCGCAGGCCCTGGACGGAATTGATCTTGGGCGGAAACAGTCGTTCGAACCAGTTCATCTCGTCTCCCGTTCGGCAGCGCGGACGGCGCCGGCGTCGTCCGCGTCGCGGACCGCGCGCATGAACGCCTCGATTGCGAGGGGGTCCTTGACCCCGGGCGAGGCCTCGAGGCTGCTGCTGACGTCCACGGCATAGGGGCGTGCCTGCTCGATGGCGTCGGCCACGGTAAGGGCGTCCAGACCGCCGGCGAGGATCACCCGGGTGCCCCGGCGGGTCGCGGCCCGTCGCCAGTCGAAGCGGCGGCCGGTGCCGCCGACGACGCCCGGCACGAACGTGTCGAGCAGCACGGCCCGCGCGTCGGCGTGGGCCGCCTGGAAGGCGTCGATATCGACATCGTCGCGCATGCGCAGCGACTTGATGTAGGGCAAGGAAAACCCCTCGCACCACGCCGGTGATTCATCGCCGTGAAACTGCAGGACATCCGGCCGCAGCGCGTCGATCCAGCGACGGTGCACGGGCGCCTCGAGGTCCACGGTCACCAGCACCAGGGATACGAATGGCGGTACCGCGGCACGAATGGCGGCGGCATCTTCCAGGCGGGCGGAACGCGGGCTCGGTTCGAAAAAGACGACACCGAGCGCATCGGCGCCGGCGGCCACCGCGAGGCGCGCGTCGTCGGCGCTGGTAATGCCGCAGATCTTGACCCGGGTTCGCACGTTGTACACATCCGTTGGCGCGCCTCGCCCCGGACCGGCGTCCGCGCAGTGGGACAATGGGGCGACTGTGGCAATCATGAGGTACGCCGATGTTACCAGAAACAGGGGGCCGGCGGCGTCTGCGGCAGCGCGTAGAGGTCATCGTAGCGAACGCCGGTCAGGTACAAGCCCGCGGCTGGCGCGGTTACCCCGCCCTTGGCGCGATCGCGCGCCTCGAGCACTTGGCGACACCACGACACGTCCTGCTCACCCGCCCCGATCGTCATCAGCACGCCGGCGATGTTGCGCACCATGTGATGCAGGAAGCCGTCGGCCTCCAGATCGATACAGATAAACCGTTCCTGTCGGCGCACCTCGATCCGGTGCAGCGTCTTCACCGGGCTCCTGGACTGGCAGGCCGCGGCGCGAAACGCACTGAAATCGTGACGACCGAGCAACGAGCCGGCTGCGAGCGCCATGCGATCGGCGTCAAGAGCGCGGTAGTCCCAGCTCACTTGCTGACGCAGCAGTGCCGGCTTCACACGCTGGTTGGCGATCACGTACCGATAGCACCGACGACGCGCCTTGAAGCGGGCATGAAAATCATCGTCGACCGCCTGGATCCAGTGCACGGCAACGCCACCGGGCAGTCGGGAGTTGGTGCCCCGCAGCCAGCCGAATTCGCTTCGCTCGGCCGGCGTCGAGAAATGCACGACCTGTCCGGTCGCGTGCACACCGGCATCGGTACGCCCGGCGCAGACCACGCTCACCGGGTGATCGGCGACGAAGGACAACGCCTGCTCCACGGCGCCCTGCACCGTCGGCGTGCCGTCCTGCCGCTGCCAGCCGCTGAAGGGGGCGCCATCGTACTCGACGCAGGCGGCATATCGCCGGGTCCGGGCGCGCTTCGACCCCTCGTTGACCGTGTCGTCGGCATTGGATGCGGGTCGGCTCATGTATAATCCTGCCCCTCGATGGCGAGTTGATTCGCCGTTGCCGGGAACGCCGGCGGCCCGGCATTGTAGCCGAACCGCTTCCGCGCACCTCCCCGCACGACGCCGGCGGCGCAATGCCCCGGCGACCCACACAGCATGTCGAGCCAGCAATGCAAAGACCCGAATCCTATCGCAGCGGGCCGGACGAATCCGGCCACTTCGGCCTGTTCGGCGGGCGCTTCGTCGCCGAAACCCTGATGCCCCTGATTCTCGACGTCGAGCGCGCCTGGTACGCGGCGAGGAACGACGTCGGCTTCCAGCGCGAGTTCGACTACTACGCCGAGCACTACATCGGTCGTCCGAGCCCACTGTACTACGCTGAAAGACTCAGCAAGGAAATCGGCGGCGCGAAGGTCTACTTCAAGCGCGACGAGCTCAACCACACCGGCGCCCACAAGATCAACAACACGCTGGGGCAGATCCTGCTGGCGCGACGCATGGGCAAGACGCGAATCATTGCCGAGACGGGCGCGGGCCAGCACGGCGTCGCCACGGCGACCGTGTGCGCCCTGTTCAACCTGCCCTGCGTGGTCTACATGGGTGCGACGGACATCGAGCGCCAGGCGCCGAACGTGTTTCGCATGAAACTTCTCGGCGCCGAAGTGGTTCCGGTGACCAGCGGAACGGCGACGCTGAAGGACGCCATGAACGAAGCGCTGAGGGACTGGGTCGCCAACGTCGACGAGACGTTCTACATCATCGGCACCGTGGCCGGACCGCATCCCTACCCGGCCATGGTACGCGACTTCCAGTCGGTGATCGGCAACGAGGTGCGCGAGCAGATCATGCGCGCCGAGGGCAGACTCCCCGACGCCCTGGTCGCCTGCATTGGCGGCGGCTCCAATGCCATGGGGCTGTTCCATCCGTTCCTGGATGACGAGGACGTGGCGATCTACGGCGTCGAGGCCGGCGGCGAGGGGGTCGACACCGGCCGCCACGCGGCGTCGCTGACCGGCGGCGCGCCGGGCGTGCTGCACGGCAATCGGACTTACCTGCTGCAGGACGACGACGGCCAGATCACCGACGCCCACTCGATTTCGGCGGGACTCGACTACCCGGGCATCGGGCCCGAGCACAGCTGGCTTCACGAGGTCCAGCGGGTCCGATACGAGTCGGTGACCGATGCCGAGGCGCTGGAGGCGTTCAAACTCTGCTGTCGCACCGAGGGCATCATTCCCGCCCTGGAACCGGCCCACGCCCTCGCCTACGTGCAGAAACTGGCGCCCACCCTGTCCAGCGGGGACATCATCGTCATGAACCTGTGCGGACGCGGGGACAAGGACGTCTTCACCGTCGCCGAGGCCCTGGGAGTGAAACTGTGACCGACCGCACGCCCAGCCGCCTCGAGCGACGATTCGCCGCCCTGCGCGAGGCCAGGCGCGCCGCGCTCGTGACCTTCGTCACCGCCGGCGATCCGAACCCGGAGGCCGGGTACACGATCTTTTCGGGGCTCGCCGCGGCGGGCGCCGACGTCATCGAGCTCGGTATGCCGTTTTCCGATCCGATGGCGGACGGTCCCGCGGTACAGGCCGCCAGCCAGCGCGCTCTCGCGGCGGGCATGACGCTGCGACGCACGCTCGACCAGGTGGCCCGCTACCGCCAGGATGACGACGACACGCCAATCGTTCTCATGGGGTATTACAACCCGATTTACCGGTTCGGTCCGGAGGCGTTTCTCGACGCCGCCGCCGAGGCCGGCGTCGACGGGCTGATCATCGTCGATCTCCCGGTGGAGGAAGACGACGAGCTGTGCCATCCCGCCATGGCGCGCGGCATTCACTGGATTCGCCTGGTGACGCCCACCACCAACGATGATCGGCTGCCACGCGTGCTGACGAATACCGGCGGCTTTGTCTACTACGTCTCGGTGCTCGGCGTGACCGGCACGCGCTCGGCCGGGGATGCCGAGATCGCGGCGGCGGTCAGCCGCCTGAAATCGCGCACCGACCTGCCCGTGGCGGTCGGTTTCGGCATTCGCACCGCGCAACAGGTCGCCAAGGTCGGTGCCGTGGCCGACGCCGCGGTGGTCGGCTCGGCCATCGTCAGCCTGATTGCCGAGCATCGCGACGATCCCGCGCCGGCAATCGCCGGCAAGGTCGCCGACTTCGTTTCGGAACTCGCCTCGGCGCTGAAGTAGAAGCGTACCCGGACAGTCGACGGACCGGTGCGGATGTCGACGAGCCCGGCGTGTCGCGTGGCCGATTGACCCCTCAGTCGGGACGAGGATGTTCGCCGTCATCGATGGCGAACACCCTCATCGGCGCCGCGACCCCGGCGATGGAATGTGCGCCGAGATCCGCGAGCGTCGCTCCCTCGAGCACCGCGGCAAGTTCACCCGACAGGAGCACGGGGCGCTGGAGCGTCTTCGTCAGTCCCTCGATGCGTGCCACCTCGTTGGCACACGGACCGATCACCGAGAACTCCACCCGGGACGGCACGCCGATGTTGCCGAACAGCACGTCGCCGATGTGCAGGCCGATGCCGAATTCGACCTGCCGGCCGGCCTCGCGCAGCTTTTGCCCCCGGATCATGGCCTCGCGAACGGCGCCAAGTGCGTTGCGGCCGGCGCTTTCGAGATGCGATTCGTCGGGCACGGGAAAGATCGCGAGCACCGCGTCGCCCACGAAGCGCAGGACTTCGCCGCCGTGGTCGAGCACGGCACCGGCGGTACACTCGAAGTAGTCGTTGAGCAGGGACAGGAACGCCTCGTGACCCATCCCGGCCGCCAGTCGCGTGGAATCCCTGAGATCGCAGTACCAGACAATGGCGTGGATTCGCTCGCCGTCGCCACGCCGAATGCTGCCCGCCAGCACCTTGCGCCCGGCCTGGTTACCGAGGTAGGCGGACAGTACGTTGTCGGCAATCTCCCCTTTCACACGCACCTTCATCGCCACCGCCAGCTGGCGCTGCACGCGGGTGAGAACGGCGAGATGCTCGTCGGTGAATCCGGCCGGCCTGTCGGTACACCAGGAACCGATCATGCCGCTCGGATCCTCGTCGATGCGGCGCCCACCGTCGAAGGAAACGAGGTAGGCGAAGTAGTCTGTCAGTCCGGCCCCGGCCAGCTCCTCGAGAAGGGGAAAATCGAGCATCGCCGACTCGCCGGCCAATCGCCGACGCAGGATGAGCACGCCGTTTGTGATCATGTAGTACAGCGGGCTTCGACGCCACTCGGGATTGTTTCGACCGGCATGACTGTGCGGCTCGACGAAAAGCGGCCGATCGGGCGTGAAGATGAACGTCCTGCTACGGTACAGGGGATGCAGGGTGGAGTAGCCGACCATGGCGCGCGACACCGGCACGCCGGCGGCGTGAAGCCGCTGACAGCAGCCCGTGAACAGTGCCTCGATATCGGGCTCGTCCAGGGCCTGGTCGACGAGCCACTCGCAGATGTCGTCGACGATGACCGAGCCGATCGCGGCGGACGCTGACCTCACCGGGTCATCTGGCAAGGAATGTCTGGTCATCCGGGGCGACGATGGTCCGCTCCACACGCCGCCGGCCGCGGCCGGCGCGCGGGATCAAAAACTGCTGGCCAGCTCCGACGCCTGCTGGCGCTGCGACTCGTTGCCGTCCTTGAGCACTTCCTCGATGAAGCCGCGCGCGGCGTCCTTATCGCCCATTTCCAGGTAGGCCTTGGCGAGATCGAGCTTGGTCGCGATCTCGCTGGCCTTGAAGTCGTCCATCGGCTCGGCGCCGGCGCCGAATGCGGTGGCTGAATCGCCGCCCGCGCGAGCCGGCGCCGATGGCGTGCCCAGCCCGGTGGCGAAGGGCAGGCTGACCGAATCGGTGTCCGCGTCGAGTCCACGCCGGTTGTCGTCGACGGTGCCACCGCCCATGTCGGCGAAACCGCCGCGCCCGGCCGACGGCAGATCCAGGCCGAGCTCCTCCTCGGCGGGCGGCGACTGCACCGGTCCGCGAGAGAAGGGGGCGCTGATCAGGTCCAGGCCGCTGCTGTCCCGGTCCAGAGACGAGCGGCTGCGGCTCGATGCCTGGGTGCTCTCGGCCGTCGAGGCTGAACCGGCGGCGGCGGCGAACAGCGGATGCCGCGGCGAAATGCGCCGGCCCATGTCGGTGACACGACTCCAGCGCGCGGGATCCTTGCCAATCGCGGGATACAGCTCTTCGGCCAGCGATTCGAAGGCGCGCACGTCCTTGCGTTTCTGGTAGACCTCGAGAAGCTTGATCTTGAGCTCGACGCGTGACGGATCGCGCCGAATCGCATCCTGGAGCACTTCCATGGCCTGCTGGTCACGGCCATAGGCCATGTAGACCTCCGCCTCGGCCACCGGATCGACTTCGTCGGCCTGCATGGCGCCCATGCCGGGCGCACCCATTTCCGTCATGAAGGAGGTCTGCATCAGGCTGCCGCTCTGCTGGCTGTCGGCGCGCGTGGACGGCCTCGAATGCTGCAGCGAATCCATGCGCGGCACCTGCGTGAACGCCGAGGACTGCGAGCGCATGTCGTAGGTGCTGCCAGTCATCATGGTTTCCTCGAACTCGGCATAGGACTGCCGGCGACGCACGTACACGACGATGCCGATCAGCAGCACCACGGCGGCAAGCGCGAGCAACAACTTCCAGAGCATGTCGCCGCGCAGCAGGTCGTTGAGCGGCGCGAGCAACGAGCTGCTGCTGGTGACGCGGACCTGCCCGGTATTGGGCGACGCGTCGGCGGACTCGCCGCCGGCAGTGGCCGCGACGGTGTTGACGCCGGTCGCATCGGCACCGTCACTGCCCTGAACGCTCGATTCGCCGTCCGCGCCAGCGGAACCGTCGGCCGCACCGGAAAGACCGGATGCGCCGTCGCCGTTGGCGCCGGCAGCCGCGTTCTGCTCGGCGAGGGCGAGACCCGGATTCTCCAGTCGCAACAGCTTGTTGGTCTCGCGAATCTGCTCCTCGAGCATGGCAAGCCGCTCGCGAAGCTCGCGGTTTTCAAGCTCGGTGGACAGCAGCGATTCCTCCATCACCGCCAGTTGCGACTTGAGGGCGCCGATTTCCTCGCCACCGCCCGAACTCGCCGTCCCGGACTGCGTGCCGTCCTCAGACTGGATAATGCGCAGCACGTCTTCCGACAGGCCCGACGTGGCGCCCGAATCGTCGACGCCGGTCGGGTCGGTGGACACGGCCTGCGTGCCGCCGTCGTCGCGCGGCAGCGCGCTTGGCGTCGCGGGCGAAGGCCGTGCCGCGAGCTGCGATCCCGCGACCCGGTTGCGGTAGGCGAGCCACTCGTTCAGGTGCTTGCTGTACTCGGCGCTGGCGACGACCTTGGAAATGGCAGCCATTTCCTGGGCCGTGGGCAAGGCGATGGTGGAGCCTTCCTTCACCAGGTTGAGGTTGCCGAGTATGAATGCTTCCGGATTGCGCTGCAGCAGTGCGACCATCGCCTGGAACACGTCGACGCCCTGCGGCAGATCCATGCGGCTGACGATTTCGGACACCGTCTCGCCGCGGCGTATCGGGCCGTAAAGCTGGCCACCGCGTGCGGCCGGCGCCGTCGCCTGGGCCGCCTGGCGTGCCGGCGAGATCGCCTCGCCCTGCTGGGCGGGCGCGCCGGACGATTCGCTGCCGGCAACCCTCGGGCTGCTCACCGACGCCGGTCGGCCCTGGGCGTAGAGCGGCGGGTCGAGCAGGGCGGTGTACTCGCGAATCAGCTTGCCGCCGGCCCAGTCGAGGGCAATTAGGAAGTGCAGGAAGGGCTCGGTAACCGGCTCGTCGGTGGTCAGCTTGACGAAGGCATCGCCATTGTCGCGCACCCGGGTCTCGAACTTGACCAGCGCCAGCAGCGTCGAACGCTCGACACCGGCGCGGGTAAAATCCGACCGCGACCCGAGTCCGACCTCGAGGGTGTTGAGTTCGGCGGGCGTGGTGGACAGCAATTCGATCTCAGCGTCCAGCGGCTGGTCGAGTGCAGAGAGGACCCGCATCTTGCCGAGACCGACGGCCATGGCGTCGGTGCTGGCGAGGAGAACTAGGGCGATCAGGAGGCGTCCAATCAGGTTCACAACGTAACAGTTCCGTAGTTTTCGATGGTTCTGGAAGCCAGGGTTAGGAATTCATCCAGCCGTCCGACGACGGCGCACGTACCGTGCCGCGGACTCGTAACCCGTATGCTGGCACCCATGATTGTGGCGATTATATGCCTCCCGAATAGTCAAACCCAGCACCGCACCCCGCGTCGATCGTCGACGCGGTGCCGGGCACCGGCAATGGTGGCAAGCGCGCCGCACAGGTATCGGCTCGCCAGCCGATCGTGATTCATGTTGGACGACATCGCCCCGGCGGCAAAAACCAATCCCGACGAAGCGATCGACCCCGGCCGGGTTCCCGCGGCCCGGTGCGTGAATTCGAGGAGCCCGACAAGGCGCGATGTCCCGACGCTGGCAATAGTCAGGTATTCAATCCGGTTGTTCAGGATTTGTCAATAAAAGCAACAAATTCATAGAGAAACGTCGCCTGCGAAGGCCCGCGGCCGCCCGACTCGGGGCGGGTGGCGAGACACCGGCCCGGTGAGACGACCGCTCGTAAGCGTTCAACCACCGTTCGTCGCCAGACGCTTGACGACTGCGTCTCCCATGGCACGCGTCCCGACCGCGGCATCGCCGGGACCGGCAATGTCCGCCGTCCTCAGGCCCCGATCCAGCGCCGCGAACACGGCATCGTCCACCCGTTCGGCGAGGTCGGCGCGATCCAGGGTGTAGCGCAGCATCATCGAGACCGACAGCACGGTGGCCAACGGGTTGGCGCGGTCCTGCCCCGCGATGTCGGGCGCCGAACCGTGGATGGGCTCGTACAGACCCCGGGCCTCGGCGTTCAGCGACGCCGACGGCAGCATGCCGATGGAGCCGGTCAGCATGGCGGCGGCGTCGGACAGGATGTCGCCGAACAGGTTGCCGGTGACGATGACATCGAACTGCTTGGGCGCACGGACGAGCTGCATGGCGGCATTGTCGACGTACATGTGCGACAGCTCGATCTCGGGGTAGTCGCGCGCCGTCTCGGTGACGATCTCGCGCCACAACTCGCTGCTCTCGAGGACGTTGGCCTTGTCCACCGAGGTCACGCGCCGGGATCTCTGCATGGCGACGTCGAAGGCCGAGCGGGCGATTCGGCGCACCTCGTCCTCGCTGTAGACGAGCGTGTTATAACCGCGGCGTTCGCCATGTTCGCCCGTGTCGATGCCGCGCGGCTGACCGAAGTAGATGCCGCCGGTCAGCTCGCGCACGATGACGATGTCCAGCCCCGCCACCAGTTCGGGGCGCAACGACGACGCCGCGGCCAGCTGCGGAAACAGGATGGCCGGTCGCAGGTTGGAGAACAGGCCGAGCGCCGCGCGAATCCTCAACAGGCCGCGCTCGGGCCGCAGGTCGCGCTCGATCGACTCCCATTTCGGGCCGCCGACCGCGCCGAGCAGGACGGCGTCGGCGCCGCGGGCGCGATCGATGGTCTCGTCGGTCAACGGCACGCCGTTGGCCTCGATGGACACGCCGCCGATTTCACCCTCCTCGATCGACAGGTCGAGGTCGCCCCCGTCAACCAGTGTCTCGAGTACGCGCCGCGCCTCGGCGGTCACTTCGGGCCCGATGCCGTCGCCGGGCAGGATCAGTATCTTGTGCATGGAATCCGTCAATCGTCGAAAGTCGTGTTTCAGGCGAGATCCTGGAACAGCCAGGGCGCCTCGGCGGCGCGACGCCGCTCGTAGGCGCGAATGTCCTCGGCGTGCTGCAGCGTGATGCCGATCTCGTCCAGCCCGTTGACGAGGCAATGCTTGCGGAACGGATCGACATCGAATGCGTACTGCGTGCCCGACGGCGTGGTCACGGTTTGCGACGGCAGGTCCACGGTCAGCGAATAACCCTCGGTAGCGGCTACCGCTTCGAACAGGTCGTCGACCGTCGACTCCGCCAGCACCACCGGCAGCAAGCCGTTCTTCAGCGAATTCCAGAAGAAGATGTCGGCAAACGACGGCGCGATGAGAATGCGGATGCCGTAGTCGCGAAACGCCCAGGCGGCGTGTTCGCGCGAAGAGCCACAGCCGAAGTTGGTTCGTGCCAGCAGGATGGACGCACCGGCGTACCGGGGCTGATTGAGCACGAAGTCGGGATTGATCGGTCGCTTGCTGTGGTCCTGCCCGGGTTCTCCGCTGTCGAGATAGCGCCAGGCGTCGAACAGGTTTTCACCGAAGCCGAACTTGTGGATGGCCTTCAGGTACTGCTTGGGAATGATGGCGTCGGTGTCGACGTTGGATCGGTCCATGGGCAGGACGACGCCGGTGACGTTGACGAGTGGTTCCATGGTGCGTTGCTCTCAGTGTCGGGTGACGTCGACGAAATGGCCGTTGACGGCGGCCGCGGCGGCCATGGCCGGCGACACGAGGTGGGTCCGCCCGCCGTAGCCCTGCCGACCTTCGAAGTTACGATTGGACGTCGAGGCGCAGCGTTCACCCGGTTCGAGCCGGTCCGCATTCATGGCCAGGCACATCGAACAGCCCGGCTCGCGCCATTCGAATCCCGCCTCGATGAAAATGCGATCGAGCCCCTCGGCCTCTGCCTGGCGCTTGACCAGCCCCGAGCCGGGGACGACGAGCGCCAGCTTGATGTTGTCCGCCACCTTGCGGCCCCGGGCCACCGCCGCGGCGGCGCGCAGATCCTCGATGCGACTGTTGGTGCACGAGCCGATGAAGACCTTGTCGGGCGCGATGTCGGTCATCGGCGTGCCGGCCGTGAGCCCCATGTACGCCAGGGCACGCTGGTAGCCGTCGCGCCTGGCCGGATCGTCGATGCTCTGCGGGTCGGGCACGGTGCCGTCCACGGAGACCACCATCTCCGGCGAGGTGCCCCAGGTCACCTGCGGGCGCAGCGTGGCGGCGTCGATGGTGACCTCGCGGTCGAAGCGGGCGTCCGGGTCGCTGACCAGTTCGCGCCAGCTGGCCTCGGCCTTGTCCCACAACTCGCCCGCGGGCGAGAAGGGCCGGCCCTTGACGTACTCGACGGTGGCGTCGTCGACGGCCACCATGCCGTAGCGCGCGCCCGCCTCGATGGCCATGTTGCACATGGTCATGCGCTGCTCCATCGACATCGCGCGCACGGCTTCGCCGGCAAACTCGATGGCGTGGCCGGTGCCGCCGGCGGTGCCGATCCGGCCGATGATGGCGAGCACCAGGTCCTTGCCCGTCACGCCCGCCGGCAGCATGCCCTCGACGTTGACGCGCATGTTCTTCGCCTTGCGTTGCAGCACGCACTGGGTGGCGAGCACGTGCTCGACGTCCGAGGTACCGATGCCGAAGGCGAGGCAGGCGAAGGCGCCGTGAGTGGAGGTGTGCGAATCGCCGCAGACCACGGTCATGCCCGGCAGGGTCGCACCCTGCTCCGGACCGATGACGTGCACGATGCCCTGGCGCGGATCCATCATGTCGAACTCCACCATGCCGTACTCGCGGCAATTGGCGTCCAGCGTCTCCACCTGCAGCCGCGACACCGGGTCGGC
>JAUIDF010000062.1 GCA_030429125.1 Gammaproteobacteria bacterium | reverse complement strand
GCGGTAGTCGATCATCGACGCGAGAGAGGTGGACTTGCCCGATCCGGTGGCGCCGACCATCAGCACCAGTCCGCGTTTGACCATGGCGAAGTTCTTGAGCACTTGTGGCAGACCCAGTTCCTCTATCGTGGGTATCTCGCTCTTCACGTAGCGAATCACCATGGATACCTCGCCGCGCTGGCGGAACACGTTGACGCGAAAGCGGCCCACGCCCGACACCGACAAGCCCAGGTTCATTTCGAGGTCGCGCTCAAAATCCGCGAGCTGGCGGTCGTTCATGAGCTGGTAGGCGATCTGCTTGACCTGCCCGGGGGCCATGGTGGCTTCGCCCACCGGCACTGCCTGGCCCTCGATCTTGATGATGACCTTGCTGCCGGTCGAGAAGTACAGGTCCGAGGCCTGCTTCTTGACCATCAACTGCAGGTACGGTGAGATATCAGTGGACATGGATTGCTCCGCGTTGTCTGTTTCTGTTTCTGTTTCCGGTATTGGCGGCACCCCCGATGCCAGCCCTCCCCCTGCCGTCGTCAGCTATCGCCGCCCCGGGCGCACAGCCCTTTTTCGACCGCCATGACGGCCGCCTCGACGCGCGAATGCACGCCGAGCTTGCGCAGTATCGCCTTGACGTGCAGCTTGACGGTGCCGTCCGAGATGCTCAGGTGGCGCGCAATGACCTTGTTGCTCTGGCCTTCCGACAGGTGACAGAGTATCTCCATTTCGCGTGGGGTCAGTTCGTTGAATGGCGGCTCCGGCTCGCGGCGTTCGGATGAATTGCCCTGCTTGACGAGATTGGCGAGGGCTCCGGTCAGACCCGGCGCCACCACGGTCTTGCCATTGACGATATCGTGCAATGCCACGACCAGGTCGTCTGGTTCCATGTCTTTCAGCAGGTAGCCGCGGGCGCCGCTCTTCAGGCACTCGGCGAGATCGGCCTCGTCGCTGCTGGTGGTCAGCATCACCACCGGCAGGTCGGGAAAGCAACGGCTGAACTGTTTCAGCAAGTCGGTCCCGGAGAGCTCCGGCATTCGAAGGTCCAGGAGTACCACGTCCGGTGCGTGGGCACGCGCCAGCTCGATGCCGTCGCCGGGTTCGCCGACCGCCGCCACGACCTTGATGCCGCGCCGCTCGAGCAGCCCCTCGAGTCCGACCCTGAACAGGGCGTGGTCGTCGATCAGTAGCACGTTCATTGAATACCGTCTGCCTGCGTCAAACCGCAGCTGGTCGCCGCGTCGTGTTCGAATCGAAGCACCACGCGCGTTCCCTCCCCGGCCTCGCTTTCCACCTTGAGCTCGGCGCCGATGACGGCGGCTCGCTCCCGCATGATAGACAAGCCGAAGTGATCGTCAAGCAAATCGGTCCCGTTATCACCGGCGAACCCCTCGCCGTCGTCTTCGATCAGCACCCGGTAGGCAGGACCGTCCCGATTGAGCAGCACGCGGACATTGTCCGCCCGGCTATGCTTGCGAATATTGGCCAGCGCCTCCTGGACGATGCGCACGACGTGAACCTCCCACTCGTCCGGCACGTCGATCTCGTCCCAGCGATTCTGGAAGAACGTGTTGATTCGCGACTCCTTGCGAAACCGGGAAACGGCCGCGGAGATGGCGGGAATCAGGCCACGACGATGAACCGGCGCACGAAAATGCCGAATCAGCTCGCGCAGCTCCGTGTTGGCCTCCTCCAGGCTCGACTCGATGCGCTCGAGCTCTGTCCACACGGCGGCGTCATCGGTGCCGTGGAGCGTATCGTCCAGCACGCGAACCTGGAAGCGCAGGCTGGCCAGGGTCTGTGCGAGCGAGTCGTGCAGTTCGTTGGCGAGCATGGCTCGCTCCTGCATGCGCGGCAACAGGTGCGCCTCGTAGTCCAGGCGTGCCTTTTCCACGGCAAGTCCGAGCTGGCGACCGATACTGACCAGCAATTCGCGCAATTCCGCCGAATCGTCGAGACGTCCGCGCTCGATGAACAACAGGTACACACCCTTGACGCGCTCAAGGTACTGCAGGGGGACCACCATGAGACGGAAGGCGGCCAGCTCGGCCGGCACCGTCTCGCCCAGGCGCTGCATGTGCGCGCGGACGTCGTCCATGTCGATGTCGGCGTCGATGTCGAACAATCGGGGATGACCGCCCGCGAACTGTTCGGCCGTCAACAGGGCGCCCTCGAGGTTGAAGTCCGCAATGGCCCGCGCCGATCCCTCGGCATCGCGCAGGCGAAGGCTGGCGGCGCGCGCTCCCACGACGTCGGCAAGGGTGTACATGAAGCGTGCCGTGAGCTGTTCCACCTCCGTGGCATTGTTGATGCCGGTGGCCACATCGTAGAGAAGCTGCAATGACCTGGACTTGCGTTCACTGTCGGATTTCTGGTTCTCGAGTTCCCGTTCCTTGTCCAGCGCCAGCGCTTCGAGCCAGTCCGCGGCACGGTTGATGTCGTCCACCGGCCCGCCCAGCTCGTCCCCGTCCCCGATGCGGGCCGACAGGTTGCCCTGGCGGATCTCGGCCGCCCAGCTCGCTACCCGCGCCAGCGGCCGGTAGAGGCAGCTTCTGACGCTGTGCACCGCCAGGCAGACGAGCGCGCCGGCCGCGCACAACAGGACCAGCAGGGCGGCGAAGGTGCTCGTCCCCGCGCCCGGAATCCTCCACAGGACGTAGCCGAGTGCGGCGATGGACGCCAGCACGACGACAAACGCGAACGCGGCGAAACGCAGGCGATGCGATAGCCGGTGAGACAGTTCGAGCAACGAGGGCGGCAGGCGGGCGGCCGCCGATTCCTGGGTCACGGGCATGCTGCGGGCGTGTCCTGGGGTCGGTTTCCGGCCCATTGTAAATCATGCCGCTGCACCGCACTGCATGCGGCGACGCCGTGCCCGGGTCGCTCGCTCGACCGATCGAGTCCAAAATATGCATGCGCCGGCGGGGCGAAAACTGGCAGAATCACGCACCGTCCCACCCTCGGCCAGAACCGGTCTCGCCTCGTGAAGGAAACGTTCAAATCGGTCCGCGCGCTGCTCCTCAGCTACTGGCTCCTGATGCTGGCCACGGGGCTGTTCTCGACGCTCGTCGCGGTGCGAACGGATATCGAGAAGTTCTCGGTGTTCGTCACCGGCCTGGTCATGAGCGCGTATTTTCTCGGCCTGCTGCTCGGCGCGCTGTTCGCGGTGCACCTGGTGATCCGCGTTGGCCACGTTCGTGCCTATGCCGTTTACGCGTCGCTGATGTCCACGGCCTCCATCGTCCACGTGCTGATCATCACCCCGGAGGTATGGATGGTGGTGCGCGTCCTGACCGGCTTCTGCATGGCCGGCATGATCCTGATCACCGAGGCATGGCTCAACGAACGCGCCGACAACACGGTGCGAGGGCAGTTGCTGGCCCTGTACATGGCGGTCGGCTTCGCCGGCTCCGGACTCGGCCAGTTCATGCTACCCATCGCCGACCCGGCCGAGTTCGTGCTGTTCGGCCTGGTGTCGGTCATTTTCTCCATCGCCTTGATCCCGGTGCTGATCACCCGGGCGCCGAGCCCGCGCCCGGCGACGCCGGCGCGGTTGTCGCCGCTTGCCGTGTTCCGGATTTCGCCGCTGGCCACCATCGGCACGGTGGTGTCGGGCATGATGAACTCCTCGCTCTACGGACTCGGGCCGCTGTTCACGAGACAGATCGGTCTGCCGCTGACCGCCACGTCGACGTTCATGGCCTGCTCCATCCTCGGCGGACTGGTACTGCAATTGCCCCTGGGCCGCCTTTCGGACCGATACGACCGCCGTCGCGTGCTTGCCGGCACGTGCTTCGCCACCGCCGCGGCGTGCGGGCTGGTGATCGCGAGTGTCTCGGTGGGCAGCATGTGGCAACAGGCCGCGGGCGTGGTGACCACGGGTGTGTCGCTGTACGTGACGGCCGCGATCTACGGCAGCCTCTCCTTTACGCTGTACTCGCTGTGCGCGGCGCAGGCCAACGACCTGACCGAGCCCGACAAGCTGCTGCAAACGGCCGGCGGCCTGCTGCTCGCCTACGGCTTCGGCGCGGTCATTGGCCCGCTCATCGGAGGCGTCATCATGGAGAATGCGGGCCCGCGTAGCCTGTTCTACTACCTGATGGCATTGACCGGTGGCCTGGGACTCTACGCCATCCACCGCATGCGGGTTCGGGGACCGGGAAAACGCAAGCGCATTTTCGTGCCGAAACCCGAAACCCTGTATTCGCCGGAAACGTTGTACAACTCGGTACGCGACATGGCGGACCGCGACATCGCGAGAACGGCGTCGTTCAGGCGTTGATGGCGTCGCCGATCACGATTCGGTAGGCCTCGATGCGGAATGCCGGTGCCGCCGCCGCGACGCAGGCGATGCCCGCAAACGGTGGCTGGACCTGGGCGAGACCGTGGTCGGCGCCGTCGCCGCGAATCACGACGTAGCGCGGCTCGGCGAAGCTCTCGCATAGCGTCACCTCGGCCATCGGGTAGCGAACGCCGACGCCGAGTGCCTTGCCGTAGGCCTCCTTGCGCGTCCACGCGGCGAGGAAAACGCCTTCCTGCTCGTCGGCATCGATTCCCGCCAGCGCGGCCTGCTCCACGACGCTGAGCTTGCGGCGGGCCAGGCCCTCGTAGCGCGTCGGCCGCGGCAGCTTTTCCAGGTCGACACCGACCTCGATGCCGCGCGCGAAGGCATAGATCAGGCAACCGTGGGAGTCGGTGTAGTTGAACTGCAGGTCAGGGTCCGACGGATGGTCGAGGAACGGCTTGCCGATGGGGCCGACCCGCAGCCGGATATCGGCTGCCTCGCAGCGGGCATAGCGCGCCAGCAGCTGCTTCAGCAGGCTGCGTCCCGCGACCCAGCGATTGCGGTGTTCGTCGAAACGCAGGCGTCGCGCGCGGCGGCTTTCGGCTTCGCCCAGCAGGGCCCATCGGTCTTCGCCGCAGACAAGTCCCTCGGGCAGGCGTGTCGCGACCAGGTGAACGACACCGGGCTCGATTCGGGGGCATTGCGGCAACGCTGGCCAGTCGAAGCTCAGCGCCGCGGCGGCGCACGAGTCGGATGACCCGTGCGCCGTCACGCCGCGCCGGGCAGCGAATCCGTGCGCGCCGCCATGATGAAATCATTGCGGTGCAGGCCGCGAATCTTGTGGCTCCACCAGGTCACCGTGACGCGCCCCCATTCCACCAGGATCGCGGGGTGGTGCCCCTCGGCTTCGGCGATCTCGCCGACGCGGTTGCCGAAGGCGAGCGCCTCGGCGAAATTGCGGAATGTGTAGACGCGTTCGAGTTGCATGACGCCGTCTCGCGTTTCGACCGTCCAGTCGGGAATCTCCCGAATCAGCTCCGCCAGCTCGTCCTCGCTGACCGTGGGCGCGTCGGCGCGGCATGCCTCGCAGTGCATCCGGTTCAGTTCGCTCATGTGACAGGCTCCCGCCGTCCACGACCGGACGGCTTGTCGATAATGCATTCCCGCCGGCCGGTACCGCCGGCCGGCGACGTCTCTCGTACTTGCTAATGTCTCCACTTGCGACGCGATTTTCAACCGGTCCGCCAACGATCGTCGGGCGGCCTTTACGCGCCCGGCCGCATCGTGTCGAATACGAGCCTCGCGGCCCCGGTCGCGTCGAACCCGGACGAGGAAAGGATCACCATGAAAACCCATGCACAGGTCGTCGTCATCGGCGGCGGCGTCGTCGGCTGCAGCGTCCTCTACCACCTCACCCGCGCCGGCTGGACGGACGCGGTGCTGGTGGAGCGATCGGAGCTGACCTCCGGATCCACCTGGCATGCCGCCGGCGGTTTCCACACCCTGAACGCCGATACCAACATGGCGGCGCTGCAGGGTTACACGATTCGGCTGTACCGCGAACTGGAATCGCTCACGGGGCAGAACTGCGGCCTGCATCACGTCGGCGGCCTGACCCTCGCCAGCACCCCCGAGCGCATGGACTTCCTCAGGGCCGAGCGAGCCAAGCATCGCTACATGGGCCTGGACACGGAAATCGTCGGCCCCGACGACATTGCGCGCCTGTCGCCGATCACCAGCACCGAGGGCGTGATCGGCGCCCTCTACGATCCGCTCGACGGCCACCTCGACCCCTCCGGCACCACCCACGCCTATGCCCGCGCCGCGCGCATGAACGGTGCCGAGATCGTATTGCGCAACCCGGTGCTGGAAACCCGCTTCGAGCGCGGGACATGGCACGTGGCGACGCGCGAGGGCACCATCATCGCCGAGCACGTTGTCAACGCCGGCGGCCTGTGGGCGCGCGAGGTGGGCGAGATGGCGGGCGTCGTCCTGCCGCTGCACCCGATGGAGCACCAGTACCTGGTGACCGAGGACATCGCCGAGGTCCACGGCCACGACGGCGAGCTGCCCCACGTCATGGATCCCGAGGGGGAGAGCTACCTGCGACAGGAAGGTCGCGGACTGGTGATCGGTTTCTACGAGCAGCAGTGCGACCCCTGGGGCGTCGACGGTACGCCCGCGGACTTCGGGCACGAGCTGCTGCCCGACAACCTGGGGCGGATCGGCGACGCGCTGGAATTCGCCTTCCACCGCTACCCCGTGCTGGCCCGGGCGGGAATCAAGCAGGTCATCAACGGTCCGTTCACCTTCGCGCCCGACGGCAATCCCCTGGTCGGTCCGGTACCGGGACTGACCAACTACTGGTGCGCCTGCGCGGTGATGGCGGGATTCAGCCAGGGCGGCGGCGTCGGCCTGACGCTGGCGGAGTGGATGGTGAACGGCGAGCCCACTCGCGACGTGTTCGCCATGGACGTGGCGCGCTTCGGCGATTTCGTCACCCGACCCTGGGTGCGCGAGAAGGTTCGCGAGAACTACCAGCGCCGGTTTTCGGTCTCCTACCCGAACGAGGAATTGCCGGTGGGACGTCCACTGAACACCACGCCCGCCTACGGTATCTGGCAGTCGCGCCGGGCCGTGTTCGGTTCGGCGTATGGCCTCGAACACGTGAACTACTTCGCGCCGCCCGGCGAACCGCTCCACGAGACGCCCACGTTTCGGCGATCGAACGCCTTCGACGCGGTGGCCGCCGAGTGCCGCGCGGTGCGCACCGCTGTCGGCATCAACGAGATTCACAACTTCGCCAAGTACGAGGTCGAGGGCCCGGGCGCGGCCGCCTGGCTCGACCGTGTCATGGCGGGCCGGGTGCCGGCGGTGGGTCGGATTTCCCTTGCGCCGATGCTCAGCCACGCCGGGCGAATCATCGGCGACTTCACGCTGTCGCGCCTTGCGCCGGACCATTTCCAGGTCACCGCCTCTTACGGCGCCCAGGCTTTTCACCTGCGCTGGCTCAGGCATCACCTGCCGAAGGACGGCAGCGTGACCCTGCGCAATCGTTCCCTCGAGCTGCTCGGCTTCCAGATCGCCGGGCCCCGTGCCCGCGATCTCCTGGCGAGACTCACCCCCGCAGACGTTTCCCCCGCTGCATTTCCCTTCATGCACGTACGAACCCTGCCGGTGGGCCTGTGCCAGGCACGCGTGCAGCGCGTCACCTATACCGGCGATCTCGGCTTCGAGATCTACGTACCGGCGGCGCAACAGGTCATGCTGTTCGAGGCGCTCGAAATGGCCGGCAAGGATCTTGCCCTGACGCCCTTCGGCATGCGGGCCATGATGAGCCTGCGGCTCGAGAAAACCTTCGGTTCGTGGCTGCGCGAGTTCCGGCCGGATTTCCATCCCGCCGAGACCCTGATCGATCGCTTCGTCGCCTACGACAAGGCGGCTGACTTCATTGGCCGGGACGCGGCCCTGGCGGCGCGCTCGTCAGACAATCCACGTACGCAGCGGGCATTCGTCGTCGACGCGGCGGATGCGGACGCCTTCGGCGACGAGCCGCTGTGGCATGACGGCGCCGTGGTCGGATTCGTCACGTCCGGCGGCTATGCGCACCATGTCGACGCATCGGTCGCCATTGCCATCCTGCCCAAGGCATTGGCAACACCCGGCCTCGCGGTGGAGATCGAAATCCTCGGCGAGCGGCGCGCCGCCCGCATGATCGATGAACCGCTCTTCGATCCCGGGGCGGCCCGAATGCGCGGTTAGGGCCTGCCGACACGATTCTGAGCGAACGGGATTTCGGGCTGTTGTTCGCACTGACGAGGCGCATCGAGGCGTCATGGCGGCCCCCGGACGACGAGATGCAACGCCGCCCGGGCGCCCTGCATCATTCGAACGGGGCCCGCAAGCTTGCCGCGAATGGATCGTGCTAACAGGCCCTTATCTGACCTGCGCGTTGCGGGCGACGAGTCGGCATCAGACCAGGCGGCGGTAGCGCGGCCGATGACCCGGCTCGTCCACCAGTGTGACGTCGAAGCCGAGGGCGCGCAGGGACTCGCGTTCCAGCTCTGCGCCGGTGCCGGCGCGCCCCTCCAGCACGACCGTCGTCACGTGGTCCTGAAAACTGGACAGGCTGATCAGCGTGGCGGCGTCATGATCGAAGATGTCCTTGTCGATCTCGAGCACGACGATCTCGGCGCCACTCAGGCAGACACCGCCGACGAGACCGAGAAAGATCGATTCGATGACACCGGCACCCTGCCCGCGCGTCGTGACATATCCGGCATCGGTGATATCCAGCGCCGTACAGGCGCCGGCATTGTGCATCATGCGCACCTTCCAGCAGCCCGGCACGCTGGTAATGTTGGCGGCGCCGACGCGAAAACCGGCGGCGGCGAGGCCCCGAACCATGTCCGCGGCGCGACACGATTCTCCCGGCAACTGGCGCTCGCCGATCACCGCGACCACCGGCAGGCGGATATCGCGGCCCACCGCCGGCGGCGTGGCCCAATCGGCGATATTCAGCGCACTGCCGTTCGCATCGCCGATGGCGCCCAGCAATGCCACCGTCGTGGCTTCGTGGAAGCGGCGCGAAGCCGGCGACACCACGCCCGCGGCATTGGAAAGTTCGTAACGTCCCTCGACATTCGGCCGAACGTCGTCGTAGCAGGCCACGATCTCGTTGCCCGCGGTGAGTTCAGCGAGGGTGCCGGCCGCGGATTCGGCCTGTCGAATGCCTCCCACGGTCAAGACGCGCACCAGGACGAGGTCGCCCGGCGCCGGATTCTCCCGGGGCGGCAGCAACGTCGACATCACGGTCGGCGGTACGCGTCTCGTCACGTAACTGCGGCGTGCGGCGTCGAGGCGCCCAGCCAACAGGGCCTGCGCCGGTCGCGATAACCGGCGCGGCACGGAGAACATGCTGGTTTGTTGACTACGTCTGGCGAGCATGGAAGTCCTGCACAACGACCCGCCGCAGCGGGCATGAATACGGTTCGTGATTCATTCTTGCGTCAGCGTTTCCGGCGCGTCCAGAAAAATGCGACCAGTGCAACAATCCGGCCGATCAACGGATCGAGGACAACGGGTTGTCGCGGCGACGCGACTCTTGCGGCCATCGCGTGACCGGTTCTCGGCCGGCAGAAGGGCCGCGATGACGCCAAACCGCGGCCTGGCCGCGCGGCATCGCATGCGATGCCGCGCGGTCAGGAATCCGGAGGCGAGTATCGCGGTTCGTGCCGCCCGCGAACGCATTGTCCCGGCATCGATCGATACAGACCGGTCAGGACGACGGCGGCGAACGGTCGCCAACCAGCCTGCCCGCTGCGCGACGCAGGCGCCGACCATACTGCACGCGCCGCCAGTGCAGCCGCTGATAGATGCCGTTGAGACGGACGAAGCGTTCGAGCGACGCCGCGAAGCCGGGGCCGGCGTCGGCGATGGCGCGTTCGACCCCGGCATTGACTGCCCGGTACAGCGCGATGTCGAGATGATTGGCAGACGCCACGCGTTCGTGATCCTGCAGCGAGAACGTCTCGCCGCGCTCGCCGGCGCGGGTGACGTTTCGCACCACGAAGAACGGCCACGAACGCCAGCCCAGGCGTCGCGCCATGAGCATCAGGCTTTCCTCGAAACGTTCCTGGGTGCCGGCCAGCACGAAATACCGGTCGATGTTCGCCAGGGCACGCGATACGTCCTCGTCGCCCAGGGGTTCTCGCCCCGCGATGCCGGGCGACCCCGGCACGTGACTCCCGCACAGCAGGCGGGTCTGACCGTTGGCCGCCTGCCCGGTAAATCCGCTCTCGAGATACTCCGCCAGCGACATTTCCTTCACGCGCGCATGAAAGGGATGACGCGTATTGCTCCTGAGAAAGCGATACTCCGACAGCACCCGTTCCACCGGATCGCGAACGATCGTCACGTAGCGGGCACCGGGGGCGAGCAGTGTGTGCAGGCCGAAGCTCATGTGCCCCATGAGCAGTTCGATTCGATGGCGCGACGCTTCGTCGAGGTCGGCCAATCGCTCGATATCGGCATTGATGTCGTTGCCGATGACGACGGTGCGGTCCCTTCGATGGCGCGAGGCGAGAGCGCCGCGCAGGGTCATGCCCGCGGTCTTCGGAACGTGCAGAAAAATGAGGGGAGGTCGACGCGCCATGCAGATCGGCCGGGCCGCGCGGTGTCGTTCAGTGGCTGACGACGATAACGGAATCCGGGCCGGAAAAAAAAGAGGCGCTCCGAAGAGCGCCTCTTTCCGAGTCTGTCAGACTGTGCTCGAAGACTTAGAAGTCAGAGCGCACACCGAACAGCAGCTCGTTGGTATCGCTACCATCAGCCTCGTCGTTCAAGGCACCTTCGATGTAGATACGGAAGGTCTTGCTGAGGTGCTTCGAGATGTTGAAGTTGATCACGTCGGTATCGGTACCGTCGTCATCGTCCTCGACGTTCTCGAGAGAAGCCCACCAGCTGATGTCGCCGCCGCCGCCGCCGGCCAGCAGGGCCACGCCGGTGGTCTCGTCGGCAGTGCCGTCGTCAAACGAGGTGTAGCCAGCGCCCAGCCAGAAGTTCTCCAGGCTGTACTTGGCCGCCACGCCGGTCTGGTCTTCGTCGTCGGCCGCGCCGCCGTCGTTGCTGCCGTAGGCAGCCGCGATGGACAGTGCGCCGGTGCTGAAGGTACCACCGATCTGCCAGCCGTCAGCGCCGCTGGAGTTCGGGTTGTCACCGTCGAGGTTCAGGTCGATCTGCAGAGCGATCGGGCCAGCGCCGCCAGCGTACGACAGGGTGTTGGACGTACGGTAGGGACCGTTGTAGCCGTCACCGCCGACGTTCTGCGACGGATCCATGATGGTGCCGACGTGGTTGAAGAAAGCGGACCACACACGACCCAGGGTGATGGTGCCGAAGCTGCCGCTCAGGCCGACATAGCTCAGTCGGTTGTTGTCCTGAACGTCGGCAACGTCGGAAGCCACACCGAACTCGTAGCGGTACACCGCGCTCAGGCCGTTACCGAGATCCTCGGAGCCCTTCACGCCGAAACGCGAGCTGATGTTCTTGATGTCGGTCTGGTTGCCGCCATCGGCGTCATCGCGGTCCAGGAAGGACACAGCGGTGTTGATACGGCCATACCACTGGGCACCCCCCTCATGGGAGGCCGCCTGGGCGACGACCGGAGCGGCCATCGTGCTGGCTACAGCAATGGCGATCAGTTTTTTGTTCATGAGACGTCTCTCCTTACCTGTTTAGGATTTCGCTTTAAAAAGCGAGGGCTATTGTGCCCGCGTTTTTCCCGGGGCGCAAGCAAAAATACAACAGGCCGTTGTGAAATTGCTACAGTCGGTTTCAATGTTGTTTTTTTGCCTCACCCGCCGCCTCGACGGCGCTCGCCGGCCGACCGAAGAGTCCATCGGCACAGTGCCGCCAGACGGTCTTTTCCCTTTTATTTCATTATTTTGCATCGTCGGTGCGTGCGCACCTCCGGCGTCTTGCCGTGCCTCGGGTCACGCCGCCGGCGTCGCGGCGACCGGCACGGACGGCGTGCCGGCCGCCAGGCCGCCTAGGAACTCGAAGAGTTCGGCGGCGTCGAAAACCGCCACCTCGATGCCGTTCTCGCGTCCGCGGATGTCGATGGTGCGGTAAACGGGCGCCGCTTCCGAGGGTTCGAGATGACGGAGCGTCTCGCGCGAAACGATGAGATCGCAGCCATGCTGCTTGCTCGCCGTTTCCAGCCGCGCCGCAATATTGATGTTGTCTCCGATGGCGGTCAGGAGCGGTGAATCCGGCGGCCCCATTCGCCCGACGATGGCCGTGCCGGCATGAATGCCGATGCCCATGCGCAACTCGAAGCCGAACTCGCCGGCAAGCCGCGCGTTAAGATGCGCCAGGCGCCGGAACATTTCCGCGGCGCCGCGCAGCGCCGCGGTGGCCGCCGCGGGCAGGTTGCGACCGCGCAGGCCGTACAACGCCATCAGGCCATCGCCGGAGAACTGTGCATAGTGTCCGCCCGTGTCCTGCAGTGAGCCCGACAGCTCGCGAAAGAACTGGTTGAGGATGAACACCGCATCGTAGGGAAGAATGCGCTCGCTGATACGCGTCGAGTCGCGCATGTCCACGAACATGCACACGACCTCGCGCTCGGTACCCTGCACACCGCCGATGGACAATGACTGCGCCGTGCTGCCGCCGGGCTGAACCAGCGGCGTGATGGCCACGTCCACCATGGGCCGCGCCTGGCAGGCAAGGCGCACGGTCTCGTCCGCCTTGATGCGCTTGAGCGCCGCCGCCTCCAGTGCCGCCGGCACCGGCAAATACTCGCGACCGGCGCCCACCCGCACCCGACACGTCGTGCAGCGTGCCCGGCCGCCGCACACCGAGGTGTGCGGGATATGGGCGGCGCGCAGCGCTTCGAGCAGGGTCTGCCCTCGCCTCGCCAGTACCGTACGCCCGTTGGCATGGCTGATCCGCACGTCCCCTCGCCTGCGATTGGTCGCGGCGCGCACCTGGCGCGCGCCGAGCACCAGTGCGCCGGCGCCGAGCATGATCGAGAGGACCGGCACTTCCAGCGAAGAGAGAAGTTCGCGCGTGGCGGCCGGCATCGAGGCATAGCTCGAAAACACGTCGGCCATGACGTCGCGGTCGCCGAGCCACTCGGAGGCGGTGAGCGCGGCGCGCAGGATGCCGGCCTCGGCGAGCACCGGGATTGCCACGGCCAGCACCATCCATACCGGTAGCGTGCGCCGGTACCAGGCGAAAAGACGCAGCCAGAAGTGCAGCCCGATGACCAGGTGCACCCAGACCACGATCAACAGCAGCGGAAGCTGCACGGCGGTGCGCGGCGATCCGGCGATGACCGTCGCGAGGTAGAGATAGTCCGGATCGAACCCACCCAGCTCCGCGGCCACGCGCGTGCCGATGACATGGGCGGTCACCAGCGGCGCGATGGACAGGCCAAACACGAGCTGGGACATTTCCCAGGCCGGCATGCGCAGCGTGCGCCGCCGGTAAAGTCGCATCAGGGCGAGCACGAAGTGCGTCCACAGGCTGCCGTGCAGGAGCAGCTTGGGCACCGGGTGATCCCACACGGGCGAGAAGAACCGGCGCCATGCCTCCATGGCCTCGAAGCCGACGATGCCGAGGGAATGGTTCAGCAAGTGCTGGATGACGTAGAAGGCCAGCACCAGGCCGGTGTAGAGCCGAAGGCGTCGTTCCCATTGATACATGCGTTGATCCTTTGCGGGTCGCTCGTCGTCGGGGCCGCGCGGCCGCGTGGTACCATGCCGGCGGCGGGCGCGCTTCGCTCCGCGCACCCATTCTATCCCACCGGGCCGGTTCTATCGGGGCATGAACAAGCAAGAGGAGGGGCAAGGCGAACCTGCCGGAAACCTTCGGCACGCGCGACGTTGAATTTCAGCGCCCACGGCCCCACTGCTTGAAGCCCCGTCCGCCCATCGACAACGACCAGACCCCGATTCATGCAGACAGCCCTCGAGATCAAGGGACTGAAGAAAACCTATGCCAACGGCATGACCGCGCTGCACGGCATCGATCTGGCCGTCCAGGACGGCGATTTCTTCGCCCTGCTAGGGCCCAACGGCGCCGGCAAGTCGACGGCCATCGGCGTCATCTGCTCCCTGGTCAACAAGTCGGACGGGCACGTCGAGATCTACGGTCATGACATCGATCGCGACTTCGGGCGCGCCAAGGCCCACCTCGGCGTCGTGCCGCAGGAGTTCAATTTCAGCATTTTCGAAACGCCGCTGCAGGTGGTCATGAACCAGGCGGGCTACTATGGCATCGATCGCCGGCTGGCCCGCGAGCGTGCCGAGAAATACCTGACCCAGCTCGGCCTGTGGGAGAAACGCAACGACCAGTGCCGCATGCTGTCGGGCGGCATGAAGCGGCGCCTGATGATCGCCCGTGCACTGATCCACGAGCCGCGACTGTTGATCCTCGACGAGCCGACGGCGGGCGTCGACATCGAGATCCGCCTCTCGATGTGGACCTTCCTGCGTCGAATCAATGCCGAGGGCACCACCATCATTCTCACCACCCACTATCTCGAGGAAGCCGAGTCGCTGTGCCGCAACATCGCCATCATCGACCACGGCCGGCTGATCGAGAACACCACCATGAAGCGACTGTTGCGCCAACTGCGCCGCGAGACGTTCATCCTCGATACCGACCAGCCGATTGGCGAGCTGCCGGCCGGGATGAAGGCGCTGAGGCGCGTGGACGACACCACGCTGGAAGCCGACGTCGAACGCGGCGACAACCTCGGCAGCGTGTTCGCGACGCTCAACGAGCTCGGCATCGTGGTGACGAGCATGCGTAACAAGTCCAATCGCCTGGAGCAGCTGTTCATCGACCTGGTCAAGGACGGACGGGAGGCGCGACGGTGAACGGCTACGAGTTGTACGTCGCCTTCAAGACGCTGATCATCAAGGAAGTGACGCGATTCGCGCGAATCTGGCAGCAGACCGTGTTGCCGCCGGTCATCACCACGTCGCTGTACTTCGTGATCTTCGGCAACCTCATCGGCCCGCGGATCGGCTCCATGGAAGGGTTCGACTACATGGACTTCATCGTTCCCGGGCTGATCCTGATGGCAGTGATCACCAATTCCTATGCCAACGTCGCGTCGTCGTTCTACAGCGCCAAGTTTCAGCACTCCATCGAGGAGATTCTCGTATCGCCGACGCCGTCATGGCTGATCCTCGCCGGCTACGTCGGCGGTGGCGTCGCGCGCGGCATCCTGGTCGGACTCGCGGTAACGCTGGTATCGCTGTTCTTTTCCGATCTGCAGGTACACAACGTCGCGGTGCTGGCGAGCGTCGTTGTCTGCACGGCGATCCTTTTTTCGCTGGCGGGATTCACCAACGGCATGCTGGCCACCAGCTTCGACGACGTCTCCATCGTGCCGACGTTCGTACTCACCCCGCTGACCTATCTCGGCGGCATCTTCTATTCCGTCACCATGCTGCCGGACTTCTGGGAAGGCGTCTCGCATGCCAACCCGATCCTTTACATGATCAATGCGTTCCGCTACGGATTCCTCGGCATCAGCGACATCCCCCTGGGCTGGTCCTACCTGATCATCCTGGGCTTCGTCGCGACACTGACCGCCATCAACCTGGCGCTGCTCTCGCGGGGGCACGGCATTCGCAATTGACGGCGCCGGGCCCGGCCCGAAACCGACCGGCGTCGCCATGGACGTACGGGGTGCCGGCATGACCGATACCGCTCGGCGGAACTAAAATGCCGGTCGGGACTCGAACCCGGGTATGACCCACCGTTCGGTTCAGTCCATGAGAACGCCACCCGTTCACTCGTTCGTCGCCGCCGTGCTCCTGGCCGCACCCCCCTGCCTCGCGGCCGACATCCAGTGGCGCGACTGGTCGCCGCAACTGTTCGAGGAAGCGAAGCAGCAAGATCGCTACGTCCTGCTCGACATGGATGCCCGCTGGTGCCACTGGTGCCACGTCATGGACGAACAAACGTGGTCCAACGATCGCGTGGCGGAGATGGTCAACGCCCATTACATTCCCGTGCGCGTCGACCAGGACGCCAACCCCGACCTGTCGATCCGCTACGAGGACTGGGGCTGGCCCGCCACCATCGTGTTCGCCGCCGACGGCACCGAGATCGTCAAGC